>JBOFLG010000169.1:0-11958 GCA_051657745.1 Dermatophilaceae bacterium | reverse complement strand
CGTAGGTGAGCTGACAGAAGTCGCTGATCTCCTCCGCACTCCCCGGCTCCTGGTGGCCGAACTGGTTGCACGGGAAGCCGAGCACCACGAGCCCGTCGTCCTGAAGTTCTTCGTACAACTTCTCCAGGCCCTCGAGTTGTGGGGTGAACCCGCACTTGCTCGCCGTGTTGACGACGAGCACGACCTTGCCGTCGTACTCGGACAGGGCGCGTTCCTGGCCGGTGAGGGTCGTCGCGCTGAAGTCGGAGAGTGCCGTCATGAGCACATCGTCACATGCGGTGACGACACGGCCCGCGATGGGCAGGCCACCAGTGGGGGTGACCTGCGACAACCGATGGGCTGTCGAATCAGGAGCCGGGTGCAGCGGGTGCGGTGCGGGCGTGGCCACGGTCGGCCCGGCGTCATCCGCCGGCACTGCGCTACCCTGGGTGGCATGACCAGGCCGCTGCTCCTGACCTAGCCGCGCCGGCCACGACCCGCGCGGCGACCCCTCCATCTGCGAGGGGTTTTTTTGTGGGCGCAGACCGACCACCAGCACGGATGACGACGAGGACGAGATGAGCGAGACCCCGCACCGGTACACCGCCGAGCTGGCCGGCGAGATCGAGGTGGCCTGGCAGGACCGCTGGGAGGAGCGCGGCACGTACCACGCGCCGAACCCCGCCGGGCCGTGGGCCGACCCCGAGGGTGTGGCCGAGCACTCCGCCGGGCATCTGCTCGTGCTCGACATGTTCCCGTACCCGAGCGGCGCCGGTCTGCACGTCGGCCACCCGTTGGGCTACATCGCCACCGACGTCTTCGCGCGCTACCACCGGATGCTCGGCAAGAACGTCCTGCACTGCCTGGGCTACGACGCCTTCGGCCTGCCCGCCGAGCAGTACGCCGTGCAGACCGGCCAGCACCCGCGCACAACCACCGAGGACAACATCGTCATCATGGCGCGCCAGCTGCGCCGCCTCGGGCTGGGCCACGACGACCGCCGCTCGCTGCGCACGATGGACCCCGACTACTACCGCTGGACGCAGTGGATCTTCCTGCAGATCTTCAACTCCTGGTACGACGCGGACGCCGAGCGCCCCGACGGCGGCACCGGACGCGCCCGCCCCATCGGCGAACTCGTCGAGGAGTACCGCCGCGGCATCCGCGCCCTGCCCGACGAGGACGGCCGAGGCTGGGACGACCTCTCCGAGGTCGAGCGCGCCGGAATCCTCGATGCCCAGCGCCTCGCCTACACGTCCGAGGCGCCGGTCAACTGGTGTCCCGGCCTCGGTACCGTGCTCTCGAACGAGGAGGTCACCACCGAGGGTCGCTCCGAGCGCGGCAACTTCCCCGTGTTCCGGCGCAACCTGCGCCAGTGGATGATGCGGATCACCTCCTACGCCGACCGGCTCGCCGACGACCTGGACCGCGTGGACTGGCCCGAGAAGGTCACCACCATGCAGCGCAACTGGATCGGCCGAAGCCACGGCGCCCGGGTCACCTTCCCCGTCCTGGCCGACGGCGTCCCGACCGGCGACGACGCCGTGGGCGTCCCCGCCGCGCCCGGCACCGGTATCGAGGTCTTCACCACCCGACCCGACACCCTCTTCGGCGCGACCTTCATGGTGCTCGCCCCCGAGCACCCGCTCATCGACGAGCTCGTCCCCGCTGGCGCCTGGCCCGAGGGCACCCAGGACGCCTGGACCGGCGGCGCCGCGACCCCGACGGATGCCGTGGCCGCCTACCGACGTGCCGCCTCGCGAAAGAACGACGTCGAGCGCCAGAGCGAGGGCAAAGACAAGACCGGCGTCTTCACCGGCGGCTGGGCGGTCAACCCGGTCACCGGGACGACCATCCCCGTCTTTGTCGCCGACTACGTCCTCATGGGCTACGGCACCGGTGCGATCATGGCGGTGCCCGGCCAGGACCAGCGCGACTGGGACTTCGCCACCGCCTTCGACCTGCCGATCATCCGCACGGTGCGGCCCACGCTCGGGCACGACGAGGGCACCGCCTTCACCGGCGAAGGGCCGGCCATCAACTCCGCTAACGCCGACCTCAGCCTCGATGGGCTCGGGGTGGCCGACGCCACGGCCGCCATGACCCCCTGGCTCGAGGCCACGCGGGTCGGCGCCCCCACCGTCAGCTACAAACTGCGCGACTGGCTGTTCAGCCGCCAGCGCTACTGGGGTGAGCCGTTCCCCGTGGTTTTCGACGAGGACGGCACCGCCCACGGCGTCCCCGACTCGATGCTGCCGGTCGAGCTGCCCGACGTTCCCGACTACAGCCCCAAGACCTACGACCCTGAGGACGCGGCGAGCGAGCCCGAACCGCCCCTGTCCCGGGTCGACGAGTGGGTGCACGTCGTCCTCGACCTCGGCGACGGCCGGGGCACCCGCCGGTATCGCCGCGAGACCAACACGATGCCGAACTGGGCCGGGTCGTGCTGGTATTACCTGCGCTACCTCGACCCCCAGAACGCCGCGGCGCTCGTTGACCCCGAGAACGAGGCGTACTGGATGGGGCCACGCCCCGAGCCCGTCGCCGGCGCCGCACCGGGCACCTGCGACCCCGGCGGCGTCGACCTGTATGTCGGTGGCGTCGAGCACGCCGTGCTGCACCTGCTCTACGCCCGCTTCTGGCACAAGGTGCTGCACGACCTGGGGCACCTGAGCAGTGCCGAGCCGTTCCGCACCTACTTCAGCCAGGGCTACATCCAGGCCGCGGCCTACCGCGACGAGCGGGGGCAGCCGGTGGAGGCCGCGGAGGTGCAGGAGGGCGCCGACGGCACCTTCAGCTGGCAGGGCCAGCCGGTGACCCGGGAGTTCGGGAAGATCGGCAAGTCACTGAAGAACATGGTCAGCCCCGACGAGATGTACGCCGCGTACGGCGCCGACACGTTCCGCCTGTACGAGATGGGCCTGGGCCCGCTGGCGCAGAGCAAGCCGTGGGACACGCGTGCCGTCATCGGCAGCCAGCGCTTCCTGCAACGCCTGTGGCGCAACGTCATTGACGAGGAGACCGGTGCCGTCACGGTGGTCGACGTGCCGCTCGACGACGCCACGGCCCGAGTGCTGCACCGCACCATCGATGCGGTGCGCACCGACTACGACACCCTCTCGTTCAACACCGCGATCGCGCGGCTGACCGAGTTGGGCAACGCGCTCACCAAGCTCACCGGCGGCGTCCCTCGAGAGGCCGCCGAGAAACTGGTTCTCATGGTCGCGCCATTGGCTCCGCATATCGCCGAGGAGCTCTGGACGCGGCTCGGCCACCCCACGTCCATTGTCTACGAGCCGTTTCCGGTCGCGGACCCGGCCCTGCTCGTCGATGACACCGTCACCTGCGTGGTGCAGGTGGGCGGCAAGGTACGCGACCGGCTCGAGGTGGCGTGCGACATCACCGACGACGCCCTGCGCGAGTTGGCCCTGGCCTCACCGAAGGTCCAAGCGTCGGTGCCGGACGGCATCCGCACCGTTGTGGTGCGCGCACCGAAGGTCGTCAACGTGGTCCCGGTGTAACCACCCACCCGCCCGCTTCCCCGACTGTGTCCCGCGGACGCTGGCCTCCACCGCTGGGGGGAGGGGATCGGGGTCGGTGGGGGCCGCGGTCCCGGTCACCCGCGGTCGAGGCGAAGGGCTTGCCGAGGGCAGGCGGTGACGGCCGCGCGCGCGTGACCCAGGGAGGCCTCGCCCACAGTTCCGGTGACCACTGGATATCCCCACGGGTCAAGCAGCACGCGTTCAGGAAGCAGTTCGGCGCACAGGCCGTGAGCCTGGCACTGCTGCCAGTCAACGACGAGCACGTGCGGTCGATCCGTACGTCGCGAGGTCATGGGGCGGCCACTCGCATCGACGAGTCGCAGCTGCACCCGCCGTGGAGATGGGTGTCGACCTCGGCCTCGAGGTGGGTGAGCAGGGAATGGACCAGGCGGGCGGTGCCGTCGGGATGAGCGCACGCTCCGCGCCCGTCGACCAGGCCGACCAACTCACGAATGGGGCCACGGGTGTCGGCACCGCCGTCGAGCGCCGACACCTCGCGGGCGAGCGCGGGGAGACCGAACCGGCACGGACCGCACCGGCGAGCGCTCTGAGCCGCCAAGTAGGCGACGTACCGCGCGGTCTCGTGCACCGGGCAGCCGCCGCCGCGCAGGGTCAGCACGACTCCTGCCCCCAGCGCCACTCCGGGGTGGGACGCGGTGCCCGACCAGGTGAGTCGTCGCACCTGCTCGGGGCCCAGCCAGGTGCCATGAAAGCCGCCAAGGAGCACCGGCGCCTCGAGCGCATCGTCGTCGAGCAGGCTGGACGCCGGGCTGCCGTGCGCCACTTCCACCACCCGCACGTCGCGGAATCGCCCGTCGTCACCAGGTGGGCCGGTCAGGGTCAGCAGCGTGGTCCCCGGCTCACCGGGTGCGCCGAGCGAGGCGTACGCGTCGGCGCCGGTGCGGACCAGGGCGGCGAGGTGGGCGAGGGACTCCGCGTTGGATACGAGTGTCGGGCGCCCACGGATGCCGCGCACGGCTTCCGGTACTCGGGAAGTCACCGGCAGGTTCGCGCGCCCGGACAGCAGCTCGACCACGGCGCGGGCCTGTCCGGAGACGAAACCTCCGGTGGTCACCTGGTGCCGCCAGGACACGCCGTCGTCGCGCTGAGTGAGCGCGGTGGTGACCGCCGCTGCACCCCATGGTCGGTCCGCCGACGTGACGATGTGCACCTCGCGGGTGCGCAGCGCCCGGGCGGCGAGCACAGCGCCGTCGAGCACGAGGTGAGGCGCTACCTGGAGGAGTGCGGTGTCCTTGGCGCTCGCGGGTTCGCCCTCGGCGGCGTTGATCACGATCACCGGCCGACGGGTGCCGATCCGACCCCGCGACCGGTCGACGGTCTGGAGCTTGCGGGCCATCGGAAACCCAGCGCCACCGCGTCCACGCACGGCCGCGTCCCGGGTCAGTGCCAGCAGTTGCCGGAGCCGGATGGCGGGCAGCGCGCCGACCCGGTCCCGGTGCGCTGCCAGGTCGGTGCCATCGCGCGCGCCGGCGAGGACGAGCGGCCCCACGGTCACCGCGACCGACCTGGCCGGGTGGATCACGTCGACCACCGGCGTCTGGCTCGCCCGAGGTCGACCAGGCGAACGAGCGCCGCCGCCGCGACGGCCGCACCGGACACGGCGTAGCCGGCGACCAGCCAGGGGCGACCCGAGTCGGTGCCGATCCCGATGCCGTGCACCAACCCTGCCAGCCATGCGGCGTACGCGGTGAGGTGCACCGCCGACCACAGTCGGTGCGGCAACCGGCTGCGAAACAGCGACGTCGCCATGACCAGCACGACGAGGTCGAGGGCCAGCGACCCGACGCCGAGCCACCACGGCTGATAGCTGCTGCCGATCGGGACAAACATCTCCCACCAGCGGATATCGACGTATTCATCGACGACGGCGGAGCCTGCATGGACCAGGAGAAGAAGCACCGTCAGGCCGGCGAGCGTGCGGTGCAGGCCCTGGGTCACGAACCGCGGCCAGGTCGGCCCGGTGGTGCGCCGGGTGGCCAACACGCCGAACACCGTGGTCATCGTCATCAGGGCGAGCAACACGATGCCCGTCCCACGGTTCGCGAACCACAGCACCGATGCGGTCACCGCTGCACCTCGATGCCGGCGGCGTCCCACGCCGGGGTACGAACGACGCGGTTGTCGTCGGTGACCAGCCGCGCGGCGACGTGCCGGTCGGCGAGCCAGTCCGGTGCTGCGGACCCGAGGACGATGGCGGCGGTGCTGGCGGTGTTGGCGGCGGTGGCTGTGTGACCGAGCGCGGTCACGGTGCGCCACGGCCCGATGGCGGGAGCCCCGCTCCGAGGGTCAACGAGGTGATGCCATTGGCGCCCGCCTCTGCGCCACCGTCGTGCTGACGTGCTGGATGTCGCCAGCCCGCCATGCCTGAGGACGATCTCGAGGTGTTCACCGCCGGCCGCGAGGTCGGCCACGCTGTGCCCGACGACCACCCGGTGCGCCGGCGCCGGTGGCCCGGCTACCCGCAGGTCACCTCCCACGCCGACCAGGACCGGCGCCCCCAGCCGGTCTGCAACGGTCAGTGCCGCGAGGTCGGCGGCGAACCCCTTCCCGGTCGCGCCGAGGTCGAGAGCCGCACCGGGTGGGACGGTAATAGTGGTGTCGGTGACGACCACGTCCATCCAGGACCCTGACCGCACCGGTACGGAGGCGGGCGATGGGTCGTCGGCCGGAACGAGCGCGAACGTGCGGTCGTAGCCTGCGCCGGCTAGCACGCCGCCCAGGGTGGGGTCGACGAGTCCGTCGGTGGCGCGGGCCGCCTCCAGCGCCAGCCGCACCGCGGCCACAGTCACCGGCGCGACCGTGACCGGTCCTGCGGTGGTGTTGGCGCGCTCTAGGTCGCTGTCCGGCCGGAACCGGCTGTATGCCGCATCTACCTCGGCGAGTACCTGCGTGACGATGGCGGCAGCGGAGTCGACGAGGTCGCCGGCCGCGCTCACCTCCACGTAGGTGCCGAGCGCCGCCCACGACCGCGTCTCGTGGCGTTCGTGTGGGTCGGCGGTAGGCCGGCGGCCTGGGGCGCCGACCGCGGTCATGACCCGGTGCTCGTCACCGGGGGGCTCGGTGGCGGCGGTGGCGGTGCTGGCGGCGGTGGCGGAGGTGGCGGAGGTGTGCTGGATGGCGGCGGAGGTGGCGTGGTGGGTGGTGGTGCGGCCGTCGGCGACTGGTCCGGGGCTTCGGATCCGCCTGGGCTGCCACCGGGGACCGTGGACACGTCGCCCGAACCCCCTCCGGACTTCTTCGCGCCCCGGACCGACCCGCCGCCGGCTCGGCCGGTCTGCTCAGCAGCCCGAGCCGCTGACCCCCGAGCGGCTGATCCCGGAGTCGCTGACCCCGCTCCAGACGCCTCGACGAGAACTTCCGGCCCGATCACGGTACGCGTCGGGCGAGGCGTCGCCACCGTCACCGGGTTCCTGCGCGCCCACTCCACGAGGGCGGAGTGGTGCTCGCGGCTCGCCGCTGCCTGCGCGGCGGCCTTCGCTTCGGCTCGAGCCACCTCCTCGTCGTGACTCTCCCGCGCCACGACGGCGGCAAGGGCGCCGGTGGAACCAACAGCAACCGCGGCAACCGTGCCGCTCAGCGCACCGAGGAGCGCACGCGAACGGTCGCGCTGGCGGGCATTGAGTAGTGGTCGCACGTGCTCGCCTCCCTTCAGAAAACAGGCGGGACAATGAGGGTGGCGCGGGCGTGGTGGGTGGCGGGTGGCGCGGGCGAATCGGGGCGGCCTGGCACCGGAGGGCCGAGTGTATCGTCGGCCGCCACCGTTGTCGCGGTCCGGACCGGAGCCGATTGCCAGGGGTTACGTGGGTTGGCTGGTGTCGTTGCCGCACTGGAATAGTTCGAGAGTGCTGGAGGTCACGGTGTCGATGATCAGGGCGGTGGTCGTGGGAGTATGCGCCGGACTCGGGGTGGCGGTCCTCGCCTATCTGACGCTGTCGCCGTCGGAGCCCGTGCCCACCCCCGCACCGCCGACGTCGCTCCCGGTGCCTCGCACCACCACCACCGTGCCGGCCGCGTGCCCGAACCGATGGGTGCTTCAGGGCGGAGTCTGTGTCACGACAGCGCCGGGCCCGACGGTGACGGTGACACCCGGCGGCTGAACCCCGTCGGCACTATGTTTGACTACCGCCGCTGGCGGAGTCATCTCTGATCGTGGTTGTCTCGCGTTGTGGATGCCGACTGACCCCGCCGTGTGATATGCCGTAAGTTTCTGCCCGCGAAAGGTCATGAGTGTCAGCGCCAAGCCCCGGCTTGCTGGCCGGCAACCCTCCGCCGCGGTGGGGTGCTCCGGGTGACGACAAGGTCGGCGCCGCAGCGGCGTTGGCAAGCGCGGGTCCCGATCTTCGACTCGGGGTCCACGAGTAGCCGGGGAGCCGAGATAACTATCGCCCACACCCACCGACCAGCCGATGCCGACCAGCCTCGCGCGATGGAGTCCACGCGCGACGTGATCCGGCGACGTGCACTCACCCGTCTGCGCCGATCTGGTGCGGCGGATCAGGAAGAGTCGCCCGCCGAGCCACCGGCAGGTTCGGACGCGAGTGTCACGCCCGAACCGGCCCGAACCGCACGGCCGACGCGCACCGAAGGCACCGCCGGGAGCGCTGGGACGCTGCCGGGCGTCATCCGGCCCAAGGCGGTTCCGACCGTCTGGGGGACCACCGTCGAGTACGCCGATCTCGACCACGCCGCGTCGACGCCGCCGCTGGAACGCGTCGCCCGAGCGGTCGAGGTTGCCTCCGAAACCTACTCGAGCGTGCACCGCGGTACCGGCTGGCTTTCCCGCGTCACCAGCCGGTACTACGAGGCCGCGCGAGAGGAAGTGGCGCGGTTCGTTGGCGCACGCAAGGACGACGTCGCGGTGTTTGCCCGCAACACCACCGATGCCGTGAATCTGCTGGCGCGCGCGCTCCCGCGGGGGACCAGCGTGGTGGTGTTCGAGTCCGAACATCACGCGAGCCTGCTGCCCTGGCCGGCCGGCTCGGCGGTGCGTCTGCGAGTGCCGCACAGCGTCGCCGATGCCGAGATGCTGCTGGGCGAGGCACTTCGCTCGCTCCGGGCCGGGGCCGGGGCCACCCCGCGTCCCGTACTGGTGGTGCTGTCTGGTGCCTCAAACGTCACCGGTGAATTGTGGCCAGTCCGGCGGCTGGCTGGGCTCGCGCGTCGACATGGTGCCCGGGTGCTCGTTGATGCGGCGCAGTTGGTGGCGCATCGGCGGGTTGATCTGGAGAACCTTCGGGCCGACTGGCTGGTGTTCTCCGGGCACAAGATGCACGCTCCGTTTGGCGCCGGGGCGCTGGTGGGCCGGCGGGACTGGCTGGATGCCGCTCGGCCCTACCTCATCGGCGGCGGCGCCACCTCGTCGGTGACCGCGAGCGGCACGACCTGGGCCAGTGGTTCGGCCCGGCACGAGGCCGGCAGCCCCAACGTGCTCGGTGCGGTGGGGCTGGCCGCGGCCTGCGCGACGTTCCGCCAACACCGGGCCGCGATCGAGGCACACGAGGCTCGACTGGCGACCCGGCTGCTTGACGGGCTGCGGGCGATCCGGGGGGTCCGGACGTACTCGCTCTTTGCCGAGGCGCACGAGCGCGGCCCGGTGGCGACCTTCACCATCGACGGCCTGGACAGCGGTCTCGTGGCTGCCGCGCTGTCGGCCGAGCACGGCATCGGGGTCCGCGCCGGGAAGTTCTGCGCTCACCGGCTTGTCGATGCCCTCCTCGGCGACGACGACACCGTCCATGAGACGGCGATCCGGGCGAGTGCGGGCCTGGCGAGTACCACCGAGCACGTCGACCGGCTGCTCGATGCCGTGACGCAACTGGCAGCTCGCGGCCCACGGTCGGAGTACATCTATGACGACCGAGGATGGCGCCCGGTGCACGACTCGGGTGAGCTCGACATCTCGCTGCCCTGGTAGTCGCCGCGGGCCGCCACGAGCGGCCGGTGCGCGACCCCACCGTGCGGCACCGTCGTCGGGCCTCGCTATCCGGTCTCGTGCGCACCACCGGTACCGTGATGGGATGGTGGGTGCTGCCGTGCCCCATCCACCTGAGGAGAACTGATGGCCGAGTTCGAGACGACCCAGTTGCTCACCGAGCTCGAGCCCGTCGTGGCCGAGAATCTCGACCGCCACCTCAGCGCCGCGCAGGAGTGGATGCCGCACGAGTACGTGCCGTGGTCACTCGGCCGCGACTTCGCCGAACTCGGTGGTGAGCCGTGGTCGCTCGAGCAGAGTCAGTTGTCGCCGATCGCGCGTACCGCGCTCGAGGTCAACCTGCTCACCGAGGACAACCTGCCGAGCTATCACCGCGAGATCGACCGGGCATTCGGCCGGGACAGCGCGTGGGGCGAATGGGTCGGCCGGTGGACCGCGGAGGAAGGGCGCCACGCGTTCTGCATCCGCGACTATCTGCTCGTCACCCGCGGCGTGGACCCTGAGGAACTTGAACGGGCCCGGATGGACACGATGCAGACCGGGTACGACACGGGCGACAAACCACTCCTGGGCATGTGCGCCTACGTGTCGTTCCAGGAACTCGCCACCCGGGTGTCGCATCGCAACACCGGCCGCTACACCCAGGAGCCGTTCGCCGAGAAGCTACTGACTCGGGTGGCCAAGGACGAGAACCTGCACATGATCTTCTACCGCAACATCATTCAGGCCGCGCTCGAACTGACCCCCGACCAGACGGTGCGGGCCATCGCCGACGAGGTGCGGACCTTCCAGATGCCGGGCGCAGTCATTCCGGGGTTCGGCCGCAAAGCCATGCAGATGGCGATGGCCGGCATTTACGACCTCCGTATCCACCACGACGACATCGTCGCGCCGCTGCTGCGGCAGTGGGGGATATTCGACCTGACCGGACTCGGGCCCGAGGGTGAGGCAGCCCGTGACGAGCTGGCAGCCACCGTCAGCGCGCTCGACATCGACGCGGCCCGGTTCGTGGAGAAGCGTGCCGCACGTGCCGCCAAGCTCGCGTCCCGGACCGGATGACGAGCCCGCCAGTACTAGCCTGCGAGCGTGCCCACCGCGCTCGTCACCGACTCCACGGCCTACCTGCCGGCCGATCTCGCCGACCGGTTCGGCGTGCGGGTCGTGCCGTTGCACGTTGTTATCGGCGGCCGGGAGCACCGCGAGGGCGTTGACGTCGAAGCCGCCGGCGTCGCCGAGGCGCTGCGGCGGTTCACGCCGGTATCGACATCCCGCCCGTCGCCGGCCGCCTTCGCCCAGGTCTACGAGGCGTGTGCTGCCGCCGGGGCTGACGCCGTCGTGTCAGTGCATCTGTCCCGAGCGATGTCGAGCACCATTGGCGGGGCCGAGCTCGCCGCCGCTCGGTCTCCGGTCCCGGTCACCGTCATCGACTCCCGCTCCCTCGGGATGGCGATGGGTCACGCGGTGCTCGCCGGGGCACGGGCGGCATCCGGCGGTGCCGTCGCCGAGGACGTGGCGCGCCTGGTCACCGGTACGTGCACGGCATCCACGGTGGTCTTTTACGTCGACACCCTCGAATACCTCCGGCGTGGCGGACGGATCGGTACCGCCGGTGCGTTGCTCGGATCGGCGCTCGCGATCAAGCCCATCCTCGGGCTGCACGACGGGCGGATCGTGCCTCTGGAGAAGGTGCGTACGTCGGGTCGGGCGATCGCCCGGCTCGAGGAACTCGCGGCCGACGCCGTAGCCGGCTTGCCGGCCGGGGCAACCGGTGCCGATGTCACCGTGCAGCACCTAGACTCCCCGGAGCGGGCCACTCGGCTGGCCGGCCGGCTGCGTGCCCAGTTGCCCGCGCAGGTCACCATCGGCCTGGTCGAGCTCGGCGCGGTGGTGGGGGCGCATGTCGGGCCGGGCACCCTGGCGGTCGCGGTCGTGCCCCGACTGGCCCACTGAATACGGGGTAAGTTCACCGTGGTGCGGATGCTGCTGGTCGCCGCGGGTGGGTTCGCGCTCGGCGCGGTGAACCCGGCGGTGCTCGTCGCGCGAGCCCTCGGCCGGGACGTGCGGGTGGCGGGCTCCGGCAACCCCGGCGCGACCAACGCCGGCCGGGTGCTCGGCCGCGGGTGGGGCCTCCTGGTGCTGGCTCTTGACGTGACCAAGGCGTACCTGCCGACGCTGCTCGTGCTGCGAGCCGTGGGCGTGGTGCCGGCCCTCGTCACCGGGCTGGCTGTGGTCGTGGGCCACATGTACAGCCCGTTCCTGCGTGGCCGGGGCGGGAAGGGAGCCGCATGCGCGCTCGGTGCGGTGACGGCGATCCAGCCGTGGCTCGGCCTGGTCGTGGTGGTGCTCTTCGTGGCGGCCAGCGTGGCACTTCCGTTCGTGGGCGAGGCGTCGGTGGCTACCGCCGTGGGGCTGGTGGTGGTGGGTGTGGCTGGCACTGCCGGTGGTGTCCCTGGGGTCTCGCGGACGGTCGGTGCGTGGCTGGTG
>JBOFLG010000168.1:0-24207 GCA_051657745.1 Dermatophilaceae bacterium | reverse complement strand
TGAGCGGACGCGACCAGGCAGTTCCCCGGCCCACCAAGAAGGCCGAGTTCACCATCGTCCACGCCACCAGGGAAGCTCAGGTCGGATGGCGTGACGTGCTGGCCACCCAGCGCAACGCAGTCGCCGACGCCTGGGACTTCATCACCCGCCATCCTGACCAGGCCAGGCCCACCAACTACCGGTTGAGGGGTGGGCTCGCCACAGTGACCCACGCAGGCACGGCCCATGCCCGGTGGCAGCACAAACTCGCTGGGGGAGCGCGGATCTGGTTCTACGTCGATGGCCAGACCGTGCACCTCATCGACGTGCACACCAGGCACCCCAACGAGACCAAGTGACACCACCGGACTTCGCCACCTGCTCGACCGCTGAGGCGCGTTCTGTGCTCTGGTACGGGCCCCGGGGCTCAGGTCGCGTTCGTTGACCGGGGCTGGCGCACGGTGGTGGTGATCACGAGGCGAGCGGCACGATCATGCGGGCGTCATCCGGGGCAGATCGCCGCCCCGGCCGGTCGCCGGCGAACCAGCGCTGGGCTGCCGACACGAACTCGCGGTGCGCGTCATCGACTCTCATCGACCGGGTGGGGTGAGGGTTTCGCGCAGGGCGGCGCGGCCGTGGTTGATCCGTGACTTGACGGTACCCACCGGTATGGCCATGCGTTCCGCGATCTCGTCGTACGACATCCCCATCAGGTCACGCAGCACCACCGGCTCGACCACGTGCGGTTTGCTGTCGGTGAGTTTCTCCAGGGCATCGACGAGGTCGACCCGGGCGCCGGCCAGGACGCTCATCCGGCGCGGGTCGGCGATGTCGGGAACCTCTCCAGCCAGCACCGGCGCGTGGCTGCGCATCCGCCGGTAGGTGGCAAAGGAACTCCGGGCCACCACCGGGAACATCCAGGTGGTGAATCGGCTACGCCCCTCGAAGGAACTGATTCCCCGGGCCACGGCCAGCAACGCCTCCTGGCACGCGTCCTCGGCGTCCGTGACGTAGGGGAGCACCCGTTGGCATCGGCGCAACACCTGAGGACGCACGAGAGTGAGTAACTGATTCAGGGCAGCCGCGTCGCCGGCTGCGGCCTGACGGGCGAGCCGATCCAACTCGTCGGCCTGGTCCACCTTCTCGGCTGCCGATTCGATCACGGCCTCACCGTAGCGGCACCGGTCGGCCGCCCACCCCCACCGCCCGTTCAGGCAGGATAGGCCCATGGACCTGCCCGAGCACGTGGGTCGCTTGCGGGTGTGTCGGCCGCTCGGGAGTGGAGCCTTCGCCACGGTGTGGCAAGCGTTCGACCCCGATCTGGACGGCGCGGTCGCGATCAAGGTGCTGGCCGACAATTGGGCCCGCCGGGCCGACGTGCGCGAACGGTTTCTCACCGAGGCCAGGCTGCTGCGGCGGGTCGACAGCGACCGGGTGGTGCGGGTCTACGACGTAGGAACGCTGGATGACGGGCGGCCCTACCTGGTGATGACCTACGCGGATGACGGGTGCCTGGCCGACCGGCTGACGGCCGGGCCGTTGCCGGCGGACGAAGCGCTCGCGGTGCTGCACCAAGTCGCCCTGGGCCTGCACGTGCTGCACTCCCACGGAATCGTGCACCGGGACGTCAACCCGCACAACGTTCTGTTGCTGAACCGTCCGGCGCCGGACGGTTTGCCTGGACAGCGGGTGCTGCTTGCCGACCTCGGCGTCGCCAAAGACCTGCACTGGGCCTCAGGTCTGACCCAACCGGCCGGCACCGGCGACTATCGCGCGCCCGAGCAACGGCAGTACTCGACCGACGTCGGCCCGGCCAGCGATGTCTACGCGTTGGCGGTCCTGGCCGGGGCGCTACTCGACGATCCCCTGCCGCCCGCTGCCCGTGGCGTGGTGAGTCGCGCGATGGACCAGGACCCGGCGGCCCGCCCACCCCAGGCGAGTGACCTGATCCGTGACCTGCGGCACGCGCTGGCGTCGCCGCCCATGCCGCCGCCCGATGTCGTCCGGTCGCCCGTCATCCGGCGTCGCTCCGGGCCCGGGCCGGCTGCCGCGCTGGACCCCCCACAGGCGGCCAGCCCAGCGGCGACGCCGGGCCGGCCGCGCCAGGTCGTTCGGCGCGGCCTCGTCGCCGGCGTGGCGATCGCCACGGTCGGCGTGGTGTCCGTCGGAGGCGCGGCGGTCTGGGGCCGGGCCTCCACCTACTCCTCGCCGGATGACGTCGTGGCCGCGCGGCTGACCCCCGGCTGGGCGACCACGAGCGGGAGCAGCGTGCCCTCGGTTCCCGGGGTGACCGTGAGGTCGTCCGGCATCAACCTCGCCCGCGGTGACCATCGGGTGCTGGTCGCGGCCGCGACGCGTCGAGTTCCTGCCGCCGGTGTGGCGTCCGCAGTCCGGCACGCTGAGTGCGGCGCGGTTGCCGCTCAGTCGATTACCGCCGACGACCTCAGTGGCACCGCTTTCGTCTGGAGCCGGTGCCCCGGCGGAGAGAGTTTCACCGAGATCGGACTGCAGCACCCCCGTGGGACGGTCTACGTCGCCATCGCCGGGCCGGGCGGAGGACCGTCCGCCGAGGACGTGCTGTCCGGGTTGACCATCCGCTGGTGAACCGCAGTCCGGGCGTCCCGACTGTGCGGCGGGGCACCCGGACCAGGTGTGGGGGCCGGTTGGCGTGGACAGGAAGGCCCCGGTGGGGTCAGCAGTTGAAGATGCCGGACACCGTGACGGTGCCATCGCCGGCCAGCGACGCGCCATCCAGCCGCATGCTGGTCGGCGAGAGGAACACCACGTCCTCCAGGTTGCCGACCCACTCACCAGTCCACTCCCCGGACGCCGTGGCCACCGTGATGGTGCCGATGGCCGGGCCGGTGGCCTCGACGACCAGCCGCCCGCCGCGGGGCAGGGTGGCGGTGAGGGTGCGGATGTCGCTTCTGGCTTCACAGGTGCCCTTGGTGACCGAACCCTGCTGAGCCACCGCCCCGATCAGGGCGACTTGGCCGGTGGCCCCGAAGGTGCCGAGCCGCTCGCCGCCGCCGGACTCAGGGGTGGGGTCGCGATAGGTCGCCGCCCCCGAGGGCGTGCCCGACGCGCTCGGCCCGCTGCTCGGACCCGCCGACGAGTCGCCCGCGGACGCGCTGCCACCGTCGGGGCCGACCGACACCGACGAGTCGCCGGCGGACGCACTGCCACCGTTCTCGTCGATGCAGACCGAGGCATCCCCGGAACTGACGCAGCCCCCTGGAGTGGCCTCACCGACGGACGTCAGCGAGACGTCACGCTCGGTGCCGCACGCCGTCAGACTGGCGATCAGCGCGGCCGTCCCGAGCCCCACGACCAGCGGCCGAATGAGGTGGTTCGTCGTGCGGGTCATGGCAGGGAACATAACTGGCTCCTCGATGGTGGGGGCGCTGGCGGCCCATCTATCACCTGAGAGGGCTGGCCGAGCCGGTTGGTTCACGACCTTCACGGGCTCTTCGACCGTGACCGGGCAGACCCGGCAGCCGCCGTGAACTCTTTCGGCCCGGGCCTACTCTCACCTATGTGACGGGCCGCTGGAGCCCGGCGTCAACGGAGGTCACCATGTCGCTCGTCCCCTGCCCGGCCTGCACTCGTCCGCTGTCGGCCGCGGCGGTCTCCTGCCCGGCGTGCGGCCATCCGATGCAGGTGGCCGGCGGGCCGTATGCCGCCCAAGGCACGGGGAGTAGCAAGAACTGGACGAAGATCGCCGGGATCGCCGGAGCCACCTGGGCGGTGACCGATGTGGTCCGGATGGTGGTGGCCGTGGTGTTCTTTCTGGGGTTGTTCGGGTACCTCGCGACCCGCTGACCGGCCGCGCTACCCGTCCTGGCCACGGAGGTCAATGCCGCCGGCAGTGCGGCCCGTAGCGGATGGCCGTTGACAGACTCTGACCCCGACCGACCGCGTCGGATGACGGTGGATCAGTTCGGCATCGATGATGCCGAACTGGACGGTGAGATCTCACCACGGGTCTGCTCTGACGAAGCGCCCTGCGGGAGTGCGGAGTTCGGTCCCGGCGTGGATGCCCGTCATCCGCCGATCAGCGTTCCGATCATCGTGACGACCGCGGCTAGATCGAACCCACGCGGTCGACGCGAGTCACCGGTGCCTCGAGAATGCCCTGGCTGCTCGGCATTCGCGACCAATGGGCCGCTCCTCCGACAGCACGAGGTGGGGTTCCTCGGCATCCCGGTCGACCCGTTCGCTACGTAGCCTGCGGCAGCAGCGCGGCCCGCGCCGCGTCGTCAGGCCGCGGGGTCCGATGCGAGCCTGCCGATCACGATGTAGTCGACGTCGACGTCGATGTCGTGACCGTCTCCGTTTCTGATCCGCTCGGCGGGCTCGGTGTTGTTTGCGCTGAAGGTGAGCGTCGCGTGACCTGGCTCGGCGAGAACGTAGTTGACGTCGTACACGACCACTGTTGCGCCCGGATTGCCCCCCACCGACGAGTCGATGCCGAGCCCGCTTCGGCCTGCGGTCGTGGCGACGACGACCGGCGGCTCGGCAAAGACCGGAACGTGGACCTGGGCGCTTCGTATGTGTGGTGCGCTTGCGGTGAAGCCCGTGGTGAGTCGACCGCCGATCACGGTCGTGCCTGACGGGTCGGTGAGCTGGTATCGCATGGGGTACTCCTTCGGGTAGGCGGCATGGCGACTCGAGCGAGACCGGGCAATTCCCCTGCTGACGTTCCGGTCCAGCCGTCGTCGCGCCCGAGTCATCGATGTCCGAACGCCGCACCTATGGAGACAGTCACGCGAGGGTGAGTGATACGTCTGCGTGTCGCAGATCGTCGCCAGGTGTCGCTATCGGGCGGGAGTGCTTCTCGGATCGCCTGCGGGAACACCCCACGCTCTGCTCGAGTTGAGCGGGGTGAACGCAACTTTGGGCACCTGGCGTGCGAGCGTCATCCGGTGTCGGCTAAGTTGCGTGCAGCAGACTCAACAATGACGTCCCATCAAGGAGACCGAAGAACCATGGCACGTGCAGTCGGCATCGATCTCGGCACCACGAACAGCGCCGTCGCCGTCCTCGAAGGCGGCGAGCCCACGATCATCGCGAACGCCGAGGGTGGCCGCACCACCCCGTCGGTCGTCGCATTCAGCAAGGGCGGTGAGGTGCTCGTCGGCGAGATCGCCAAGCGCCAGTCCGTCACCAACGCTGACCGCACCATCCGCTCGGTCAAGCGGCACATGGGCACCGACTGGGGCTCGGACGACATCGACGGCAAGAAGTACACCGCGCAGGAGATCAGCGCCCGCATCCTGCAGAAGCTCAAGCGGGATGCCGAGGCCTACCTCGGCGAGACCATCACTGACGCCGTGATCACCGTGCCGGCGTACTTCGACGACCACGAGCGCCAGGCCACCAAGGAGGCCGGTGAGATCGCCGGCCTGAACGTGCTGCGCATCGTCAACGAGCCCACCGCGGCGGCCCTCGCCTACGGGCTCGACAAAGGCAAGGAAGACGAGCTCATCCTCGTGTTCGACCTCGGCGGTGGCACCTTCGACGTCTCGCTCCTCGAGGTCGGCAAGGACCCCGAGGACGGCTTCTCGACCATCCAGGTGCGCTCCACCAGCGGCGACAACAAGCTCGGCGGCGACGACTGGGACGAGCGCATCGTCAGTCACCTGCTCACCACTGTGAAGACCTCCAGCGGGGTTGACCTCGCCAAGGACAAGATCGCCATGCAGCGACTGCGCGACGCCGCCGAGCAGGCCAAGAAGGAACTGAGTTCGGCGACCAGCACGAACCTCTCCCTGCAGTACCTGAGCATGTCCGAGAACGGCCCGATCCACCTCGACGAGTCGCTCACCCGCGCTCAGTTCGAGCAGATGACCAAGGACCTCCTGGACCGTGCCAAGCAGCCGTTCCAGAACGTCATCCGCGATGCCGGCATCAACCTCTCGGACATCGATCACATCGTGCTCGTCGGCGGTTCCACTCGGATGCCGGCGGTCTCCGAACTGGTCAAGGAACTCACCGGCGGCAAGGAGCCGAACAAGGGCGTCAACCCGGATGAAGTGGTCGCGCTCGGGGCCTCGCTCCAGGCCGGCGTGCTCAAGGGGGAGCGCAAGGACGTCCTGCTCATCGACGTCACCCCGCTGAGCCTCGGCATCGAGACCAAGGGCGGGCTGTTCACCAAGCTCATCGAGCGCAACACGGCCATCCCGACCAAGCGCAGCGAGGTGTTCTCCACCGCCGAGGACAACCAGCCCAGCGTGCTCATTCAGGTGTTCCAGGGCGAGCGCGAGATCGCCCAGCAGAACAAGCCGCTCGGCACCTTCGAACTCTCCGGCATCGCGCCGGCACCGCGCGGCGTGCCGCAGGTCGAGGTCACCTTCGACATCGACGCCAACGGCATCGTCAACGTCTCTGCCAAGGACCGCGGCACCGGCAAGGAGCAGAAGATCACCATCTCCGGCGGGTCCGCCCTGTCGAAGGAGGAGATCGAGCGGATGGTCAAGGATGCCGAGGCGCACGCCGAGGAGGACAAGAAGCGCCGCGAGGAGACCGAGGCGCGCAACACCGGTGAGTCGCTGGTGTTCTCGACCGAGAAGTTCCTGTCCGAGTCCGGCGACAAGGTGAGCGACGAACTGCGCCAGCCGGTGGACACCGCGCTCACCGAGCTCAAGGACGCGATCAAGGCCGACTCCGGTGCCTCCACCGAGGACGTCACGGCCAAGATCGATGCGCTCAACACGGCCAGCCAGGCGATGGGTGCGGCGATCTACGCGGCCGCGGCCGAGCAGGGCGAATCTGGCGACATGCCGGGCGCCGAGTCTGCCGGCACGCCGGCCGGCGCCGCCCCCGGCTCCACCGGTTCCGCGGACGACGACGTTGTCGACGCTGAGGTGGTCGAGGACGACGACGCCGCGAAGCCGGCTGCCGACGCAACCCCGGATGCCGACGCCACCCCGGTGCAGAAGTGACCGAGCCCGTCGACCCGGTGGCACCGGGCGAGGACCTCGCGGCGGCTCGCTCGGATGACGCCGCCGCTCGCCTGGGCGACGACGTACCCGACGGGGAGGTCACCGACAACGGTGGTTCGCCCGCGGTGCCGACCCCCGCGGATGCCGGCGCTCGCGACCCCTGGCGGGATCTGCATCCGGACGGCGTCGATGCCGATGACGGCGCCGAGCCGGGCGACGTCGAGGTGGCGAACGACGGCGACGGCGAGGAGGTGGCCTCGGGCGTGCCCGAGGCGGCTCCGGCCGTTGCTCACGATGACCCCGCTGGTGGGGCCGCCCTCGCGGCCGAGCGGCTCGCCGATCTCCAGCGACTCCAGGCGGAGTACGTCAACTACAAGCGTCGGGTTGATCGGGACCGGGCCGTGGTGCAGGAGCGCGCGGTGCACGACGTCATCGAGTCGGTGCTGCCGGTGCTCGACGACATCCACGCCGCCCGCGAGCATGGCGACCTCACCACGGGGCCGTTCGCGGCCATCGCCGACAAGCTCGAGTCCACGCTCGGCAAGTACGGGCTGCAACGGTTCGGTGCCACCGGCGAGGAGTTCGACCCGGTCCGCCATGAGGCGCTCATGCACGGCCCGTGGCCGGATGCCGACGCCGACCTTCCTCAGGGAGGCTCGGCGACGATCGTGGTCGCCGTGCTCCAACCCGGCTACCGCGCTGGCGACCACGTGCTCCGGCCGGCGCGGGTTGCCGTCGCCGACCCGCCACAGCCCGCCTAGGGCGACATCCCTTCCCGGCTGTGCCTACCGAGAGCCGCTCGAATCACCGTGCAGGAGCGCGTCGAGCGGAGCGTGGTTCGCACAGTCGGGGAAGGGCGCAGAGAATGGTCACCAGTCAGACGTCCACGAGGAGGCGGCGAGAGAGATGGCCAGCCAGGACTGGTTCGAGAAGGACTTCTACGCCATCCTCGGTGTCCCGAGTGATGCCGACGACGCGGCGGTGAAGAAGGCGTACCGCAAACTTGCCCGCACCCACCATCCGGACCAAAACGCCAACGATCCCGCGGCGGAGCAGCGGTTCAAGGACATCGGTGAGGCGCACGCCGTCCTCGCCGACCCCAAGCAGCGCCAGGAGTACGACGCCGTCCGGTCGATGGCGGGTGGCGGGGCCCGGTTTCGAGCCGGCCCCGGCGGCCCGGGTGCGGGCGGCTTCGAGGACATCTTCAGCGCGTTCTCTGGTGGTGGTGGTGGCCAGCGGGTCCGGTTCTCCCCGGGTGGCCCGGGTGGCCCAGGTGGCGCAGGGCCGCCCGGGGGGCAGGGTGACCTCGACGACCTCCTCGCGCAGATGTTCGCCGGGCGCGGTGGTGGCGCCGACCCGTACACCAGGTTTGGCGCCCCGCGCGCGCCCCGTCCCGGCGCCGACGTCCACGCCCGCACCACCCTGTCGTTTCGCGACGCTGTCGAGGGCTCGACCGTCGCCCTGTCCATGGCCGAAGGGCGCCGGATCACCATCAAGATCCCGGCGGGGGTCCGCGACGGCCAACGAATCAGGTTGCGCGGCAAGGGGTCCGAGGGTGACCAGGGCGCGCCGAAGGGCGACCTCCTGGTCACGGTCACCGTCGAGAAGCACCCGGTGTTCGGCCGCGACGGCCACCACCTCACGGTCGACCTCCCGGTCACCTTCGCCGAGACCGCACTCGGGGCCACCGTGTCGGTGCCGACGCTCGATGGCTCCCCGGTGCGCGTCAAGGTCGCGCCGGGCACTCCGAGCGGTCGGGTGCTGCGGGTGAAGGGCCGCGGGCTGGCCGGCCCGGACGGCGCGGGCGACCTGCTGGCCAAGGTTCAGGTGGTCGTCCCGCAGCGGCTCACCGACGCGGCACGCGCCGCGGTCCAGACCCTCCGCGACGAGGAGGCCGGCTCCGATCCCCGGGCCGCGCTCTTCGAGCAGGCGCGTCAGCCAGGTGGTCCCGGATGACGCCCGGTCGCGGTTCGCGGGTCGGCTCCGACGACGACACGCCGCTGTTCGTCATCTCGGTCGCCGCCGACCTCGCCGGCATGCACGCGCAGACGTTGCGTCAGTACGACCGGCTCGGGCTGGTCACGCCGTCGCGCACTCGTGGGGGCGGCCGACGCTACTCGCCGCGCGATGTCTCGCTGCTCCGCCAGGTGCAGCAGCTCTCCCAGGAGGACGGCGTCTCACTCGCCGGGGTCGCCCGCATCCTCGAGCTCCAGAACCAGGTCGCCGCGCTGCGGACGGAACTGGACGAGGTGACCGCGGAGGTCGAGGTGCTGCGCGCGGCAGCCGGGGCGTGGGCCCAGGGCCAGGTGGCCAGGGTTTTTTCGGTGACGCCCGGCGGGGACGTGTATGCCGCCCGGCTCGGCGAGCGGCCCCGCGCCGACCGGTCCCAGGCACTGGTCGTGTGGCGCCCCGGTCGCTGAGCCCTAGTCGCTGAGCCCCGGTCGCTGAGCCCTGGTCGTGTGGCGCCCTGGTCGCTGAGCCCTGGTCGTGTGGCGCCCTGGTCGCTGAGCCCCGGTCCCAGGCACTTGTCGTGTGGCGCCCTGGTCGCTGAGCCCTGGTCGCTGAGCCCTGCCTGTCGAATCGCCCTCGTGGGTCGCCTCCCCGGCCCTAGTCTGCTCGCCATGACCGGGGACCTCGGCGCCGGGATGTCGCACCGAGCGGCTGTCGGTGCGCGGGCCCGGGCCCGGGCCGACCAGCTCATCGACCTCGGCCGCACCGACGAGGCACTGGTGGTGCTTGCGCCGGTCCTCGCACATGACCCCGAGGACGCGGAGGCGCACACCCTCGCGGCGCGCGCCCACCTGCAGGTCGGTACCGGCTCGGCAGCCCGGCAGCACGCCGAGACGGTGGTGCGGCTGCGGCCCCAGGCCGCCTACTCGCACGTGCTCCTCTCGCTCGCGCTGACGCACAGCGGTAGCCAGGATGCCGCGGCACGGGAGGCCGGCGAGGCGCTGCGGCTCGACCCGCACGGACAGCACGGTCACGTCGCGCTCGCCGTCGCCGGCCTCAACCGCACCCAGGACATCGCCCGCACCCGGTCGGCAGCGGCTGCGGCGGTGGAGCGCGCGCCGGACGACCCCGACGTCCATGTCTTGCTCGCCCAGGCTCACATGTACAACGGCCGCACCTCGGTGCGCTCCCGCGACCGCCGCGCCGCGCGCCACCACCTCGACAATGCGCTCTCCCTTGACCCCCAGCACGCGGAGGCCCAGCGCGAGGTCGCCACCCTTCGGGCGATGGGCTGGTCCCCGTTCGCGTCGCTCGAGGGCCACGCCAGGATCCTCCGTCACGACCCGCGTGACACCGAGTCCCACGACGGGATCGGGTACGCGCTCGGTCGGCTGCCGTTCATCGGGCACCCGGTCTCGTGGGCGCTCTGGTTCGTGATGGACAAGGCCCTGTCGTGGAACGGTGGCGAGCCGAACTCGCTGATGTGGGTGGTCGGGGCGCTCGCCGCCGGCGTCGTGGTGGCCGTCGTCGTGCGCCTGCGGCGCGGGCTCGGCGCCGCGATGCTGCCCGCGCTGCGGTCGTGGGCCGCGATGGACCGGCTGGGCGCGGCCTGGCTGTCGCTCCTCGTCGTTCTCAATGTCGTCACGGTGCTGGCAGCCATCGCCCCGACCGGGGTGGGCGGCGCGCTGCATCCCTCGGGGTTGCTCGTGCTGATCGTCGCTGTCGTGCTCAGTTGGATCCGCGCTCGGAGGAGCACGTGAGTGACGCCCTGATCGCCAGTCTGTCGGCAGCGGTCGACGCGGCGCCGCACGACACCACGCTGCGACGGCACCTCGCCACCCTCCTCGTTGACGCCGGCCGCGGCGGCGACGCCGTGGTGCACTGCGCGACTCTTCTTGCCGCCGATCCTGGCGATCACACCGCACGGGCACTGATGGCCCGCACCCTCGGCCCGCCACCACCAGCCGGAGACGACGCCTCGCCCACCACCCCCGCGCTCGCGTCATCCGGCGAGTTCGACTGGCGCAGCGCTGAGGACCAGTTCGGCGACATCGCCCAGCCGATGTTCGTGTCCGGTGCCGGGGACCCCGTGCCGGACGTGCCTGCCTGGGATGTCGAGCGCGCGAGGAGGGTCACCCTGGCCGACGTCGGCGGCATGGACACCGTCAAGGACCGACTCGACGCAGCGTTCCTCGCGCCGATGCGCAACCCGGAGCTACGCCGGCTGTACGGCAAGTCGCTCAAGGGCGGGCTGCTCCTCTACGGCCCGCCCGGGTGCGGCAAGACCTTCATCGCGCGGGCCGTCGCCGGTGAGCTCGGGGCGGCCTTCCTGCCGGTCGGCATCAATGACGTGCTCGACATGTACATCGGCAACTCCGAAGCCAACCTTCATGAGATCTTCCAACTGGCCCGCCGCAACGCGCCGTGCGTCGTGTTCCTCGACGAGATCGACGCGCTCGGCCAGAAGCGCTCGATGACCCGCAACTCGGCGATGCGGACGTCGGTGAACCAGCTGCTCATCGAGCTCGACGGGGTGGACGGGCTGAACGAGGGGGTGTTTGTGCTTGCGGCGACGAACCAGCCGTGGGACCTCGACCCGGCGTTGCGCCGGCCCGGCCGCTTCGATCGCACCCTGCTCGTCCTGCCGCCTGACGAGCCGGCTCGGGCCGCGATCCTCGCGTACCACGTGAGCGACCGGCCCATCGAGGGGATCGATATCGGCAGGCTCGCGAAGGGCACCGACGGGTTCTCCGGCGCTGACCTCGCGCATGTGTGTGACACCGCTGCAGAACACGCCCTGCTCGACGGGGTGCGCACCGGCACGGTGCGGATGATCCAGCAGCGAGACCTCGATGCCGCGCTCCGGGAGGTGCGGCCGTCGATCGGGCCGTGGCTCGATTCCGCGCGCACCGTCGTTCAGTACGGCACCGATGACGGCACGTTCGCAGAGTTGCGGGCCTATCTGAAGAAGCGCCGCCTCTGGTAACGCCGCACCAGCGACCAGCGACCAGCGACGTTGGCGGATGACGTGCCGACCAGCGATCAGCGACGTTGGCGGATGACGTGCGACGGGGAGGTCAGCCCGCGCGAACCAGCCGGGCCACTGCACCAGCGGCCTCGAGGTAGCCGGGCAGGTCGGGCTCGTCCCCGGCGGGCTGGAGGCAGACCGTGGTCGCCCCGGCTCCGGCCAGTTCGGCCACCCGCGCGGCCACCCCGTCGATGCCGCCCCCGGCCACCGACTCGACGCCGCTCGGGATGCCGACGGCGGCGACCTCGGCACGCACTCGCTGCTCGTGGCCGGCGTCCATCCCGGCGGGGAGGAACACCACGACCCGGAACGGGTCGGCATCCGAGCCGTGCGTTCCGGAGCCGTGCGTTCCGGAGCCGTGCGTTCCGGAGCCGTGCGTTCCGGAGCCGTGCGTTCCGGAGCCGTGCGCTCCCAGGTCGGTCTCCTCGCCGCCGTCCCCGGTGGCCCGCGCCGCCCGTCCCCGTCCTACGGCAGCCATTGCCTGCCGCAGAACGTCCGGCGTTGTGCCGGCATCGAGCACCACCCCGTCGGCGACCGCGCCGGCGAGGGCGAGGGTCTTCGGCCCGCGGCCGCCGATGAGGACCGGGGGCACCAGCGCCGGTGGGTGGTCGAGCCGCACGCCGTCGAGGTGGACGTACCGGCCGTCGACGGTGACCTCGGCGCCGTGGAGGAGGGCTCGGACCGCTCGCACGTACTCCTCGAGAAGCGTCATCGGCGACTCGACGCGGGCGCCGACCTGCGCCATCCAGTCGAGCACCCCATGCCCGAACGCGGGTATGAACCGGCCCGGATGCAGCCGCGCGAGGGCGGCGACCTCCATCGCGGCGAGCGCCGGGTTGCGCAGCGGAACCGGCATCAGCCCCAGCCCGACCCGCACCTGCGAGGTGGCACTCGCACCGAGTGCGGTGGCCGATGCGGCGACGCCACCGGCGAGGAAGCAGTCCTCCCAGAGCCACACCTCGTCGAACCCGGCCGCGCCCACCTCCAGCACCTGCGCCGGCTGGTGCTCGATGTCGACCTGCGGCCGTAGGACCACCCCGACCGAAACCGGCAGCGGGACGGTCGTCGGCGCGGGGCCCACGGCGCCGGGCGTCATCCGCGTACCGCTGTTGCTGCCGCGCGGCGGGCTCGCGCCACCGGGAGCAGCACCGCCGCGGCCGCCACCAGTGCTACCGCGCCGACGACCGCCGAACGGGGCTCGTCGGCGAGCCGCCCGACCGCGATCCACACCAGACCCCACGCCATCGCGCCGGCCACTGCCCACCGTGCGCCCAGCCGTACCGCGAACTGCCACCCGAGCGCGGCAGCCACCGCGACGACGAGCGCTGCCACGACCTCGGCGGCGGCGCCCTCCAGGGCGATGCCGCTGTCGACGAAGGCCGCGGTGACGTTGGCGCAGGCCGCGACCGCCACCCACCCGAGATACACCCCGAAGGTGCCATCGACGACGAGTGTCTCGGCCGGGCCGAACGAGCGGTGCTTCTCGAGCCGCAGCACCAGGATGCCGAGCGCGGCAGCCAAGGCGCCCATGACGGCCACGCTGGCCCAGATCCACCCCTGTTGGGTGACGAGCAGCCAGGTGGCGTTGAGCACCATCGACGCGGCGACCGGCCAGCCGATGGCGCGGTGCCGCCGGTCGGTGGCCTGCGCAGGCAGCCACTGCCACACCGTGTAGGCCAGCAGCCCGAGGTAGATCGGCGTCCAGATCGAGAACGCCGGACCGGCGGGCGCGAGCAGGGTGGCATCAGCTGCCAACGCTCCGCCGCTGCTTTCCTCGACCCGGGTGCCGAGCACTCCGACCCCCACCAGGGTGCCCACGACACAGAAGACCTCGGCTCCGGTGACCGCGAGCTGCCGCCACCGGTCGGCGCGGGTGGGGAATGTCGGCGTCTCGTGGGTCGTCACCGCTCTATCGCACCACACCGACGCCGGTGGAGTCGGTGAGCGCGCTCCGGGATATCCTGACGCCAGGCGGGTCGTGCGTCATCCGGCCGCATTGGGTCGTGCGCCAATCCGCCGGGAGGACTGGATGTCGGTTGACCAGCGTGCCTCGTCGGCGCGGGCCCGGTCGTCGCCGGGCGACGACCTGCCGCCGACTCGTGCTGCGCGCCGCCGGGAGGGCACGGCAGTATCGCGGTTCTACCGCCGTGTCCTGCTCGCGGTGGTCCTGCCCGGTGCCGGCCTCCTGCGTACCCGGTGGCGGGTGGCTGGCGGAGTGGTCCTGCTCGCATTTCTTGGTGCGCTTGGGTATGGGGGCTGGCGTCTGGTCGAGGGCGGCGTGGTGCGCTCGGCGCTCGGTGTCGCGGTCGACCCCGACGCGCTGCGGCTGATCGGGGTGGTGGTCGTGGCGGTGGCGCTGGTCTGGGTCACCACAATTGTCCTGACCGCCCGGCAGTACTGGCCGCGCCGCGGTCGAGGGGCGGGTCTGCGTGGGGTGGCCACCGGTCTTGCCTGCCTCGCGGTGGCGGCGCCGGCCGGGGTGGCGGTGCGCTACCTGGAGGTCCAGGCCGCGCTGGTCGATGATGTCGTGGTCGCCGGCCCGGGCGGTCAACCGGGAGGACGGGCCGGATGGGAGGGCACGTCCCGGGTCAACACCCTGCTCATCGGGTCCGACGCCGGCAAGGGGCGGGTGGGTGTGCGCACCGACTCGATGATGGTGGCGAGCATCGACCCGCGCAGCGGCGACACGCTGCTCATCGGCATCCCGCGCAACCTCGAGAGGGTGCCGTTCCCCGAATCCAACCCCCTGCACGACGTGTGGCCCGACGGGTACAACTGCGGTGACGAATGCCTGATGAACGGAGTGTGGACGCTCGCCACCGATCGCGCCGACCTCTTCGCGGACGACCCCAATCCGGGCCTGACCACGACCGTCGGCGTGGTCAGTGAGATCACCGGTCTCGACATCGACCGGTCGGTGGTGGTCGACCTCAAGGGCTTTGAGGCTCTCGTCGATGCCATGGGTGGTGTCGAGGTCAACGTGACCCAGCGGGTGTGTGTGGGGTGCTCGCAGCGGCCCGACGGCAGCATCAAGTGGACCACCGGAAAGGTGGAGTGGATCGAGCCCGGGCTGCAGCGGCTGGACGGTCGGGGTGCGCTCTGGTACTCGCGCTCGCGGGCTGGCAGTGACGACTTCAATCGGATGCGGCGGCAGCGGTGCGTTGCCGGCGCGCTGATCCAGCAGGCTGACCCGGTCTCGCTGCTGGCCCGCTACCCGAAGATCGCCGGGGCGCTCCGCGACAACCTCGAGGTGCAGTTGCCCGACGGTGAGCTCGCCGCGTGGGTCGACCTGGTGCTCCGGGTGCAGGACGGCAAGGGCATCCGCTCGTTGCCGCTGACCGCCGATGTGGTCGCCCCGGCGGATCCCGACTTCGAGAAGATCCGCGGCCTCGTCGAGGACTCGCTGGACCGGGCCGAGGCACCGCCGGCGAGGCCGTCGGCGAGTGCGTCCGCCGGTTCCGACACCAGCACCAACGATGGTTCCGGCACCAGCGATGGTTCCGACACCGACACCGACACCGACACCGACACCGACACTGGCTCCGGTTCCGACGCCGGTTCATCCCCGTCGCCCAGCCCGAGTGTGGCACCCGATGACGAGGCCGCCGACCTGTCGCGCACCTGCTGAGCACGGCCGGCAGTGACCCACTCTCGGGTGTGACCATCACGGCCGTGAAGTTGAGCGGAATAGGCTCAACCTCGCTCCGGTTGCCACGTGCGACCGCCATCCCGCCCGTTCCCGAAGGTCCGCCATGGAGTTGAACCCCACCACCAAGGTCGCCGAGGCGCTCGCGCTCGCCCAGCGGGCGGCGCAGAGCGCCGGCCACGCCGAGATCATCCCCGACCACCTCACCAGCGCCGCGGTGCAGCTTGACACGCCGCTCGCCGATGCGCTGCTCGCCGCGGCCGGGACCGGTGCCGCGCACGTGCTCGCCCAGGCCGATGCCCGGGTGCGGGCGTTGCCGACCACGAGCGGCGCCACCGCCCAGCCGCCCACCTTCGGGCGCGAGGCACTGGCCGTCATCCAGCAGGCCGACACGCTGATGCGCGCCAAAGGCGACACCCACCTGGCGCTCGACCTGCTGCTGCTCGCGCTCGCCGAGACCGGCCACCTCGCCGCCGTCGAGAAGCGCGGCGCCGCCGACCTGGAGGCCCGCATTGAGCAACTCCGGGGCGGGCGGAAGGTCACCAGCGAGACGCCGGTCGCGGGCGGTGAGGCGTTGGCCACCTACGGCACCGACCTCACCCAGGCCGCCCGCGCCGGCCGGCTCGACCCGGTGATCGGTCGGGATGCCGAGATCCGCCGGGTGGTGCAGGTGCTCTCCCGGCGGACGAAGAACAACCCGGTGCTGATCGGCGAGCCCGGGGTCGGCAAGACCGCGGTCGTCGAGGGGCTGGCCCAGCGCATCGTCGACGGCGACGTGCCGGAATCGTTGCGAGACAAGCGACTGGTTTCCCTCGACCTCGGCGCGATGGTTGCCGGCGCGAAGTACCGCGGCGAGTTCGAGGAGCGGCTCAAGGCCGTGCTCGAGGAGATCACGGCATCCGACGGCCAGGTCGTGACCTTCATCGACGAGCTGCACACCGTGGTGGGTGCGGGCGCCACCGGTGAGTCGGCGATGGACGCGAGCAACATGCTCAAGCCGATGCTGGCCCGCGGCGAGTTGCGCCTCGTCGGCGCCACCACTCTCGACGAGTTCCGCGAGCACGTCGAGAAGGACCCGGCGCTCGAGCGTCGCTTCCAGCAGGTGTTCGTCGGGGAGCCCAGCGTCGAGGACACCGTCGCCATCCTCCGTGGCCTGAAGGAGCGCTACGAGGCGCACCACAAGGTCGAGATCGAGGACGCTGCGCTGGTCGCGGCCGCCGCGCTCTCGGACCGCTACATCACCGGCCGGCAGCTGCCCGACAAAGCCATCGACCTGGTCGACGAGGCGGCATCCCGGCTGCGGATGGAGATCGACTCCAGCCCGGTCGAGATCGACGTGCTGCGCCGGGCCGTCGACCGGTTCCGGATGGAGGAGTTGCACCTGGCCAAGGAGACCGACGCGGCGTCCGTCGAGCGGCTGGCGCGGCTGCGCGCCGACCTCGCCGACGCCAGCGAGGAACTCGCCGCGCTCACCGCCCGCTGGGAGGCGGAGAAGTCCGGCCTGAACCGGGTTGGCGAGCTCAAGGCCGGTCTCGACGACCTGCGCACCCAGGCCGAGCGGATGCAGCGCGAGGGCGACTACGAGGGCGCGTCCCGCCTGCTCTACGGCGAGATTCCGTTGCTGGAGAACGAGATCGAAGCCGCCCAGCAGGCCGAGTCGGCCATCGACCTGGGCGACCTCATGGTCAAGGAGCGGGTCGGTGCCGACGACATCGCCGAGGTCATCTCGGCGTGGACCGGCATCCCGGCCGGTCGGCTGCTCCAGGGCGAGACCGAGAAGCTGCTCTCCATGGAGTCGCTCATCGGAGCGCGGCTGATCGGGCAGGCGGATGCCGTGCGGGCGGTCTCGGATGCCGTGCGCCGCTCCCGCGCCGGGGTCGCCGACCCTGACCGGCCCACCGGGTCGTTCCTCTTCCTCGGCCCCACTGGCGTCGGGAAGACCGAACTGGCCAAGGCGCTCGCCGACTTCCTCTTCGACGACGAGCGCGCGATGGTGCGCATCGACATGAGCGAGTATGCCGAGCGGCACGCGGTGGCCCGGCTGATTGGCGCCCCGCCCGGCTACGTCGGCTACGACGAGGGCGGCCAGCTCACCGAGGCGGTGCGCCGCCGGCCGTACTCGGTGGTGCTGCTCGACGAGGTCGAGAAGGCGCACCCGGAGACGTTCGACATCCTGCTCCAGGTGCTGGATGACGGCCGCCTCACCGACGGCCAGGGCCGCACCGTCGACTTCCGCAACGTCATCCTGGTGCTGACCTCGAACCTGGGCTCGCAGTACCTCGTCGACCCGACGCTCGACCCGCACGATCAGCGCGAGGCGGTGCTGGCCGAGGTGCGCGCCGCGTTCAAACCGGAGTTCGTGAACCGGCTCGACGAGGTGGTCGTCTTCGATGCGCTCTCCACCGACGAGCTCGCGCGGATCGTCGACCTCCAGGTGCGTTCTCTCGCCACGCGGTTGCAGGACCGGCGGATCGCCCTCGAGGTGACCGACACGGGCCGGGCCTGGCTCGCCGAGCAGGGCTACGACCCGGCGTTCGGGGCCCGGCCGCTGCGCCGGCTGGTGCAGCGCGAGGTCGGCGACCGGCTGGCGCGCGCCCTGCTCGCGGGCGACATTCGCGACGGCGACACCGTGACGGTCGACGCTGCCGGGGATGGGTCGGGCCTCACGCTGACCTGACCGTGACCCCCGGCCGCTCGATTGCCAGCACCGGGTTCTGTAGCGCGCCGGTGGTGGCCTGATGGCCGAGCGCGGCGCAGGCGACCACGATGTCGATGGTCCCGATCGGGCAACTTGCTGCGCCCCATCCCGGGGTCGGTTGCCACTCACTGAGCGGCATCCGGCCGACGATCCGCACCGGTTCCAGGTCGCGGGTGGTCTCGATGACGACGACCTCCGTCGCGGTGGCCGCCACCAGGACGCGGTGGTGCGTGACGAGCAGGGCAGCAACCACCCCCATCGCCACGACTGCGCTGGGGGCGATGCCGAGTGGGCGTGCCGCGACGACGGCGACCGTGCCGAGCGCCACCAGGGCGCCGGTGAACCGCAGGGGTCGGCGTGCCCGGCCGACGGCCACCTCGCGCACCTGCTCGCCGGGAAGCACCAGGTGAAGAACCTGCTCCGCCCGGAGCGCCTGGCTCCGCGCGGCCCAGCGAACCATGACCGCCGGTGCACCGAGTGCGGCAGCGAACAGACCCGCTATCGCGACGGCGACGACGACAACATCACTGATGTCCATGTCGCTCAGCGAAACACGTGGCCGACCCGACCACATCGGCCGTTCCCTGGGCGAATTCCTAGGCACGACCTCCCAGCGGCGTCCGCCGACGATCACGAGCGCTGAGGTCGACCGGCCCTCGACGTGACGAGCCCGGGTCCCGCGGACTGGGGCTTCACCCACGTTCGTCGGGCCCGGCGCTGCTGGTGGCGGCGGCGCGCTGCTCAGGGCAGCGCGGGCTTCCCGCGCCGCGCCGCGTCATCCGATGGTGGGGGCATGGGAGAGAACGGAACCGACCCGGCCGCGAGTCTCGACGGCGAGCTGTACCGGCGCATGTACGCCGAGCGCACGCTGCTGCTCGGAGAACCGCTGGAAGAACGTAACTCCAACCGGCTGTGCACGGCCATCCTGATGCTGAGCGCTGATGACCCGGCCACCGACATCCGACTGCTCGTCAACTCGGTGGGTGGCTCGGTGCCGGGGATGCTCGCCATCCGGGACTGCATGCGTGCCGTGCCCAACGACGTGGTGACCATCAACCTCGGGATGGCATACAGCGCAGGGCAGTTCCTGCTCTCCGCAGGTGCGAGAGGCAAGCGGTACACGATGCCGCACGCCAAGGTGCTGCTGCACCAGGGCAGCGCCGGCATCGGTGGCACGGCCATGGACATCGCCATCCAGGCCGACGACCTCCGGCAGACCCGCGACGTGGTGCTGCGCTGCATCGCCGAGGACACCGGCCAGCCCGTCACGAAGGTCGAGGACGACTCGCGGCGAGACCGCTGGTTCGCGGCCACCGAGGCGCTCGACTACGGCTTCGTCGACGCGATCGTCGAGACCGCGGATGACGTGCTGCCGCGCCGGCGCCAGGTCGTCGGCCTGGGTACGGGGCATGCCTCGGCGACGACGGCGGGGGCGAACGCGCGATGAGCACCTACCCGATCCCGTACGTGACCACCCGTACTCCGCTCGGTGAGCGCACGGTCGACATCTACAGCCGCCTGCTCGCCGATCGGGTCGTCTATCTGGGCACCGGTATCGACGACGGCGTCGCGAACGTGGTCATCGCCCAACTGCTGCACCTTGAGAACGACCGGCCGGACGCGCCGATCGCGCTGTACCTCAACAGTCCTGGCGGTTCGATCCCGGCGACGCTCGCCATCTACGACGCGATGCAGTACGTACGTCCCCGCGTCGAAACCACCTGCGTCGGGCAGGCGACCGCGACCGCGGCGGTGCTGCTGGCCGGGGGAGCGAAGGGATACCGCACCATCCTCCCGCACGGGCGGGTCGTCATCCATGCGCCCGCGGCGGAGGGGCGGGGCACGGTGCCCGATCTCATTCTGGAGGCCGACGAAGTGGAGCGGGTGCGAGCCATTCAGGAGGAGTTGCTGGCGCGGCACACGGGCCGCACTCCCGCACAGGTGCGCTCGAACACCGAGCGTGACCTGGTGCTCCCTGCGCCGGCCGCGGTCGAGTACGGCGTGGTCGACGCGGTGATGGCGTCGCGGTCAGCCGGCGAGCAGGCGAGCCTCGGGGCCGCGGCCGGATGACGTGCGCGTCACCAGCGCCCGCCGGGCGACCTCGGTGACGGTGAGTCCGAGGGCGCCGGCGCACGCCGAGAGCACCTCGGACGAGGCATCCTTGCGGCCTCGCTCGACCTCGGAGAGGTACTGCGGTGAGACTCCCGCGCGCCCGGCGACGTCGGCGATGCGCTCACCGCGGGCGGTGCGTTCGAGGCGCAACGCGGGGCCCAGCAACTCGCGCCAGAGCGGCTCGGGCGCGGATGACGACCGCGCGCCAGGCTCGGCCGTCCTCCGACGCAGCGACGGTGCGGGGACCGGCTCGCCGGGTCGGCCACGACGTTCGGCCGGCGTTGTGGCCGACACCGGCGACACCGGTGTCGCGGTCGTTGCCAGCGGTGACGCCGACCGGGTGCGGCGGCGGTCGTCGAGGCGATGGAGGGTGCCCATGGCTTGACGGTAGGCGTTCTCTTCGCGCCTCGTCGACCGGTGTTCGCCGTCGGCTGATGCGAGGTTCGGCCGGCCGCATCCGGCGCACCTGGCGATGGTCCGGCCGTGGTCCTGCCTATCCATCCAGATGGAAGCGGTCGGACATCCGGCGCACCTTCTCCCGGGTGGTCGATCTCTCCGCGTAGACGATCTTGCGCAGCGTGGCCCGGCCGATCGGATGGTTCCGCACCAGTTGCGGAGCGATCTTCTCCGCTAGTTCCAGCTCCTTGAGCGCCTTGTCGCGGTTGCCATCCCACAGCCAGGCCCGGGCAAGGTCCATGTGGTGGTGCCCTTGCCGGCAACCAGGCAGAGCCGCGACGGTCGTCGGATCGGCGCGTTCATTGAGAGCCAGAGCCCTGGCGTGGTTCCCCATCTCTAGGTGGACCGAGATGGCATGGATCTGGACGTTCCCGCCGGAGAAGGTCAACGAGTGTCGGTCGAGCACTGGCTCACGGTCGGCATCGACCAGAACTGCTGCTGTCGCGGCATGTCCGATGCGGCCCTCGGCTTCCTGCGCCCGGCCGGCGCGGGCCGCCGCGACAGCAGCACGAAGGTGAAGCGTTCCCCACGCCCGAACAGCCAGCGGATCACCCGCGTCGAACTGACTTTCGATCCTTTGCAGCGCCTTGTCGGAAAGGAAGAGTGAATCATCCCAGTCAGCCGTCGCCCACATGTCCCACACCCGCATCCAGTCCGCTACCGACTCCAGCACGGGATCCCCGGACAGCCGCGCCGACCACGCTGCCCGCTCGCACGCCATGGCGATAAGTTCCGGATGGCCGAGCGCGTGCGCAGCGGTGTGCGCGAACTTGCACTCGACGGCATAGATCGCGTAAGCCTCTTCTCGCTCGCGTCCGGAAGAAACCTCGGCAAGAGCGCGTGACTCCCGCAGCATGTCCGGAAGCACCTTCATGATCGCAACGCTGGCCGCCGCATCCCTCAACCGGTGCAGGCGCTCGGTGTCAGCCCAGAGCTCGACCACCGGGCGGGGCTGTCCGTCGAAGACCGGCGTCAGATCGTAGCGGCGCAGCTCCCGCACGATGGAAGCTGCGGAAACCTGCCACTGGTTCTCCGACGCCTTGCCCGCCACATACGGCCGATCCATGAGGTCGTTCGGGTGGCAATGAAGCGCTACCGCAAGCTGGCTGATGACGCTGGTCCGATCAAGTTCGACATCACCCCTCTCGACCTTCGACACCCACCCCTGCGTTCGACCGACCGAAGCCGCCAGGTCGGCCTGAGGCAGGCCCAACCGAAGCCGGGTCCGCCGGACCCGCTCGCCGATCGTCTCCCGTTGCTCCAGCACAACTGACCTCTCACGCTTGGATCACACCGGCTCACGAACCCGCACCGTCGCGCCAGCCCACCACGGAACCTTGCATAGCGCGAAACCCGCCATGCGCAGTGGGAACATGCCACTGCGCATGGCGAAGCGTCGCTGAAAGCCTCGCGGAGTGAAGTCTATTCGCGATCGGCGCGCGACAGTCCTCAGGGACGGGTGGCACTGATCGCTTCGGTGTGGATGAGCTCGTCGACGCGGCCCTCAGGACTCATCCCCAGGTCGAGCCGGTGCCGGTCCGTCACGTGCCGTCCGGCGTCAACACCGAGGCACTGGCGTCCAGCTCGAGCCGGTCGACCATGCTGGCGCGTATGAGCCGGTGACTCGAGAGGTGCTCGAGTGACGGCACCACCACGTGCCTGGCCTCGGCTCGCTTGAGCTCGGCGATCAGTTCGGCGAATGCGTCCTGCGAACCGGGCTCGTACTCGAGGAACGTGGTTGCGTAGCAGTAGCCCTCGGTCTCGGCGTAGCGCTGCAGGTGGTGGACTGCGCGGTCAAGGTCGTCGTCCGGCATCTCCTCAGGTGCGCGCAGGTAGCCGTACATCAGGGGCTGGATGCCGGTCTCAGAGACGAGCACGATGGTCTCCCTTTCGCGTCATGAGCAGACCGACGATGGGTTCTTACCGTTCGGCAGGCGTCAAAGACGCCAAGCCGGCGCTACGCGCCTCAACCGCCCCCGGCTGCGAGGCCTTTGACCAGGACCGCCACGCGCTCGGCGCTGGCGCGCCGCCCGCGCACCCCCATCACAACTGATGGCGACGCCCCGCCCTTGCGGCGTCACCGTCGGACGCGAACTCGCCGAGGCGGGCGCACCAACTCGATCCGACACGACTCGGATTCTGGTCGGGCTTCCTCATGTCACCGACGGTAACCGACCAGTTATTGGCAAGTATGAACTGGAGGAATAGCTGGTAGTTATTGAGCGCCAACCCGTCAGATGGGCTCTTTCCAGCACGTCCTCAGACGGACTGCTTCGGTGTGCCGCTACGGCGATCAGGGTTTCCACGATCACCGTGCACGTCGCGGCGAACCGGGGCAACGGCTCGGGGCGCGACCCTCCGCGGTATCACCACGACGGGTGAGCCCCAGGGCTACGGAAGGTTGGCTGGTGGAGGCTGTGAACTGGGGTCTGTGTCGGTGTGCGGCAGAGGGGCGGCGCTGCATCGGCATCCGCTGGCCTAGGGTGTGCGCGTGCCTCACCGTCGCGCTCTCCTTCTCGCCATACCGGTCGCGGTCGCGGCGCTCGTCGCCGGATGCTCCGGGGAGGATGCCGCCGGCGACCGTGACCCGGTGCAGCGGCTCGCCGCTGCCAAGGCGGCCTTTGACGGCGCCGGATCGGTGCGCATCGAGGTGTCCAGCGCCGACGTGCCGGAGCGGCAGAGCGGGGTCACCGCCGCGACGGGCTCGGGCGTCATCAGCGCGACCGAGCCGAAGTTCGCGGGCACCATCACCGGGTCGGTCAACGGCGTCGACGGCGAGGTCGAGGTCGTCGCCATCGGCGAGACTGCGTGGGTCAAGGTGTTCACGCCCGACTTCGTCGAGACCGACCTCGACACCCTGAACGCGCCGAACCCGGCCACCTTCGTCCACCCCGAGCAGGGCATCTCGGCACTGCTCCCGCTGACCGCCGACCCGGCCGCCGGCAGCCGGGTGCGCGCCGGTCGAGAGGTGCTCGACCAGGTCACCGGCACCCTGCCCGGCGCTCAGGTCACCGACCTCTTGGGCCTCGGGGACGGTCGCGGCACCTATCGCGTCACCTACGCGCTCACCGATGCCGACGAACTGCGCTCCGCCACCCTCGTCGGGCCGTTCTTCCCCGGCGCCGAGGCCACCTACACGCTGACCCTCACCGACTATGGCGCGCCCACCACGATCACCCGCCCCTAGGGCGCTGCTCGCCACCGCCTCGGTGGCGGTAGCGCTCGCGGCGGCCGACACCTACGTGGTCGTCCTCGCCCTGACCGACATGATGCGCGGCGTCGGCCTGGGCATCGACGAACTCCAGCAGGCGACCCCGATCATCAGCGGCTTCCTGCTCGGCTACATCGCGGTGCTGCCGCTGGTCGGGCGCCTCGCCGACCTCGTCGACCGCCA
>JBOFLG010000167.1:0-48482 GCA_051657745.1 Dermatophilaceae bacterium | reverse complement strand
GTCCCCGTCCCCGTCCCCGTCCCCGTCCCCGTCGCCGTCGGTCCGCGTCGCGGCTGCTCGGTAGACTCCGGCGGTGCCGACCGAGTTGACGACAGCCCTGTTTACTGTGGTGCCCACTGCCGAGACCGGTGGTGGGAATGGCCCCGGCCTGGATCTTGCGCCCTGGGTGTGGTGGGTCACCATCGGAATAGCTGCTGCGGTTCTGCTCTTCGACGTGTACTGGATCGCCCGCAACCCGCACCGGCCGACCAATCGGGAGACTGGTGCGGCGCTGGGCATCTACGTCGGCGCGGCGATCGTGTTCGGGTTGGGCATGTGGTGGCTCGCCGGGCCGACCCTCGCCGGAGAGTACTTTGCCGGCTGGCTCACCGAGTACTCGCTCTCGGTCGACAACCTCTTTATTTTCCTCCTGATCATGGCGAGGTTCGCGGTTCCCGAAAGGCTGCAGCAGTTCGCGTTGATGGTGGGAATCGTCATCGCCATTGTCTTGCGCGCAGCGTTTATCGCTCTCGGCGCGGCCGCCATCGAACGGTTCAGTTGGGTCTTCTACCTCTTCGGAGCTTTTCTCATCTACACCGCAGTGCAGCTTGCTCGCGAAGGGCAGCACGAGAGCGAGGAGGAGTTCGAGGAGAACCGCTTCATGCGATTCATGGAGGCGCGTTTCCCGGCCACGAGAGTCTTCGCCGGCACCAAACTTTCCGTGGTGCAGAATGGCAAGCGGCTGGTCACCCCGCTGTTTTTCGTCATCCTTGCGCTCGGGACGACCGACCTGCTGTTCGCGCTCGATTCGATCCCCGCGATCTACGGGCTCACCTCGGAGCCGTACATCGTCCTGGTCGCGAATCTGTTTGCGCTCATGGGTCTGCGACAGCTTTATTTTCTTATCGGCGACCTGCTCAAGCGGCTCGTCTACCTCAGCCTCGGGCTCGCGGTGCTGCTCGCTTTCATCGGCGTCAAGCTCGTCCTGGAAGCGTTGCATACCAACGATCTCCCATTCGTGAACGGTGGCGAACCGTTCGACGTTCCCGAAATCCCGATTTGGCTCTCGCTCGGCGCGATCGTCGTCATCCTCGGCGTTACCACGGTGGCGAGTCTGGTCAAGACCCGGCGAGATAATGCGATGGTCGGCGGCGGTCACGGCCGGAGTGGCGCCGACCATTGATGCGCACCGTCGCACGCGGCGCGGGTCCGCGGCGGATCGAGCATTTTGCGACGGACACCACCATGGGGGCGATTAGGTCGTGGCCGACTCGGCGGGCTCCTGGCGGGCGCCAAGCCCGAGCACGATCGCCGACGCCATGATGACCAGCCCCATGCCGACCAGTTGAATCCGCTCGAGGTGCTGCCCGAGCACGAGAAGCCCGGCCAATGCGGCGCACGCCGGCTCCAGGCTGAGCAGGATGCCGAAGACTCGCGCTGACAGGCGGCGGAGGGCGAGCAGTTCGAGCGAGTACGGAAGGACCGAGGACAGCACGGCGATCCCGCACCCGGTGAGCAGTATCGCGCCGGTCCAATCCGGGGTACTCGTGACGCCAAACGGCAACGTCACCAGGGACGCGATCACCATCGCAATCGCCAGACCATCAAGCCGGGGAAACTCGGCTCCGACCCGCCCAGAGAGCACGATGTATGCGGCCCACATCGCGCCCGCGCTGAGGGCCAGCAGAATGCCGACCCACGGCAGGTCCGCGGACGGGGTGTCGAACGCCTTCGAGATCATGACCACCCCGACCGTGGCGGCGAGCACGGCCATGGCGTCGACCCACCGCCGGGAGAGGGCGGCGGCGAGGGCAAGAGGGCCGATGAACTCGAGGGTGACCGCGACACCAAGAGGCAGGTAGGCGAGCGCGCCGTAGAAGGCGAAGTTCATCAGGCCGAGGGCGGCACCAAAGCCGGCGACCGTCATCCAGGCCCGGCGGGAGTGCCCCCGCCACCGGGGACGCGCCACCACCAGGAGCAGGCTGGTCGCGAGCACCAAGCGGAGGACGACCGACCCCGCGGCACCGAGAACCGGCACCAGAGTGGCCGCGAGGGCGCCGCCGAACTGCACCGAGACCACGCTTCCGAGCACCAGCAGGGGAGCGGGAATCCGGGTCACCACCCCCGGGCTCGCCACTCCTGAAGATGCGGTCGTTCGGCCCCCAGAGTGGAGTCGGCGCCGTGGCCGGGGTAGAACCAGGTCTGGTCGGGATGGGTGGCGAAGACCCGTTGCCGGACGTCCTGGTAGAGCGAGTCGAAGTCTTGTCCCGGCTTGGTGGTGTCGCCGACCCCGCCCGGGAAGAGCGCGTCACCGGTGAAGAGGTGCACGATTCCACCAGGTTCAGGGTCGGCCCAGGACAGAGCCACCGAACCAGGGGTGTGGCCGCGGAGCTGGATGACGGTCAGCGTGAGTTCACCAACGGTGATCACCGAGCCGTGGTCGAGGCGCACGTCGGGGGCGCGCGGCAGGGCGTCGGCGTCATCCGCGCCCGCGTAGGTGCGGGCGCCGGTGGCTCGAGCCACGTCCGTGAGGGCGCGCACGTGGTCCCAGTGCTGATGAGTGGTCACCAGGTGGGCGAGCCGCCCGGTGCCCTCGGCGACCAGGGCGAGGCACCGCTCGGGGTCGTCGGCCGCGTCGATGAGCAACTGCTCGCCGGTGGCGCGACAGGTGAGCAGGTAGACGTTGTTGTGCATGGTGCTCACGCTCATCTTGCGGATGACGGCGCGCCCGGTTTCGCGCACATCGCTGGGCCCGCCTGGGGTCACGTCGCCGGTGTAAGTCATCGCCGGACCTCGGTACGGATACCGCGCGCCAGCCACAGCAGCTCGACCGCCCGGGCGGGTGCCGCGGCGTCGCCGAGCCGTTCGTACTCGTCGGCGAGGAAGGCCGTCACCAACTCGGGTTCCACGTCGCCGAAGCCGAACCCGGCGTCGAGGTCGACGTGGTGGTAGACCACCTCGCGCACCCGGAGGAGCGGCAGCGTGCCGGCGCGGAGGGTCAGGCCTCCCGGAGTGCGTTCGGCGGGCCGCTCGGCGTGCTCCGGGGTCAGCCGGGACAGCGCGGTCGCGAGGGTGGCCGCGCTCGACTCGACGTCGGCGACTAGCGCGTCCAGCGGTCGGACCGCCCCGGCCTCGATGTCGGCATCGCGCGCGGCCTCGCCCGCATACATGGTCTCCCCCGTGCCATCGACCGCGGCCCGGACGAGGGCGGCGAGCCCGTCGGCGTTGCGTGCCAGGTGGGTGAGTACGTGACCTCGGGTCCACCCAGCGCACAGCGACGCGGCCCCGGGGTCGTCGAGGCCACGGGCCGAGCGCAGGAGTCGAGCGGTGTGGGCGGCGAGCACCGAGAGCAGATCGGGGAAACGCGAGTCCATGAGTGCGACGCTACCGCCGAGGTCCTGCCGGGACCGGCGTGAGCGAAGAGGTCGCATCGTGTCCGGATGACGCGTCATCCGGACACCGTCGAGGGTCAGTGGTGCTCGATGAGTGCGATGTCGGTGGGCGCACCTAGCATGGCGCTCGTGAGTTCTGACTCCCTCGTCATCCGTGGAGCCCGCGAGCATAACCTCAAAGACGTCAGTATCGAACTGCCGCGGGACGCCCTGATCGTCTTCACCGGGCTGTCCGGGTCGGGCAAGTCGTCGCTCGCCTTCGACACGATCTTCGCCGAGGGGCAGCGGCGCTACGTGGAGTCCCTCTCCGCCTACGCGCGGCAGTTCCTCGGCCAGATGGACAAGCCTGACGTCGACTTCATCGAGGGGCTCTCACCGGCGGTGTCGATCGACCAGAAGTCGACCAACCGCAACCCCCGATCCACGGTCGGCACGATCACCGAGGTCTACGACTACCTCCGCCTGCTGTTCGCTCGGGCCGGACGGCCGCATTGCCCCACCTGTGGTGAGGCCATCACCCGGCAGAGTCCACAGCAGATCGTCGACCGGCTCCTCCAGCTCCCCGAGCGCACTCGCTTCCAGGTGCTGGCCCCGGTGGTGCGGGCGCGTAAGGGCGAGTATGTCGACCTCTTCGCTGACCTGCAGGCCAAGGGTTTCGCGCGGGCGCGGGTCGACGGCGAGGTGGTTGCTCTCACCGATCCGCCGAAGCTCGAGAAGCAGGTCAAGCACACCATCGACGTGGTTGTTGACCGGCTGGTGGCCAAGGGCGCCGATGATGCGACCGGCAAGCAGCGACTCACCGACTCGGTGGAGACCGCGCTCGGTCTGGCGGGTGGGGTCCTGGTCGTCGAGTTCGTTGACCTTGAGGCCGGTGAGCCGGACCGTGAGCGCCGGTTCTCCGAGAAGATGGCGTGCCCCAACGACCACCCGATCGCCATGGACGAGGTCGAGCCGCGGTCGTTCTCGTTCAACAGTCCGTTCGGGGCGTGCCCCGAATGCACCGGGCTCGGCACCGAGCTCCAGGTCGACCCCGAGCTCATCGTGCCCGACGACGACCTCACCCTGGCGCAGGGAGCGATCGCTCCGTGGGCCAGCGGGTCCGGCGCTGCCGAGTACTTTCAACGGGTGATGTCGGCCCTGGCTGACGACCTCTCGTTCTCGATGGACACCCCGTGGCGGGCCCTGCCCACCCGTGCTCAGCAGGCTCTGCTGAACGGGAAGGACCATGAGGTCCAGGTGCGCTATCGCAACCGGTTCGGTCGAGAGCGGTCGTACGCCACCGGCTTCGAGGGAGCCGTCCCGTTCGTCAAACGGCGGTATGCCGAGACCGACTCCGACTGGAGTCGCGAGCGCTACGAGGGCTACATGCGCGAGGTGCCGTGCCCGGTGTGCAAGGGAGCGCGCCTCAAGCCGGAGTCGTTGGCCGTGCTCATCGGCGGCCGGTCCATCTCCGAGGTGTGCTCGCTGGCCATCGCGGATGCCGCGCGGTTCCTCGAGGATGTCGAGCTCACCGACCGGGAGCGTCAGATCGCCGCCCGAGTCGTGAAGGAGGTCAATGCGCGGCTGGGGTTCCTCCTGGATGTCGGCCTCGACTACCTCAGCCTGGACCGCCCCGCCGGCACGCTGTCCGGCGGTGAGGCACAGCGCATTCGACTCGCGACACAGATCGGCTCGGGCCTCGTCGGCGTGCTCTATGTGCTTGACGAACCGAGCATCGGGCTGCACCAGCGTGACAACCACCGGCTCATCGAGACCCTCACCCGGCTGCGCGACCTCGGCAATACCCTGATCGTTGTCGAGCACGATGAGGACACCATCGCCACGGCTGACTGGGTGGTCGACATCGGCCCAGGTGCAGGTGAGCACGGGGGCCAGGTGGTGCACGCCGGGACCGTCCCTGACCTGCTCACCCACCCGGAGTCGCTGACCGGCAAGTACCTGTCCGGGCGTCGCGAGATCCCCACGCCGGCAGTGCGACGGCCGCGCGAGAAGGGGCGCGAAGTCACGGTTGTCGCCGCCACGGAGCACAACCTGCACCGCGTCTCGGTCGGGTTCCCGCTCGGCACCCTGACCGCGGTGACCGGGGTGTCGGGGTCCGGCAAGTCGACCCTGGTCAACGACATCCTCTACAACGTGCTCGCCAACAAGCTCAACGGCGCCCGCCACGTTCCCGGTCGGCACAAGACCGTCACCGGGCTGGAGCACCTCGACAAGGTGGTGCACGTCGACCAGAGCCCGATTGGCCGTACGCCACGGTCCAACCCGGCTACGTACACCGGCGTCTTCGACCACGTCCGCAAACTCTTCGCCACCACGACCGAGGCGAAGGTGCGGGGGTACCAGCCGGGCCGGTTCTCGTTCAACGTCAAGGGTGGTCGCTGCGATGCGTGCTCCGGTGACGGCACGATCAAGATCGAGATGAACTTCCTCCCCGATGTCTACGTGCCCTGCGAGGTGTGCCACGGGGCCCGGTACAACCGCGAGACGCTCGAGGTGCACTTCAAGGGCAAGACCATCGCCGATGTGCTGGATATGCCGATCGAGGAGGCTGCCGAGTTCTTCTCCGCAGTCCCGGCGATTGCGCGGCACATGACCACGCTCAACGACGTCGGGCTGGGCTACGTGCGGCTCGGGCAATCTGCCCCCACGCTGTCCGGGGGTGAGGCACAGCGGGTCAAGCTGGCCTCCGAGTTGCAGAAGCGCTCGACCGGTCGCACTGTCTATGTGCTCGACGAACCAACAACCGGATTGCACTTCGAGGACATCCGCAAGTTGCTCCGAGTGCTCCAGGGCCTGGTCGACAAGGGCAACACGGTGATCGTTATCGAGCACAACCTCGACGTCATCAAGAACGCGGACTGGGTGGTCGACCTGGGCCCGGAGGGTGGCAGTGGTGGCGGCCGGGTGGTGGCCGAGGGCACTCCCGAGCAGGTGGCCCGGGTCGAACACTCGCATACCGGCCGCTTCCTTGCCCCGGTCCTCGCCAAGACCGCCCGCACCGCCGAGCGTGCAGTCCGGGCCCGGACGACGTCACCAGGCGGTGCCGCGCCATCCGCGCAGAAATCGAGACCGCGGAGGTCGCCGAGCCGGAAGGCCGGCTGACCGGGTTGCCTGGCGCGGTGCGGTGCCCGCAGTGGGCGGTCAGTCTTCGCCGAGGTAGGCCTTGCGCACGTCCTCGCTGGCGAGCAGCTCGTCACCGGTACCCGAGAGCACGATCTTCCCGACTTCGAGCACGTAGCCCTTGGTGGCGCGCTTGAGCGCGGCCTGAGCGTTCTGCTCGACGAGGAGGATGGTGGTGCCCTGCTGCTGCAGGGTGGTCACCGTGGTCATGATCCGCTTCATCATCAGCGGCGAGAGGCCCATCGAGGGCTCGTCGAGCATGAGCAGCTTCGGCCGGCTCATCATCGCCCGACCCATGGCGAGCATCTGCTGCTCACCGCCGGAGAAGGTACCGGCGGGCTGGCGGCGACGCTCCTCGAGGATGGGGAAGAGCTCGAACGCCGCAGCCAGGTCGTCACGGACCCGGTTGTCCTTCCGTGCGAAGGCCCCGAGCATGAGGTTCTCCTCGACGGAGAGCTTCGGGAAGATCCGGCGGCCTTCGGGGGAGTGGGCGATCCCCAGGCTGACGATGTCATGCGGTGCGACCTTGGTGAGATCTTGCCCGTTGAAGGTGACCGAGCCGGATGCCGGCCGCAGCAGCCCGGAAATGGTGCGCAGGGTCGTCGTCTTACCGGCGCCGTTGGTGCCGATCAGGCTGACGACCTGACCCTCCTCAACGGTGAAGGTGATCCCCTTGACGGCCGTGATCTTGCCGTACGAGACCACCAGGTCCTGGACCTCCAACATGGCGCTCACGCGTCATCCTCCTCGTCATCGTCGCCGCCGATGTACGCCTCGATGACTCGTGGGTCGGACTGGACTTCGGCCGGTGTGCCCTCGACGAGCAAAGCGCCACGCACGAGACAGAGCACCCGGTCGCACAGGGTGAAGATGAAGCGCATGTCGTGCTCGATCACCACGACGGCAAGGCCACTCTCCCTGATCTTGAAGATCAGGTTCATGGTGGCCTCGGTCTCCCTGGGGTTCATGCCCGCCGTCGGCTCGTCGAGGAGGAGAAGTTGTGGGTCGGTGGCGAGGGCGCGCGCGATCTCGAGCCGCCGCTGGTCTCCGTAGGGGAGGTTGCGGGCGAGTAACTCGGCGCTCTTTCCCAACCCCACGTAGTCGAGCAACTCCTGGGAGCGCTCGCGGGTGGCCCGTTCCTCGCGCCGGAACTTCGGCCCGCGCAGGATCGAGGTGAGCGCCATCGCCGAGGTGCGGCAGTAGCGGCCGACCATGACGTTCTCGAGCGCGGTCATGTTGCCGAACAGGCGGATGTTTTGGAAGGTCCGCGCCATCCCGGCACGCACCACCTTGAGCGGCTTGGGTGGCAGCGTCGCACCATTGAGTTCGACCCGCCCCTGGGTTGGGATGTACATCCCGGTGAGGCAGTTGAAGAACGTTGTCTTGCCGGCGCCGTTGGGGCCGATCAGGCCGACGATCTCGCCCTCGCGCACCGCCATGCTCACCGCGTCGACAGCGACCAGGCCACCGAAGCGCATGGTGACATCCGATGCCTCGAGAACGACCGTGGTACCGACGTGGTGCCCGGTTGCTGGTGTCTCGGTGACGGTCATTTCGTCTCCTGCAGATGCTGGGTTTGGGCGAGCTCGACGAGCTCTTCGTCATCCTCATGGAACTCCAGCTGGCGGCGTTTGCTCGGCACGAGGCCCTCGGGCCGGAACCGCATCATCAGCACGAGCAGGAGCCCGAACGCGAGGAGCCGGTAGTCGTTGACTGCGCGGAGCTTCTCGGGGAGCAGTTTGAGGATGGTCGCGCCGACGAGTACGCCGGCGATCGTGCCCATCCCGCCCAGCACGACCGCGGCAAGGAGGAAGGCCGACTCGAGAAAGATGTACTGGTCGGGTGTGACCGAGGTGTCCTGGTGCGCCTTGATCGTGCCGGCGAGCCCGGCCAGGAACGCACCGACGGCGAAGGCGAGCAACTTGAGGCCGAACACGTTGACGCCCATGGCCTCGGCGGCCCGCTCGTCCTCGCGGATGGCCACCCAGCCACGCCCGATCCGGCTGTCATTGAGCCGGGCAACGACGAGGATGACGAACCCGATGAGCAGGAGCAGGAGGAAGTAGTAGTTACTGAACCGGCCGAGCTCGAAGCCGGCGATGGAGTGCGGCTGGCCGAAGTCGAAGCCGAACATGACCAGGTCCGGGATCGCCGGGATGCCGTTCGGGCCGTTGGTCAGGTCGGGGCCGTTGGTGCCGTCGAGGTTGAACATCGCCAGCCGGAAGATCTCGCCGAATCCGAGGGTGACGATCGCCAGGTAGTCACCGGACACTCGCAGCGTCGGCGACCCGATAACGAGCCCGAACACGGCTGCGACACAGCCACCTACCAGCATGACGACCGCGAACGGCGGCTTCCACCCGACGGTCGCGAACGCCGACGCAGAGAGCATGGCACCGATGTAGGCACCGGTGCCGAGGAAGGCGATGTAGCCCAGGTCGAGCAGCCCGGCGAGGCCGACGACGATGTTCAGGCCGAGTGCAGTTGCCGCGAAGATGATGACCTGGGTGGCAATCGACATGTTCGCATCGGACCCGCCCTGGGTGAACGGGAAGAGGAATGCGACAACGAAGGCAGCCAGCAGCAGCGGCCGCCGGTTGGTCGCGCCGATGAAGCCGAGATAGCCGCCGAGCCCGCTGCCGAGGAGCCCGCTTGCGAGGCCGAGGATGGCAACCAGCCAACAGCCGAAGGTGCCGCTGTCCTCGATGCCGAGTGTGTAGGCAGTAGCGAACAGCAGTACCGCCATCATCACCACGATGATGACGATCTCGAGGGTAGAGCTGAGCCGTGGCCAGGTGCGGACGTCGATGTCGACCTCGGGGGTGAGGGACCCGGCGACCACGACCAGTGCCGACCCCACGAGGGCGATCCAGCCGCCCTCGTTGACATTGACCAGCCCGCCGGCCTGGTAGGCGATCGCCCAGATCGCGCTGGCGGTGAAGGCGAGCGAGAAGAGACCAAGGATGCGTAGGCCCCGGCCCGGGCTCAGCCATGGCGGGCGACGGAGGAGCAGCACGGCAAGCACGACAGCGACGACGCCGAGGAGCAGTGCGTAGATCTGGATGCCGGCGGGCAGGAAGCGCGGCGAGATGTCGCCGAGGATTCGGTCGTCGAACGACCAGGACAGCAGCCCAGCGACGACGAGCAGGACACCGCCGCTCACTCCAAGTGCGGGGGCCTTGGACCCGTGCGTCTCGCGCACACCGTCGGGGAGTACGAACCTGCTCATGCTCGGTCCACCACCTTCGCGCCGAGGATGCCCTGTGGTCGGAAGACCAGGACGATGATGAGAAGGGCGAACGCCCAGACGTCCTTCCACGAACTGCCGCCGAAGGTGCCTGGGATGAACTGAATGGCCATCGCCTCGACGAGGCCGAGGGTGAGCCCGCCGACGACCGCCCCCCAGACGTTGCCGATACCGCCGAGTACCGCGGCTGTGAACGCTTTCAGGCCAGCGAGGAAGCCCATCCTGAAGTTGACGTTGGTGACCTGGAGGCCCTGGGCTACTCCGGCAACCGCTGCGAGCGTTGCGCCGACGACGAACGCGATCACGATGATGCGGTCGACGTTGATGCCCATCAGCCGCGCGGTGTCGGGGTCCTGGGAGACGGCCTGCATGCCGCGGCCGGTTCTGGTGCGGTTGACGAAGAGCCACAGCCCGACCGCGCACAGAATGAGAGCGCCCACGGTGAAGAGAGTGGCGCGCTGCACCGTGACACCACCCCAGTCGAATGCCGGACCGGTGACGACCTCGATCTGCGGGAACGGGATCCGTTGCTTGGCGTCGGGAAAGTCGGCGAACGGCACGCGCCCGTAGAACAGCCGGACGAGCTCCTGGAGGAACACCGAGATGCCGATCGCGGTGATCAGCGGGGCCAGCCGGGGCGCGTTGCGCAACGGCCGGTAGGCGATGCGCTCCATGGCCACGGCGACGAGCACCGAGGCGGCGATGGCCCCGACGAGCATGATCGGCAGCGTCCACACCGCCGTCTCCCCGTCGAAGAAGAGCAGCCAGGTGGAGAGTGCGCCGAACGCGCCGATCATGAAGATCTCACCGTGCGCGAAGTTGATCAACTGCACGATGCCGTACACCACGGTGTACCCCACGGCAATCAGTGCGTAGAGCGACCCGATGGTCAGCCCGTTGACGAGCTGCTGGGCGAACTGGTCCACCGAGACCTCCTGCGGGACGGGGACAAACTGCTGGGGGGAGAGTAGCGGTTCGCTGGCGAAGGGGATGCCGCCCCGCACAGTGCGGTGGGTCGGGAGTTCCGGCATCGCTCAGGGACACGCGGTGCCCGGCGCGGCCGGATCATGCACCACGGCGGGGGTGGCTCTGGAACCACCCCCGCCGATGGTGCAATCGAACTGCTGCCGTCAGTGGCGGCCTACTTGAACTCCTCCGTGCTCACCGCAGACCACTCGGTGCCCTTGATCTGGTAGACGGTGAGAACCCGAGTGGTGGTGTCGCCGAACTCGTCGAAGGCGACCTTGCCGGTGACCCCGTCAAAGGCGACTGAGGACATCGCATCGACGGTGGCCTGGCGCGCGGACTCGGCGGAGTCGGCATCCTTGAGTGAGGTCTTCAGCGCGGTGATCAGGGCGGTCGCCGCATCGTAGGAGTACGCGCCATACGACTCGTAGGCCTCGGGGTAGCCGGCCTCCGCATAGGCGGAGATGAACTTCTTGGCCGACTCCAACTCGGCGGTCGGGGCGCCGACCAAGGTGGCGAGGTCACCAGTCGCGGTGGCGCCGGCGAGCTTCGGGTACTCGCTCGACTGGATGCCGTCGCCGCCCATCAGTGGAACGTTCAGACCGGCGGCCTTCATCTGCTGCGACAGCGGACCCGCCTGCGGGTACTCGCCGCCGTAGTAGACCGCCTGTGGTTTCGCCGGCTTTACCTTGGTGATCACTGCGTCGTACTTGTCGTCGTCGGGGTTGATTGTCTCGGCCGCCACGACCTTGCCGCCGAGCTTGGTGAACTCCTGGGTGAATGTCTCGACGATTCCTTGACCGTAGGTCTTTTTGTCGTGGATCGTCGCGACCGACTTGATGCCCGCCTTCTGAATCAGGTAGCGAGCGGCGAATGGGCCCTGGATCGCGTCGGTGGTGCAGGTGCGGAAGTACGTCGGGTAGACGCGCTTGGGCGCGGTTGCGAACTCGGCGCCCTGGGTGAGCGAGGGGTTGGTGTTCGCCGGGGATACCTGGGCGATGGTGGCGGCGGCCAGCACCGGCTGCACGCTCTGCGCGACCGAGGAGTTGAGCGTGCCGATGACGCCGACCACGTCCTTGTCGGCGGCAAGCTTGGTGGCGGCGTTCTTGCCGACCTCGGGCTTGGCCTCGTCGTCCTCGGCGGCGAGCTCGAGGGTCCAGCCCGGAATGGCGTTGGACTCGTTGGCCTGCTTGATGGCGAGGTCGACCGAGTTCGACATGCCCTTGCCGAAGGCGGCGAGGTCACCGGTTAACGGCACGATGACACCGATTTTGGCAACCTTCTTGCCGCCCGACCCTTCGTCGCCGGACCCCTCGTCGCGCGTACCGCACGCGGAGAGCGCGAGCGAGGCGACGAGCAGCGAGGCGCCGACGGCGACCACAGAACGCTGAGGCACGTTATCCTCCTGTATTAGAACGACATCTGGTGAGCAGGAATGCTCGTACCCGCGTTCGGGCGGGCCATGCTGGAGCGTAACCATTGGGGTCCTGATCAGCCGAGAGTTCCCGCCAGGATGGTGCCGAGTTGTTACCTCTCCGGCGTCCTCTGCTGCGCAACTCAGGCTGGTCGGTGATACTCGGGCAGACACGCACCCCGGCAACGAGAGGGAAACTCGATGTCCCAGCACCATCTCGACCACACCACCCCGTGTTCGTGCCTGGACCGGCGCGGCACGTTGCGAGCGGCTGGCCTCGTCGGCGCAGCCGTCGCTGGAACCACCACGCTGGCCGCGTGCAGCGAAGCTGCGGAGGTCGCGGATGCCGCGGCATCCGCAGCGGGCGCGGCCACCAGCGCCGCGGCCGCCGCGGCCGACGCACTCAAGGCAGCTCAGGTACCGGTACGAGGCGGGACCGTCATCGACTCGCTCAAGGTCGTCGTTACCCAGCCGGAGAAAGGCCAGTTCAAGGCGTTCTCCGCGGTGTGTCCGCACGCGGGGTGCACCGTCGCGGGAGTGGCCGACAACGTCATCAACTGCGCGTGCCACGGCAGTCAGTTCGACGCGGTCACCGGCGCGGTCACCAAAGGCCCGGCGCCCACCGGTCTTGAGGCCAAGCAGGTCACCGTCAACGGTGACGGCCTCACCATTTCCTGACCGCCCGCGGGTGGCCGCCCGGATCGCCAGCCTCGGGTCCGATGCCCCCGATACCGACGTCAGCGCCGGCCGGGCTGAGTTGGCGGCCACCTGCGGCCGGTTCAGTCAGCAGACTGCCGTTGGAGGCCGATCATGCCTCGTTGGTCACGCCTCGCCGTCAGACCCGCGGCATAGGGTTGCCTCGTGGTTGTGTCATATCGTCCTCGCCCAGGCGAGGTGCCGACCGAGCCTGGGGTGTACCGGTTCCGTGACCGCGATGGTCGGGTCATCTATGTGGGCAAGGCGCGCAGTCTTCGGCAGCGGTTGTCCTCGTACTTCCAGGACGTCGCTGCGCTGCATCCGCGGACGGCCACCATGGTGCGCACCGGCGCAAGCGTCGAATGGACTGTGGTCAGCACAGAGGTCGAGGCCCTCCAACTCGAGTACGCGTGGATCAAGGAGTTCGATCCCCGATTCAATGTCAGGTACCGCGACGACAAGTCGTACCCGTACCTGGCCGTCACTCTGGGGGAGGAGATCCCCCGAGCCCAGGTGATGCGGGGCGCCAAGCGCAAAGGCACGCGGTACTTCGGCCCATACGCGCACGCGTGGGCGATCCGCGAGACTCTCGACCTCGCGTTGCGCGTCTTCCCGGTCCGCACCTGCGCGGCGGGGGTGTTCCGGCGCGCCGGTCAGGTCGGCCGGCCCTGCCTCCTCGGGTACATCGATAAGTGCAGCGCCCCGTGCGTCGGCCGGGTCGACGCCGCCCGCCACCGCGAGATCGTCGATGACTTCTGCGACTTCCTCGCCGGCGAGACAGGTCGCTTCCTGACTCGGCTGACCGTGGAGATGAAGGATGCCGCCGGCGAACTCGACTTCGAGCGCGCGGCTCGGCTCCGTGATGACATCGGTGCGCTGGAGCGGGTACGGGAGAAGTCTGCAGTAGTCCTCCCCGACGCGACCGACGCTGACGTGTTCGCGGTGGCCGAGGACGAGCTCGAGGTCGCGGTGCAGTTGTTCCACGTGCGCGGCGGGCGGATGCGTGGGCAGCGCGGCTGGGTTGCCGAGCGCGATGCCGAGTCGACGCCGCAGGTCATCGAGCACCTGCTGCAACAGGTCTACGGGGAAGGTGGCGCCGAGGCGGTGCCGCGCGAGGTGCTCGTCCCCGTCATCCCGGATGACGCTGCCGCACTTGCCGATTGGCTGAGCGACATCCGCGGCAGCCGGGTCGACCTGCGGGTTCCGCAGCGTGGCGACAAGCGCGCGCTGATGGAGACCGTGGCCCGCAACGCAGGTCAGAGCCTGGCTCGGCACAAGATCACCCGGGCGGGCGACCTCACCGCCCGCAGCCAGGCCCTGCAACAACTCCACGAGACCCTCGACCTCGATGAAGCCCCGCTGCGCATCGAGTGCTTCGACATCAGCCACGTCATGGGCACCCAGGTTGTGGGGTCGATGGTGGTCTTCGAGGACGGACTGCCCCGGAAGTCGGAGTATCGGCGGTTCGTTGTGCGCGGTGACGAGACCGGTGCCACCGATGACACCGCAGCGATGCACGAGGTGCTCACTCGGCGCTTTCGTCGCGGGATCCGCGAGGAACACGCCGAACGCGAGCGAACCACGGCATCCGGTGACGGCACCCTGGACGGGCCAGGCGGCCGGCCGCCTCGGTTCGCGTACCGCCCGGGCCTGGTCGTGGTCGATGGCGGCCTGCCACAGGTCAATGCGGCCGCCCGGGCGCTCGAGGACATCGGTGTCGTCGACGTGCCGGTGGTCGGCCTGGCCAAGAGGTTGGAGGAGGTCTGGTTGCCGGGCGAGCAGTATCCGGTGGTGCTGCCGCGCACCAGCGAGGGGCTGTACCTCCTCCAGCGGGTCCGGGATGAAGCCCACCGCTTCGCGGTCACCTTCCACCGACAACGGCGCTCTGCGGCGATGACGCAGAGCCAGCTCGACGGCATCCCCGGGCTTGGTCCGAAACGGCAGAAGGCACTTCTCGCCCAGTTCGGCTCGGTCACTCGTATCCGCGCCGCGACAGCCGACGAACTGGCCGCCGTTCCGGGCATCGGGCCTGCGCTCGCCGGGGTCGTTGCGGCAGAGTTGGGCGCATCGGCACCGGCCACCCCGGCCGTCGACCTGACCACCGGTGAGGTGCTCGACGACGAAGGAGAAGGCGCGTGAGCCAGGGCCAGCCACTCGACCGCTCGGGCCGCACCCACTCCGCAGACGGCGCACCGGATCCGGGTGGCTTCATGGTGGTGACCGGCATGAGCGGCGCGGGGCGCTCGACCGCGGCGAACGTCCTCGAGGACCAAGGCTGGTACGTCGTCGACAACCTCCCGCCACGGCTGATCCCGGCGATGGCCGACCTGGCCGCAGAGGCTCGAGACTCGGTGGCCCACGACCTCCGGATTGCCGCGGTTGTCGATGTGCGTGCCCGGCCGTTCACCACCGGTCTGCAAGAGGGACTCGCGGCGTTGCGCGCCAACGGCTGGAGCCCGCAGCTGGTGTTTCTCGACGCCACCGACGAGGCGCTCGTTCGACGCTTCGAGAGTGTGCGTCGACCGCATCCGTTGCAACGGGATGGGCGGCTGCTCGACGGCATCCAGAAGGAGCGCGAACTACTCGGCGACCTGCGTGCCGTCGCCGACGTCGTGATCGACACCTCCGGTCTCAACGTGCACCAGTTGGGTCGCAAGCTGATCCCGCTCGTGGGCGGTGGACGTGGGCCGAGCCTGCGGCTGGCGCTGCTCTCGTTCGGGTTCAAGTACGGGGTGCCGCTCGACGCCGACTTCGTGTTCGACCTGCGTTTCCTGCCCAACCCCTTCTGGGTTCCCGAACTGCGGCCGCTCACTGGTGTCGATCCGCCAGTGGCCGAGTTCGTACTCGGCCAAGAAGGAGCCGCCGAGTTCGTCGACCGGGTCGTGGACCTCCTCGCTCCGATCACGACGGGCTACCTCCGCGAGGGGCGTCGGTACGCGACACTCGCCTTCGGCTGCACCGGGGGCAAGCACCGCTCGGTGGCGATGAGCCGCGAGGTGGCCACCCGGCTCGCCGACGACCAGGTGGCGACCTTCGTCGTCCATCGTGACCTCGGCCGCGAATGAGCGGCCCGATTGTCGCTGCGCTCGGCGGTGGGCATGGCCTTGCCGCCACCCTCGGGGCGCTTCGGTACGTCACCGACGAGATCACCGCGGTGGTCACGGTCGCCGATGACGGTGGCTCCAGCGGCCGGCTCCGCGACGAGTTCGGTGTCCTGCCACCGGGGGATCTTCGGATGGCGCTCGCGGCGTTGTGCAGTGAGACCGAATGGGGCCATACCTGGCGCGACGTGTTGCAGCACCGGTTCGCCGGTGACGGGGCGCTCGGTGGACATGCCCTCGGCAACCTGATCGTGGTCGCGCTGTGGGAGTTGTACCGCGACCCGGTGGCCGGCCTGGACCTCGTCGGTCGGCTGCTCCAGGCACGGGGCCGGGTGTTGCCGATGGCCGCAGTGCCGTTGACGATCGAGGCCGACGTTCGAGGTATGGACCCGGTTGACCCGGCCGCCATGCGCACGGTCCGTGGTCAGGCAGCGGTGGCAGCGACCCAGGGACAGGTCGAGATGGTTCGGTTGGAGCCGCACGATCCGCCGGCGTACCCGGAGTCGGTCGCCGCGATCCGCAGCGCCGACTGGGTTGTCCTGGGCCCCGGTTCGTGGTTCACCTCGGTCACCGTGCACCTGCTGGTCCCCGAGGTTCGCGAGGCGCTCGAAGTCACTCGGGCCCGGCGCCTTCTGGTGCTCAACCTTGACCCGGGAGCCGGGGAGACCGCGGGCCTTCGCGCGGTCGGACTGATCGACGCGTTTGCCGCGATGGCGCCCGGCGTACGGCTCGACGCGGTGCTCGCCGACCCGGCCGCCGTCGACGACGCGGGCGAACTTGCGGCGCGGTGCGCGCGGCTCGGTGCGGGGCTTCATGTGGCACCGGTGAGCCGGCGCGACCGGCGCGGAGTTCACGATCCGCTGCGCTACGCCGCAGCCCTCCGGGACCTGATGAGTCATCCCGAAGAGCGGTAGTGAGCCGTGGCAGGATGACCGGCATGGCAATGACGGCGGCGGTCAAGGACGAGCTGTCACGGTACGCCGTCACCAAGCCGTGCTGTCGCAAGGCCGAGGTAGCGGCGATGCTGCGGTTCGCCGGGGGCCTGCACATCATCGGCGGGCGGATCGTCGTCGAGGCCGAACTCGACACCGCCAACTCTGCCCGTCGGTTGCGTCGAGAACTCGCGGAGGTCTATGGGCATACCCCGGAGGTGCTGGTGCTCGCCGCGGGCGGTCTGCGCAGGGGAAGCCGCTACGTGGTCCGGGTAGTCCAGGATGGGGAGGCCCTTGCCCGGCAAACCGGCCTGATCGACGGCCGCGGTCGGCCCGTCCGGGGACTCCCGCCCAAGGTGGTCAGTGGCTCGGTCTGTGATGCCGAGGCGGCCTGGCGTGGTGCGTTTCTCGCGCATGGCTCGCTCACCGAACCGGGCCGCTCGTCAGCCCTCGAAGTTACCTGCCCCGGCCCTGAGGCTGCGCTGGCGCTGGTCGGCGCCGCTCGTCGGCTGAGCATCCCGGCGAAGGCGCGGGAGGTGCGCGGGGTGGACCGCGTCGTCATCCGCGACGGTGATGCGATCGCCCAGATGCTGACTCGGCTCGGGGCCCACGACGCGGTGCTCTCCTGGGAGGAGCGTCGCATCCGCCGCGAGGTCCGCGCGACCGCGAACCGGCTGGCGAACTTCGACGACGCCAATCTGCGGCGGTCGGCGCGGGCCGCGGTGGCTGCGGGTGCCCGGGTCGAGCGGGCACTCGAGATCCTCGGCGCTGACGCACCCGATCATCTTCGCGACGCGGGCCGGCTCCGGCTCGACCACAAGCAGGCGTCGTTGGAGGAGCTCGGCCAGTTGGCCCAGCCGCCGATGACCAAGGATGCTGTCGCGGGACGGATCCGGCGGCTGCTCGCGATGGCCGACAAGCGGGCCCAGGATGACGGTGTTCCCGACACCGAGACCGTGCTCACCCCGGAGATGCTCGATACCTGACCGGGCCGACCGAACTACGGACGGCGCGAGACGCCGCTCACATCCGGTCTAGGGTAGATGCCGCACCCGTGCCCCACTGTTGTGGCACCCTCGCTCTCCTGGAAGGCAACCTCGTGACCGTTCGCGTAGGCATCAATGGCTTCGGCCGCATCGGCCGCAACTTCTACCGGGCCGTCGAGGCCGCCGGTGCCGATATCGAAGTTGTTGCCGTCAACGACCTCACCGACAACGCCACCTTGGCCACGCTGCTGAAGTACGACTCGATTCTTGGTCGTTTCCCCGGCGAGGTCACCTCCACCGACGAGGACATCACCGCACACGGCAGGACCTTCAAGGCCTTCGCCGAGCGCGACCCGAGTGCGCTGAAGTGGGGCGACCTGGGGGCCGACGTCGTCATTGAGTCCACCGGTATCTTCACCGACGCGACCAAGGCCACGGCGCACATCGACGGCGGCGCGAAGAAGGTCATCATCTCCGCGCCCGCGAAGAACGAGGACGTCACCATCGTCATGGGCGTCAACGACGGCGACTACGACCCCGCGAACCACACCATCATCTCCAACGCGTCGTGCACGACGAACTGTCTCGCGCCGATGGCCAAGGTGCTGAACGACGAGTTCGGCATCGTCAAGGGCCTGATGACGACGATCCACGCCTACACCCAGGATCAGAACCTCCTGGACGGGCCGCACAAGGACCTCCGTCGTGCACGGGCAGCCGCCCTGAACATCGTCCCGACCAGCACCGGCGCGGCGAAGGCGATCGGTCTGGTCATGCCTGAACTCAAGGGCAAACTTGACGGCTACGCGCTGCGGGTTCCCACCCCCACCGGATCGGCCACTGACCTCACCGTCGAGGTTGGCCGCGAGACGAGCGTCGAGGAGGTCAACGCCGCGGTCAAGGCCGCCGCCGACGGGCCGCTCGCCGGCATCCTCGTCTACAGCGAGGACCCGCTCGTGTCCGCCGACATCGTCACCGACCCGGCCTCGTGCACCTTCGACGCCGGCCTGACCAAGGTGATCGGCAACCAGGTCAAGGTCGTCGGCTGGTACGACAACGAATGGGGCTACTCGAACCGCCTCATCGACGTGGCTCTGCTCGTCGGCGCGGGCCTGTAAACCGGCACGCGGTCGGCATTCGTCACCATGACTGATCTCGCCTCGCTGGGCGACGTGCGCGGCACGCGCGTGCTCGTCCGGTCGGACCTGAACGTGCCGCTCGACGGTGCCACCATCACCGACGACGGCCGGATCCGCGCCTCGGTGCCCACCATCAGAGAACTCTCGGATGCCGGCGCGCGGGTGGTCGTCTGCGCCCATCTCGGTCGGCCGAAAGGCACGCCCGAAGAGCGGTACTCACTGCGTCCGGTGGCCGAGCGGCTCGCTGAACTCCTCGACCGCCCGGTCGCCTTCGCCGCGGACACGGTGGGGGAGTCTGCTCGGGCCACCGTCGACGGCCTCGCCGACGGCGGCGTGGCCCTGCTCGAGAACCTCCGGTTCAATCCGGGCGAGACCGCGACGGCGGATGCCGATCGCGCCGCGTTCGCGGACGACCTCGCCTCCCTGGCGGACGCCTACGTCTGCGATGGGTTCGGCGTCGTGCACCGGAAGCAAGCGTCGGTGTACGACATCGCGGCCCGGCTGCCGTCGGCGATGGGCGGGCTGGTGCGGGCCGAGGTCGAGGTGTTGCGCCAGCTCACCGACGATCCGGACCGGCCCTACGTGGTGGTGCTCGGGGGAGCGAAGGTGGCCGACAAACTCGCCGTCATCGAGAACCTCCTGCGGACAGCCGATCGACTGCTGATCGGTGGCGGGATGGTGTTCACCTTCCTCGCGGCACAGGGCCACGAGATCGGGCGGAGCCTGTTCGACGCGGACAGCGTCGATGCGGTGAGCGGGTACCTGCGCACTGCCGAGCACACCGGTGTCGAGATCGTGCTGCCGGTCGACGTCGTGGTCGGAGCCGCGTTCGCCGCCGACACCGAGACGTCGGTGGTGGCGGTCGACGCCATCCCCGCCGACGCGATGGGTCTGGACATCGGCCCGCGTTCGGCCGAGTTGTTTGCCGGCGCGCTGGCCGACGCGCGCACCGTGTTCTGGAACGGCCCGATGGGTGCGTTCGAGATGGCGCCGTTCGCCGCGGGCACGACAGCCCTCGCCGATGCCCTCGTGAGTGCCACCGCGAACGGTGCGCTGACCGTGGTCGGCGGCGGGGACTCGGCCGCAGCGGTTCGGCAGCTGGGCTTTGCCGACGAACAGTTCGGCCACATCAGCACCGGTGGCGGCGCCTCCCTCGAGTACCTCGAGGGCAAGGAACTTCCCGGTATCGCGATCCTGACAACGGAGATCTGAATGTCGATGAGCACGGGCCGCACCCCGCTGATGGCGGGCAATTGGAAGATGAATCTCGACCACCTTCAAGCCACCCACCTGGTGCAGAAGCTGGACTGGACGCTGCGCGACGGCAAGCACGACTTCGGTAGCGTCGAGGTCGCGGTGCTGCCGCCGTTCACCGACATCCGCAGTGTGCAGACCCTCATCGACGGTGATCGTCTCGAGCTCGTCCACGGCGCCCAGGATCTGTCCGCGCACGACACCGGGGCGTACACCGGCGAGGTGAGCGGCGCGTTCCTCGCGAAACTCGGCTGCACCTACGTTGTTGTCGGCCATAGCGAGCGGCGCGAGCACCACGCCGAGGACGACGCGGTCGTGAACGCCAAGGCCACAGCGGCCTACCGGCATGGGCTTACCCCGATCCTGTGCGTGGGTGAGTCGCTGGAGATCCGGCGGGCCGGCACCCATGTCGAGCACGTGCTCGGCCAGTTGGTGGCCGGTCTCGATGGCATCCCGGTCGACCAGGCTCGCACCGTGGTGGTCGCCTACGAGCCGGTCTGGGCCATCGGCACCGGCGAGGTGGCGACCCCGGCCGATGCTCAGGAGGTCTGTGCCGCGATCCGTACCCGCCTGGCTGACCTCTACACCGGAGACGTTGCCGACGGCATTCGGGTGCTCTACGGCGGCTCGGTCAAAGCCGGCAACGTCGCGGCAATCATGGCCGGTGACGATGTCGATGGAGCGCTGGTCGGCGGAGCATCTATCGACCCTGGCGAGTTTGCCTCGATCTGCCGCTACCGTGACCACGTGGTCGCTGGCTGAGGGCGTGGCTTCGACGGCACCGGACAACCATTAGCGCATCGGCTGCGGCCCCGGTGACCGGCGGTGCGCGGCCACCACGTTCGACGTGGTCGCTACTGTGCGGGTTATCCTTACCCGGTTCTCCATCACCCTCACACGAAGGATCCCATCCGTGGACGTGGTTCGTATCGGCCTCCAGGTGATCCTGGTCATCGGGGGCCTGTTCCTCACCCTGCTCATCCTTCTCCACAAGGGAAAGGGTGGCGGTCTGTCCGACATGTTCGGCGGCGGGATGTCGAGTTCCCTCGGTGGTTCGTCGGTGGCCGAGCGCAACCTCGACCGGGTCACCGTGGCGGTTGCTTTGGTGTGGTTCACCTGCGTCATCGGGCTGGGTGTCCTCGCCCGGTTCGAGGCGTGAGGTCCCGCGATGGCAGGCGGTAACGCGATTCGTGGTTCTCGGGTCGGCGCTGGCCCGATGGGCGAGGCCGAGCGCGGTCAGGCAGCCCCCCGGGTATACGTATCCTTCTGGTGTTGCAACGGGCACGAGACCAGGCCGAGTTTCGCCGAGGAGCCCGGCCTGGATATCCCCGACCAGTGGGACTGTCCCCGGTGCGGCTCTCCCGCTGGCCGTGACGAGGACAACCCCCCGGAACCGCCCAAGGTCGAGCCGTACAAGACTCATCTCGCGTACGTCAAGGAGCGACGCTCCGATGAAGATGGGGCCGCGATTCTCGGCGAAGCCCTCGAGACGCTCCGCGGTCGTCGCCTGATCCAGTAGCCCGTCCCAGGCGGGAGGCGCGGCTTCTCCAGGGTCAGCGGGGCAGGGCCCCGGCAGCCTCGGCGTCGAGAAGCCACCGGGTGTGCTCCCGGCCGTGCACATGGGCGGCAGGCGTGGTGTCGAACGGCGCGCCGGTGACGCCACGTCGCACGGCGTCGGCCTTGTCGGGGCCGCCGACCACAAACCACACCTCCCGGGACCGCTGGAGGCACTCCCGAGTCAACGAGACGCGGACCGCGGGCGGCTTGGGCGAGTTGTGCACGGCCACGGTGTCTGCGCCAGTGGTGGCCGCTGCCGGATGGTGCGGGAATAGCGAGGCGACGTGTCCGTCGGGCCCCACGCCGAGGATGACGACGTCGAACCCGCCATCGCCGTTCGCGTGCAGTTCGGCGCCGTATCGAGAGGCGCTCTCCTCCGCCGACGTGCTTGCGTCGGGTCCGAGCACCCGATGGACATGGCGTGCCCGCAGGCCCAGCGACCCGAGCCCGGCGTGGTCGTTCTGGCTGTCGTTGCGCTCGGCGGAGCCGGCCGGTAGGTACCGTTCATCGCCCCACCACGCGTGCACCCGTGACCAGTCCAGCGCCATCCGGGCTGGCACCCGGGTGACCGCCGCAACGAGCGCGGAGCCCATCGATCCGCCGGTCAGCGACATGTGGGCTACCCCCCGAGCAGCCACCGCGTCGATGAGCGTGACCACCAGCCGGGCGGCGGCGGCATCCGCGAGTTCGGCCCGGCCGGGGTGAACGATCACCACCGGATCGTCGTCCGAGAGTGGCCTCATGGGTGCTGCGTGGCGTCGGCGAGCCGTGGTGCACCCGGGTCGTTCTTCTGCTGGGCACCGGGCGTGGATTGAGGCGCCTCGACCATGCTGTTACCTGCGGTAGTTCGCGAGGCGCGGCGCAGCCGCGCAGCAGCTCGGCTCGCTGCGGTGGGCGACGGAACCTGCCCGCGCCGCGCTGCATCCGACGCCGTGTGCCGCGACATCCGGATGTCGCGCAGTCCGCTGAGCGCGTCGGCGTACACCTCGTCGGCATCGAGACGCCGTAGCTCGTCGGCGAGGCACTCGGCATCCCCCCGGTGCGCGAGCGCGAGAGTGCGGTCGGGCTGCCCAGGCTGCGACAGCACCGCCGTGTTGCCATCCACCGGACGTACCAGGTCGACCATCCCACTGGCTCGCTCAAGGCGGACCGAGACCAGCCCGGAGCCGGCCCGCGAGCGCGCCTGGCTCACCCGACAGCGCAACCGAGAAGCCAACCACCCGGCCAGGAGCGCACCGCTTGGTGAGTCACCGGCCGCCACGACGGTCGCGGCGGTGACCGGCTCGTAGGGGGGTCGGTCGAGGGCGGCCGCGAGGAGGCCGCGCCAGAGCGTGACGCGTGACCAGGCGAGGTCGGTGTCACCCGGCGCATACCCGTCAGCGAGTCGCCGAAGCACGGCGCGCGGGCTGCCGGGCGTGCGGGCGCTGTCGGTAATGCGACGCTGCGCCATCGACCCGATCGGGTCAGCGGCCGGGGTACGCGGGGCTTCGACCGGCCACCAGACGACAATGGGGGAGTCCGCGAGCAGCAGCGGTGTGACGACGGCTCGCCCGTGCGACGAGAGCGGTCCGAACAGCCGCAGCACGACCACCTCCGACGCGCCCGCATCACCGCCGACTCGGATCTGGGCATCGAGCCGTGCGGCCCCCCGATGGTTGCCGGTGACCACGACGATGATCCGGCACGGGTGTTGCCGGCTCGCGTCGTTGGCGACGTCGATGGCGGCGGCGGCGTCGGTCTCGTGGACCGCCACGACGAGGGTCAGCACCCGCGACAGGGCCATCGAGCCAGTATCGGCGCGCAGTCGCACCAGGCGCCGGGACACATCAGCGGTGGATGTGCTCGGTAGGTCGACGATCACCGAAGTCCCCTCTCGGCGGTGGACCCGCGGGTGGGCGTACTGAGCAGGGTCGTGGTCATGGCAGCCTCCACTGTCGGCCGTCACGATGCATCAGTGCCTCCGCCGAATCTGGCCCCCACCCACCTGAAACGTACGGCTCCGGCCGGGTGCCGGTGCGCTCCCAGAACGCTTCGATGGGGTCGAGAATTCGCCAGGACAACTCGACCTCCTCGTGCCGCGGGAACAACGGGGGTTCGCCGAGCAGCACATCGAGAATCAGCCGCTCATAAGCCTCGGGGGAGGACTCCGTGAATGCCCGCCCGTAGCCGAAGTCCATCGTGACGTCCCGTACCTCCATCTGGGTCCCGGGCACCTTCGCCCCGAATCGCAGAGTCACGCCTTCATCCGGCTGAATCCGGATGACGACTGCGTTGCGGCCGAGTTCTTCGGTGGCGGTGTGCGCGAAGGGGAGGTGCGGCGCTCGTTTGAACATCACGGCGATCTCGGTGACCCGTTTGCCGAGCCGTTTGCCAGTGCGTAGGTAGAACGGCACGCCAGCCCAGCGCCTGGTGTCGATATCGAGTCGGATCGCGGCGTAGGTCTCGGTGCGTGAGCCAGTGGCGACGCCGTCCTCGTCGAGGTAGCCGACGACCTCCTCGCCGCCTTGCCAGCCGGGAGCGTACTGGCCACGGGCGGTGTGCGCGGCGAGATCAGACGGAAGCCGTATCGCCGAGAGCACCTTCTCCTTCTCCAAGCGCAGCCCCTGGGCGTCAAACGACACCGGCTCCTCCATCGCGGTGAGGGCAAGCAGCTGGAGCAGGTGATTCTGGATGACGTCGCGAGCGGCGCCGATGCCGTCGTAGTAGCCCGCGCGGCCGCCGATGCCGATGTCCTCGGCCATGGTGATCTGCACGTGGTCGACGTAGTTGGAGTTCCAGACTGGTTCGAACATCCCGTTGGCAAACCGCAGCGCGAGCAGGTTCTGCACCGTCTCTTTGCCCAGGTAGTGGTCGATGCGGAACACGCTGTCGGCCGGGAAGACGTTCTCGACGATCGTGTTGAGTCGACGGGCCGAGGCGAGGTCGTGGCCGAAGGGCTTCTCGATCACCACTCGCCGCCATGACCCGGCACGGGGAGTGGACAACCCCGAGCGCTCCAACTGCTGGCAGACCGTCGAGAACGACCCCGGTGGTACCGACAGGTAGAACGCGTGGTTGCCGCCGGTTCCGCGCTGCTCGTCGAGGTCGTTCACCGTGGCGGCGAGCAGGTCGAAGGACGCGGCATCGTCGAAGGTGCCAGGCACGAACCGGATGCCTTCGGCGAGAGAGCGCCACACCTCCTCCCGGAACGGTGTGCGGGCGCGCTCCTTGACCGCGGCGTGCACCACCGTGCCGAAGTCCTGGTCGGCCCAGTCGCGCCGGGCAAATCCGACGAGCGAGAAGCCGGGCGGCAGCAACCCGCGGTTGGCCAGGTCGTACACCGCCGGCATCAGTTTCTTGCGAGCGAGGTCGCCGGTGACCCCGAACAGCACCAGTGAGCACGGCCCGGCGATCCGCGGCAGCCGTTTGTCCCGCGGGTCGCGGAGCGGGTTGCGTTGCGCGGTGACCCGAGCGGGGCTCACCGGACGTCGACGGTCGCCCGCCGGGACAGTGCGGCCGTGATCTGAGCCAGGCCGGCATCATGGGCGGTGAGATGCAGGCGCAGCACCGGCCGACCCTGCGCGGCCAGCACCTGGGCGTCACCCGCAGCTTGGGCGGCGACGAACTGGCCGAAACTGAAGTCGCGGCCCGGGACGTCGAGATCCTCTGCGGGCTCGCTGGTGACCTGGACGTACACCCCGGTCGGCGGGCCACCCTTATGGAACTGGCCGGTGGAGTGCAGGAAGCGGGGGCCCCATCCGAAGGTGGTGGGTCGTTCGCTCAGCACGGCCACCGGATGCCGCACCTCGGCGAGTGCAGCGTCGGCGAGGCGGTCGAGGTAGGCCATGATGGCAACGTACCCGCGGTGGGGGTCCAGTTCGGAGAACAGCGCGTCGAGCGCGTCACTCACGGTGGCGGCCGGGCCGAGCCAGTCACCGCCGAGGGCGCGGATCTCGACGGACCCGTCGACCGCGTCGGCGGCGGCCGCGGCATCGACACCGCTGTCGAGCAGCGTTCGAGCCGCCTGTTTGGCGCTCTCGACATCGGGCTGGTCGAACGGGTTGATGCCCAGCAGGCGGCCGGCGACAGCGGTCGCGACCTCCCACAACAGCAGCTGGGCGCCGAGCGCGCCGCCGACCGTGACCTCGGACCGGTTCTGACCGTGGCTGGGCGCCTCGTCCTCGGCTCCGTCGATGGGGGTGAGCCTGGCAACGGTGACGTCGGATGCCGGCGAGCGCACCTCGGGTGCGTCCAGACTGCTGACGACCACTGGCAGGATGCCGGTGGCCTGTTTGCCGGTGGATTCCGCGATGAGTTGCTCGGCCCAGTCGGCGAACCCGATGACCCCTGAACCGTCGTCGAGCAGCACGAGTTTGTCGCGCAGCGGGTCGGTGCCGGCGATCGCGGCGCCCAGCCGCAGGCCGGGGTTGGCGTCGTCGTCGCTGGCGAGCACGTCGGCGACGGCCTCGGCGTCGTCGAGCAGGGCCTCGATGTCGGCGCCGGCCAGCCCGGACGGCACGAGGCCGAACGCGGTGAGGGCGGAGTAGCGGCCGCCGACCTCGGGGTCGGCGTTCACGACGCGGTACCCGGCAGTTCGAGCCTCGTGGTCCAGGGGGCTTCCCGGGTCGGTGACCACCACGACTCGTCGGGTGGCGTCGATCCCGGCCACCTCGAAGGCGGAGATGAACGCCCTTCTCTGGGAATCGGTTTCGACCGTGGAGCCGGATTTGCTCGACACCACGACGACGGTGCGCTCGAGGTCGACCATCGCGGCACGCACCATGTCGGGCTGGCTGGAGTCGAGGACGACGAGGTCGACCCCGGCCGTGGCGCACATGACCTCCGGCGCCAATGACGAGCCGCCCATGCCGCAGAGCACGACACGGTCGACGCCGTCGGAGCGCAACTCCTCGCGCAGCGCGGCGACCTCGCCGACCAGCGGGCGTGACGTGCGAGGCAGCCTGACCCAGGCGAGCCGTTGTGCGGCCTCGGGTTGGGCCTCGACGCCCCAGAGTGTGGCGTCCTTGGCGAAGAGCCGACTCGCGAACGACTCGGCGACCAGGCCCGGCACGCGAGCCGCGACGGCATCCGCGGCCGGACCGGTGGCGGTCACGTCGAGCGTACTCATACGGACGCCTTCTCGAGTTCGCGGGTGACCTCGGCCAGCAGTTCCGCCCAGGCTGTCGCGAACTTCTTCACGCCTTCACGCTCGAGCTGCGCAGTGACCTCGGCGTAAGGGATGCCGAGCCGCTCGAGGCGGTCAAGTACCTCGGTGGCCTCGGCGTAATACGGCGTCACGGTGTCGCCCACGATCTCGCCGTGGTCGGCCACCGCGTTCAGGGTCTTCTCGGGCATGGTGCTCACCGTGCCGGGCGCGACGAGCTCGGTGATGTACATCGTGTCGGGGTAGGCCGGGTCCTTGACCCCGGTCGAGGCCCAGAGCGGGCGCTGCGGGTGCGCGCCAGCGTCGGCCAGGGACTGCCATCGCGGGGTTGCGAAGACCTCTTCATAGGCCTGGTAGGCGAGTCGGGCGTTCGCGACGGCTGCCTTGCCGCGCAGGGCGGCGGCCTCGGGGGTGCCCAGGGCGTCGAGCCGGGTGTCGATCTCGGTGTCGACCCGGGAGACGAAGAACGAGGCGACCGAGCGGATCTGGGAGATGTCGTGGCCGTTCTTGCGGGCCTGCTCCAGCCCGGCGAGGAAGGCGTTCATGACGCCCCGGTAGCGGTCGAGGGCGAAGATCAGGGTGACGTTGACCGAGATGCCGGCGGCGAGGACCCGGGTGATCGCTGGCAGGCCCTGCTCCGTGGCCGGGATCTTGATCAGGACGTTGGGGCGGTCAACCTCGGTGCGTAGGGCCTGAGCGAGGGCCACCGTGCGGTCGGTGTCGAACGCCGCACCGGGGTCGACCTCGATCGACACCCGGCCGTCCGTGCCGCCGCTTGCCTCGTACACCGGGAGGAACAGGTCGCACGCCTCGCGCACATCCCGCGTGGTCAGGGCGAACACCGTGTCGTCCACGGACCTGCCGGCGCGGGCGAGCTCGGCGACCTGCTCGTCGTAGGCGTGGCCCTCGGACACCGCGGCCTGGAAGATCGACGGGTTCGTGGTGACGCCGACCACGCCCTGATCGCGGATGAGCTCGGCAAGGTTGCCGGACTGGATGCGGTCGCGGGACAGGTCATCGAGCCAGACGGAAACTCCGTGGTCGACCAGGGCGTGAATCGCGGGTGCAGGGCTCATCTGAGGCTCACTTTCTCGCCGACGCCGCGGATTTCAGACTCGGCTGGTTCGGCGTGCCAGTATCGGTGCCCGTGCGGGCCCGGGGGGCGGGATCGGTGACAGCGGGGACGCTGGTGGCGCGACGCGCGGCCTTCAGCGACTCGGTGGCGGCCTTGACGACCGCTTCGGGGGTGAAACCGAACTCCCGGAACAGGGTTGCGCCATCCGCGGAAGCACCGAAGTGCTCGAGGCTGACGCAGCGCCCGGCGTCGCCGACGAGGTCGTGCCAGCCCATCGCGACACCGGCCTCGACACTGACCCGCGCGCGGATCTCGGGCGGCAGCACCCGGTTCCGGTACGAACGAGGTTGCTCCTCGAACCATTCACGACACGGCATCGAGACCACCCGAGTGGGCGTGCCCCGCTTCTCGAGCCGGGCCCGAGCGGCGAGCGCGAGGCCGACCTCAGAGCCGGTGGCGACAAGGATGACCTCGGGAGCCGAGCGGCCGTCATCCCCGCCGTCGATGAGCACGTAGCCGCCCTTCGCGACACCGGTCGCCTTCGCATGGGTCGAGCGGTCGATGACCGGCAGGGCCTGGCGGGACAGCGCGAGCCCGGCCGGTCGGGCCCGGCGCAGGATCGCGGCCCAGGCCTGCGCGGTCTCGTTCGCGTCGGCCGGGCGCACGACGTCAAACCCGGGGATGGCACGCAGCGCTGCGAGGTGCTCGACCGGCTGGTGCGTGGGCCCGTCTTCGCCGAGGCCGATCGAGTCGTGCGTCCAGACGAAGGTGACCGGTACCTGCTGGATGGCCGCGAGGCGCACCGCCGGCCGCATGTAGTCGGAGAAGACCAGGAAGGTGCCGCCGTAGGGCCGGGTCAGCCCTTCGAGGGCGATCCCGTTGAGGATCATCCCCATCCCGTTCTCGCGGATCCCGAAGTGCAGGGTGCGGCCGTACGGCCCGCCCTTCCACTCCTGGGTCTGCTTTCCGGCGGGGATGAAGCTCGGCTCGCCGCCCATGGTGGTGTTGTTCGATTCGGCCAGGTCAGCGGAGCCGCCCCACAACTCGGGGATCACCGGAGCCAGCGCGCTGAGCACCTTCCCGGATGCCGCCCGGGTGGCCATGCCCTTCTCCGGGTCGGTGGGGAACGTCGGCAGTGCCTTCTCGAACCGGTCGGGAAGGCGCCCCTCGACCAGCCGGTCGAGCAGCGCGGCGCGCTCTGGGTTCGTTCTGCGCCAGGCTCGGTAACCCTTGTCCCACTCCTTGCGGGCGGCCTTGCCGCGCTTCACCACCTGCCGGGCGTGGGCCAGCACCGCCCGGTCGACCTCGAAGGTCTTTGTCGGGTCGAACCCGAGCAGTTCTTTGGTGGCGGCGACCTCGTCGGTTCCGAGGGCGGAGCCGTGGGACTTGCCGGTGCCTCGGGCGTTCGGAGCCGGCCAGGCAATGACGGTGTGCAACCGGATGAGGGTGGGTCGGGTACGGGACCGCCGGCTCTTCTCGAGTGCGGTGAGGAGTGCGTCGATGTCTTCGACGTACTCCGGGGTGCCGGCCGGGGTGTCGCTCTGCCGCCAGTCGACGTCGATCACTTCCCAGCCGTAGGCGTCGAAGCGCTTCGCGACGTCCTCGCTGAAGGCAATGTCGATGTCATCCTCGATGGAGATCTGGTTGGCGTCGTAGACCACGGTGAGGTTGCCGAGCTCCTGATGACCAGCGAGCGAGCACGCCTCGGCGGCCACACCTTCCATGAGGTCGCCATCGGAGGCGAGCACCCACACCCGGTGGTCGAACGGGCTCGCTCCGGTGGCGGCGTCGGGGTCGAGCAGGCCCCGCTGGCGGCGCTGGCCCATCGCCATCCCCACCGCCGACGCCAGGCCGGACCCCAGCGGCCCGGTGGTGATCTCGACACCGGCGGTGTGGTGGACCTCGGGGTGGCCGGGCGTCAGGGAGCCCCAGGTACGCAGCGCCTTGAGGTCGCCGAGGCCAAGCCCGTAGCCCGAGAGGTAGAGCTGGACGTACTGAGTTAGCGAGGAGTGCCCGCAGGAGAGCACGAACCGGTCACGGCCCAGCCAACTGGGGTCGGACGGGTCGTGCCGCATGACGCTTTGGTAAAGCAGGTATGCCACTGGTGCCAGGCTCATCGCCGTGCCGGGATGGCCGTTGCCGGTGCGCTGCACGGCATCGGCCGCGAGTACCCGCGCGGTGTCGACGGCCCGCACGTCGAGTTCGGTCCACCCGGCGCGGCGGGCGCGCGGGCGGGCGAGTGCGGTGGAGCGCCCGGCGGTGGCCTCTGGACGGCGGGATCGAGTCGTGCCTGGGCTCACTGAGCGCCTCTCTCGCAAGGTTCCGGGTGGGTGTTCTGCAGTATGTCCAAGCCTAGTGCTCGCGCCGCACCCGCGAACGGGGCGCCCGAACCGCATCCGGTTAGGATGACGACGCCGATCCGGCCGACCCGAAGGACGACGTGGCCACGACCCCGATGACGACGCGACCTCCCGCGTCCGCCGCCCGTGGGGCCCGGGACACCGTGGCGGCATACATCGCCGTCACCAAGCCGCGGATCATCGAGTTGCTCCTCGTGACCACGGTGCCGGTGATGTTCCTCGCCGAGCGCGGCATCCCATCGTGGTGGCTTATTCTCGCGACTCTGGTCGGAGGGGTCCTCAGCGCCGGTGCCGCCAACACGTTCAACTCGGTCTACGACCGCGATATCGACGCGATGATGCACCGCACGAGCGGGCGTCCGCTGGTCACCGGAGCCGTGACTCCGCGGGCTGCCCTGACGTTCGGGGGAGTGCTCACCGTGGCTTCGACACTCTGGTTCGCCACCATCGTCAACCTCGCCTCGGCGGCGTTGTCGCTCACCGCGATCGTGCTCTACGCGGTGGGGTACACGGTGCTGCTCAAGCGGCGCACGTCGCAGAACATTGTCTGGGGCGGTGCCGCCGGCTGTATGCCCGCGCTGATCGGCTGGTCGGCCGTCACCGGCACGGTCGGCTGGCCGGCGGTGGTGCTCTTCCTCGTCATCTTCTTCTGGACGCCGCCGCACTACTGGCCGCTGTCGATGGCATTCCGCGACGACTACTCGGCTGCCGGAGTGCCGATGCTCCCGGTGCAGCGTGGCGCCGTGGCGGTGGGTCGGCAGGTGGTCGCGTACTCGTGGGCGATGGTCGGCGCCTCGCTGGCCCTGGTTCCGGTCGCGTCGATGGGGTGGCTCTACCTCGGGGCGGCACTTGCTGCTGGCGCGGTGTTCCTCGTCGAGGCACACCGGCTGCTCCGGGCCGCGGTCGACGGCGCGGTCGGCGCGGCACTGCGGCCGATGCGCCTGTTCCACTACTCCATCACCTACGTGAGTGTGGTCTTTCTCGCCGTCGCCGTCGACCCGCTCCTGCACCTCGCCATCACCTGAGACCGAGCGTGATCTGGAGCCCGCCAGTGGTGCGGTGCGAGCCAGTGGTGCGGTGCGAGGTGGTGCCCTTCGTCGATCGATGACGGAGCGGTGCGATGGTCAGCGGTGACGCAGCGCGAGGAGGCCTCCGGTCAGTGCCACGACCAGCACGCTCGCGCCGAGCATGTGAACCACAACCAGCGCCTCCGGCACGTCGGTGACGTACTGCACGTAGCCCACGACGCCCTGCGCGAGGCTGACCCCGAGGACCCACCGCCATGCGCGGGTGGGTCGGGGGTCGCCATCGACCGCGGTGAGCCGCGCAGCGACCCAGACCGCGACGACAAGGCCGAGGAAGAGCATCACCGCGTCGGCGTGCAGCCAGGCGACAGTCCGGGGGTCCAGACCAAAGCGCGCCGGTTCGTCCGCGTCGCCGGAGTGCGGGCCGGAGCCGGTCACCACCGTGCCCAGGACGAGCACCACGCCGGCCACGACGATGGCGCTCCAGGCCAGGCGGACCACGAGAGTGGGCACCAAGGGAGCCGGCCGGCGCTCGGACTCGGCTCGCGCGAACCATAGGTACGCCGCCGCAGCGATGAGCAGCATCGAGACCAGGAAGTGAGCGGCAACGGTGGCGGGATGGAGACCAGCCAGCACGGTGATGCCGCCGAGTACCGCCTGAAGCACCACTCCGGCCAGGACCGCCGCTGCCGTGACGACCATGGCCCGGCGCCGGACGACCAGCACGACGGCGACCAGGGTGGCCAGTGCGATCAGGCCAAGCACGCCGGTGAGCAGGCGATTGCCGAACTCGATCCACTTGTGGATGCCCTCGGCCTGTTCCACGGTCGGGGCGATCGACCCATCGACGCACTCCGGCCAGGTCGGGCAGCCGAGCCCGCTGCCGGTGACCCGAACCAGGCCACCGGTGACGACGATGCCAACCTGGGCGACGAGGTTCGCCACCAGGAGCGGAGCGAGCCAGGCGCGCCGACTCGACGTGGCGCCGGGGGTATTCAGGGTGGGCCGAGTCATTGTCACAACGTCAGGCTACGTCGGGTTCGGCCGGGGCTCGGAGGCCGGCTGCGAACCGGCCCGGAACTGGCGCGGCGACGGGAACCTGAGGTTCACCGACGCCGCGACCCTTAGCCTCGCCCGGTCGACCCCGCACGTCAAGCCGAAACGGGGGCTCGATCACGACGAGGCGACCGGATGCCGAAACCGGGCGCGCGTCATCCGGACCAGCGGAATGTGCGCACTGTGAGTAGCGCGCCCGCGGCACCCCACGCCAGGAGCACTCCCCAGGCTCCCCAGGCCCAGGTGCCCTCAACCAGGGCGGCGCGCACCGCGTCCCCGAGCGCACCAGAAGGGATCCCGCGCGCGAGAGACCCGACGACACCGGGCAGCCGGTCGGTCGGCACGATGACACCAAGCCCGAGGAACAGGACCCAGAGGAGGTTGGCGACCGCGAGCACGCCCTCGGCACGCACGGTGCCGGCCAGCAGCAACGCCAGCGACACGAACGCCGCCACGCCGAGCAGCAGCGTGACCAGGGTCGGGAGCAGGGTCGGTGCCGACGGTCGCCATCCGAGCGCCAGCCCGAGCCCGCCGAGCACCACCACTTGGGCGGCGAGCACGGTGATGACGGCGAGTGACTTCCCGGCCAGCAGCCCGGCGCGACCGAGTGGAGTGGTGCCGAGAAACAGCAGTACCCCGGCCCGACGGTCGAACCCGGTGGCGATGGCCTGGCCGGTGAACGCCGTCGACACGACCGCAAGCGTCAGGGTGGCTGCGACCGCGAGGTCGACCCGGGGCGGTGGCCCGAGGTCAGGCACCTCGGTGAGCGCGAGTCCGAGCAGAGCGAGCGCGGGCAGCAGGATTGAGACCAGCACCTGCTCGCCGTTGGCAAGGAGTTGCCTGGTCTCGAAGGCCGCGCGAGCGAGTACCCGGCGGCGCGCGGATGCCGGGGGGCTCATCGAACGCCGCCGTCGGTGAGGGTGAAGTAGGCGTCCTCAAGACTTCGGGCACCTCGCACCTCGGCGAGCGTGCCGTCCGCCACGACCTGTCCGCCCGCGAGGATGACGACCTGGTCGGCGACCCGTTCGGCCTCCTCGAAGGAGTGCGTGGTGAGCACGACGCAGGCACCACGGTCGGCCTCCTCGCGGATCACCCGCCACACGTCCAGTCGGGCGTGCGGGTCGAGGCCGGCGGTGGGCTCGTCGAGGAAGAGCACGTCGGGGTCCCCGAGCAAGGCGGCGGCCAGCGCCACTCGCTGCCGCTCGCCGCCGGACATCCGCCGCACGGTGGTCCGCGCGACGTGGTGGATGCCGAGCCGTTCGACGAGGTCGTCGAGCGGCCTCGGACGCTGGTACATCGCAGCCAGGTGGCGCAGCAGGCGGATCGGGCGCACGGTTCCGGGGAGGCCGCCATCCTGGAGCATGACCCCCACCCGGGCCCGATGGGCGGCGCCGGCGTGCCACGGGTCGAGGTCGAGAACCCGGACCGCGCCGGCGTCGGGACGGACCAGGCCCTCGAGGCACGCGACCGTGGTGGTCTTTCCGGCACCGTTCGGGCCGAGGACTGCGGTGACCGCACCATGCTCAGCCGACCAGGTCGCCCCGCGCACGGCAGGTGCGCCGCCGTACGAATGGTGCAGGTCGAGGACGTCGACTGCACTCGGCATGGCTCGACATCCTAGGCTGGCCGTCATGCCAGGAATCGACCGGGAGGCGGCACCGGCCGTCGCCGTTGCCGCTGTCCCTGCTGTTGCCGCGCTGCTGTGTCGTCGGCCGGGGCTGGCGTTCGGCCTCGGCGTGCTGCCGGCCGCCGTCGCCGCCTTCTTCCGCGACCCGGACCGCACTCCCGACCGTTGTCCGGCTCCGGTCGACGACGTGCTGTCCCCGGCCGACGGCAAGGTCATGTACGCCGGCCCCGGCCAGGAGGGTGTCGCCCCGGACGGTAACTGGCAGCAGATCAGCATCTTCCTCTCGGCGTTCGATGTGCATATCAACCGCGCGCCGTACGGAGGGCGGGTGACCGAGGCGTCCTACCGGCCGGGCCAGTGGCTTGCCGCGTACCGGCATGAGAGCGCGCACCTGAACGAACGCAGCGACATCACGGTCGAGCGCGAGGTCGACGGCGAGGTGCGTCGGGTGCATTTCCGTCAGATCGTCGGACTGATGGCCCGTCGAGTAGTCACCCGGGTCGCACCCGGTGACGAGGTCACCGCTGGGCAACGGATCGGCCTGATGAAGTTCGGGTCGCGGATGGACGTCTTCGTCCCTGCGGAGTGCGAGGTGCTGACCGCCGCCGACGAGCGGGTGGTCGCCGGGGAGACTGTCATCGCCCGCTGGCCCGCCTCGGCTGACGCGTCGACCGCGGCGGCGCAGTGAGCGCTGTACCGGAGTCCGGGCGCCGGCGCATTCTCGGGCGATGGCGGCTGGTCTCGCCCACCGGGGCAAAGGTGGTGTCGCTGCGTCAGATCCCTCGGCGGGAGCGGGCCCGGCTGCTGGCGCCCAGCATGTTCACGACGCTGAACATGGCGAGTGGCTTCGCGTCGTGCCTGCTGGCCTTTCGCGAACAGTTCACTCTCGCGGCCGCGCTGATCGGGGTCTCGATCGTCATGGACATCGCTGACGGCTACGTGGCGCGAGCCGTGGGGGCGACGTCGCCGTTCGGCGTCCAGTTGGACTCGTTGGCCGACCTGATTTCATTCGGGCTGGCCCCGGCCGTGCTCGTGCACACCTGGGCGCTCGACGACTGGCCGATCCTCGCGTGGCTTATCGCGTTTCACTGGCTGGCGTGCGCGGCGTTCCGGCTGGCCCGGTTCAACGTCACGATCGACCCGTTGTCGGACAAGCGGTACTTCGTCGGCTTGCCGTCACCGGCAGCGGCCGGTGTGGTGCTCGCGACGATCCTCGCCCTCGACCGGCCTACCTGGGGGTCGGCCGACGGGCCGTGGGCGGCGTGGTTCCCGGTGCTCGTCAGTATCGGCCCCGCGATCCTGATGATTACCACTGTGCGGTTCCGTTCGTTCCGTAACCTCCTTGCCCCGCCGACGTCGGGAGCCCGGATGGTCACCGCTGCGGTGTGCCTCGTCATCCTGGTGGGGGCAGTGGCCGCACCGGGCATCACGGGCCTGGCGGTGGCGTACGGGTACGTGCTCACCGCTCCGCTGGGAGTGGTGAGTGCCCCAGTGCGGGAGCGACTGCTTGGACCGGATGCCGTGGCGCCACCCCGGCCGCGCCTGCCGTCGGTGTTCCTTCCTCTCGACGAGGATGACGACGCAGTGGAGGGCGCCAGCGACAGTTAGGCAACCCTTCCTTTCCCCGGGTCGGACTATTTATCTAACATCTGTGTGTGGTTATTTCTGACCCCTCCTCCCTCGAATCGCGGACCCGCGATCGAGTGCTCCAGGTGGTCAGCGAGATCGGCCCGGTGAGTATCTCCGGTCTCGTCGAGCGGGTCGGTCTCACCGAGACCGCGGTGCGGCGCCACGTCGAGAACCTCGCGTCCGACGGTTTGGTCGAGGCCCGCCTGGCGAGCGGCCCCCGGCGGCGTGGGAGGCCAGCCCGGGTCTGGATCCTCACGGATCGGGGGCATCGTTCGCTCAGCGCCGACTACGACCACCTCGCCGGCGACGCGCTGCGCTTCATCCGCGACGCCGTCGGCGACGCCGGGGTGCAGCAGTTCGCGACGCAGCGGGTGGCCGCCCTCGAGCACCGCTATGCAGCACGCGTGGCGGCCGCCGGCTCCGACCCGGCGGCCCGAGCCGCAGCACTGGGTGAGGCGCTCTCCGCGGACGGCTACGCGGCCTCGACCCGGCCGGTCGGCGAGCCGGGTGGCGCGAGCCCGCTCACCGGCATCCAGTTGTGCCAGGGTCATTGTCCGGTGCAGCACGTGGCGGCCGAGTTCCCCGAACTGTGCGAGGCCGAAACCGAGGCGTTCTCCCGGCTACTCGGCGGGCACGTGCAGCGGTTGGCGACCCTCGCGCACGGCGACCACGTCTGTACGACCTTCGTTCCCACACCGGCGGCATCCGGCCCGGCCACCGCCTCCAACTCCACCCCGACTGCCGAAAGGCGTGCGCGATGAGCACATCGATCGAGGACCTCAACCCCGGCCTGAAAGGGCTGGGAACGTACGAATACGGCTGGGCTGACAGCGATGTCGCGGGAGAGTCCGCACGGCGCGGACTCTCCACCGAGGTCGTTGCCGACATCTCGGCGCGCAAGGACGAGCCGTCGTGGATGACCGACCTGCGGATGAAGTCGCTGCGGCTCTTCGACAAGAAGCCAATGCCATCCTGGGGCTCGGACCTCACCGGCATCGACTTCCAGAACATCAAGTACTTCGTGAAGTCCACCGAGAAGCAGGCCGCCACGTGGGACGAGTTGCCCGACGACATCAAGCGCACCTACGACAAGCTCGGCATCCCCGAGGCGGAGAAGCAGCGCCTCGTGGCGGGCGTCGCAGCTCAGTACGAGAGCGAGGTGGTGTACCACCAGATCCGGGAGGATCTCGAGGAGAAGGGCGTCATCTTCGTTGACACCGACACGGGCCTGCGCGAGCACGAGGACCTGTTCCGCGAGTACTTCACCTCGGTGATCCCGGCTGGAGACAACAAGTTCGCTGCGCTCAACACCGCGGTCTGGTCGGGTGGGTCGTTCGTCTACGTCCCGCCGGGTGTGCACGTGGACATCCCGCTGCAGGCCTACTTCCGGATCAACACCGAGAACATGGGCCAGTTCGAGCGCACCTTGATCATCGCCGATGAGGGCTCGTCGGTGCACTACGTCGAAGGCTGTACTGCGCCTATCTACCAAAGCGATTCGCTGCACTCGGCGGTTGTCGAGATCATCGTGAAGAAGAACGCACGAGTGCGATACACGACCATTCAGAACTGGTCGACCAACGTCTACAACCTGGTCACCAAGCGGGCCACCTGTGCCGAGGGCGCCACCATGGAGTGGATCGACGGCAATATCGGCTCCAAGGTGACGATGAAGTACCCCGCGGTCTTCCTGCTCGGTGAGCACAGCCGCGGCGAGACGCTGTCGGTTGCGTTCGCGGGCGAGGGTCAGCACCAGGACGCCGGCGCGAAGATGGTGCACGCGGCACCGCACACCAGCAGCCAGATCGTCAGCAAGTCGGTGGCTCGCGGTGGGGGCCGAACCTCCTACCGAGGCCTGGTCCAGGTCATGGATGGCGCCTACGGCTCGAAGAGTTCGGTCGTCTGCGACGCGCTGCTCGTTGACACGATTAGCCGCTCCGATACGTACCCCTACGTCGATATCCGCGAGGACGACGTGCAAATGGGGCACGAGGCGACCGTCTCGAAAGTGTCCGAGAATCAATTGTTCTACCTGATGTCGCGTGGTCTGTCCGAGGAGGAAGCGATGGCCATGATCGTGCGCGGCTTCGTCGAGCCGGTCGCCAAGGAGTTGCCGATGGAGTACGCCCTTGAGCTCAACCGGCTGATCGAACTACAGATGGAAGGAGCGGTTGGGTGAGCCTGCTGACCCCGCAGCGTCCGGTCTCGGACGAGCATTCGCACGGCACTGTCGTACCCGACACGTCGCGTGCCGAACGCACCGCCTCGTTCGACGTCGCCGACTTCCCGGTACCGCACGGCCGCGAGGAGGAGTGGCGGTTCACCCCGGTCGACCGGCTCGGCGCCGTGTTTCGCGATGAAGCCCCCGAAGCGCACCTCGACTGGTCCTCGGCCCTCCCCGATGGAGTCACCCGTGGCACCATCTCGGTCGCGGAGTGGCGCGCACTCGGCGTGCCCGCGCCCGCCGACCGGGCGGCTGTAGTCGCGGCTGCACACAGCGGCGAGGTGACCGTTCTCGACATCCCCGCGGAGGCCGAGCTCACCGAGCCAGTGCACCTGCGGCTCGATGGTGCAGCGCTGTCCGTCACGCATGGACACCTGCTCCTGCGGGTCGGCCGGTTCGCCCGCGCCACCGTCGTCATCGAGCACACCGGCGTCGCGGAGTACACCGAGATGCTCACCGTGCTCGCCGGCGATGGCTCCGAGGTCACCGTCGTCACGCTCCAGGAGTGGGATGACGCGGCACACCATCTCGGCCAGCACGACGTCGTCGTCGGTCGGGACGCCTCCGTGCGCCACATCGCGGTGACCCTCGGGGGCGGGATCGTCCGACTGAACACCAACGCGTCCTACGCCGGGCCAGGCGGGTCGTTCGAGGCGCTCGGGGTGTACTTCGCCGACGCCGGGCAGCATCTCGAGCACCGACTCTTCGTTGACCACGGCCCCGCGCACTGCCGCTCGAACGTCGAGTACAAGGGAGCGCTCCAGGGCCGCACCGCTCGAACGGTCTGGGTCGGCGATGTGCTGATCCGGGCCAGCGCCGAAGGCACCGACACCTATGAGCTCAACCGCAACCTCGTGCTCACCGACGGCGCCCGCGCCGACTCCGTCCCCAACCTCGAGATCGAGACCGGCGAAATCGAGGGTGCCGGGCACGCCTCCGCCACTGGGCGGTTCGACGAGGAGCAACTCTTCTATCTGATGGCGCGCGGCATCCCCGAGGCCGAGGCGCGCCGCCTGGTAGTGCGCGGGTTCTTCGCCGATGTCGTCGCCCGGATCAGTATTCCCACGGTTCAGGAGCGCCTGATGGCCACGATCGAGCGCGAGCTCACCGCAGCGGAGCAGGTCGGGGGAGCGGCGTGAGCACCCCACGAAGTTCTGCCCGCGGAGACCGTGGGACCCGCGCCGCTGTGCTCCGCCCACGCGGAGCGTGGGACCCGCAGATACGTCGCGGGGATCCCGCATGACCGACCAGTTGACCGAGCAGGGATTCGTCCGGGTGTGTCGCCTCGACGAGCTTCCGCAGCCCGGTGCCGCGCTCGCCGAGATCAACGGGCGCCCGGTCTCGGTCGTGCGTACCGACGACGGAGCCGTGCACTGCGTCGATGACACCTGCAGCCATGCCAACGTCTCGCTCTCCGAGGGTGAGCTTGACGGCTGTGCCCTGGAGTGCTGGCTGCACGGGTCCCGCTTCGACCTGCGTACCGGCGAGCCCACCGGGCCGCCGGCGGTATTCCCGATCGCCGTCCATACCGTCCACATCGAGGGCGACGAGGTACTCGTGCGCCTGTCCGAGGAGAGCTGAGCCATGTCACCGTTGGAGATCACCGACCTCCACGTCACTGTCGAGACCGACCAGGGCACCGCGGAGATCCTCCGCGGCGTCACGCTGACCATTCGCTCCGGCGAGACCCACGCCGTCATGGGCCCCAACGGGTCCGGGAAGTCGACCCTGGCCTACGCCGTCGCGGGTCACCCGAAGTACACCGTGGCCTCGGGGTCGGTCACCCTCGATGGTGAGGACGTCCTTGCCATGAGCGTCGATGAGCGGGCCCGGGCCGGGATCTTCCTCGCGATGCAGTACCCGGTCGAGGTGCCAGGCGTGACGGTGTCGAACTTCCTGCGCACCGCCAAGACCGCGGTCGACGGCGAGGCGCCGAAGCTGCGTACCTGGGTCAAGGACGTCAAGCAGGCGATGGCCGACCTGCGGATGGACTCGGCCTTCGCCGAGCGGAACGTCAACGAGGGCTTCTCCGGTGGCGAGAAGAAGCGCCACGAGATTCTCCAGATGGAACTGCTGAAGCCGCGCATCGCCATCCTCGACGAGACCGACTCGGGCCTCGACGTCGACGCCCTGCGAGTCGTCTCCGAGGGCGTCAATCGAGCCAAGGAGACCACCGGCGCGGGAGTGCTGCTGATCACCCACTACACCCGCATCCTGCGCTACATCCGCCCTGATTTCGTGCACGTCTTTGTCGATGGCCGGATTGTCGAGGAGGGCGGCCCCGATCTGGCCGACCGGCTCGAGGCCGAGGGCTACGACCGTTACCAGACCCACGGTGCGTCGAGCCTGACCCCATGACGACAGTCCCCTTCACCGACGAGGAACTGGCCCGGTTGCGGGCTGACTTTCCCATCCTGTCGCGCACCGTGCGCGGGGGGCGTCCGCTGGTGTACCTCGACTCCGGCGCCACGTCGCACAAGCCGCGGCAGGTGCTCGACGCCGAGCGGCGCTTCTACGAGCACACCAACGCAGCGGTGCATCGCGGCGCGCATCAGCTGTCCGAAGAAGGCACTGACGTGTACGAGGCGGCTCGGGCGACGGTGGCCCGGTTCATCGGCGCGCGGTCGTCATCCGAGGTGGTGTTCACGCGCAACGCCACCGAGGCGCTCAACCTCGCGGCCTACGCCTTCAGTAATGGCTCCGCCGGTGGCGGGGGTGGCCACGGAGACCGGTTCCGGCTCGGCCCAGGCGACGAGGTGCTCGTCACCGAGGTGGAGCATCACGCCAACCTGGTGCCGTGGCAGGAGGTGTGCCGACGCACCGGTGCCACGCTGCGCTGGGTGCCGGTGCGGCCCGACGGCCAGCTCGACCTGTCGGCGGTAGACGAGCTGCTCACTGAACGCACGACGGTATTCGCGTTTACCCACGTGTCCAATGTGCTCGGCACGGTGCTGCCAGTGCGGGAACTCGCCGAGCGGGCGCGCGCGGTGGGCGCGCTCACCGTGCTCGACGCATGCCAGTCGGTGCCACATCTTCCGGTCGATGTCGCCGACCTCGGGGTCGACCTGCTCGCCTTCTCGGGCCACAAGATGCTCGGCCCGCTCGGTATCGGAGTGCTGTGGGGTCGGGCCGAGGTGCTCGACCAGATGCCGGTGTTCCTCACCGGCGGTTCGATGATCGAAACCGTGCGGATGGAGTCCTCCACCTACGCGCCGGCGCCGCAGAAGTTCGAGGCTGGCGTCCCGGTGGCCGCCCAGGCCGTCGGGCTGGCGGCGGCCTGCGACTACCTTTCGGCGCTCGGGATGGACCGGGTGCACGCCCACGAGGTGGCGCTCACCGAGCGGCTACTCGCCGGTCTAGGCGAGCGGCCATGGGTCCAGGTGCTCGGCTCGACCGGGACGGACGGCCGTGGGGGAGCGGTCGCGTTCGCCGTCGATGGCGTTCATCCACACGACGTCGGCCAGGTACTCGACGACCAGGGCGTTGCCGTCCGGGTGGGGCACCACTGCGCGTGGCCGCTGCACCGCGCGCTCGGTGTCACGGCCAGCACGCGGGCCAGTCTCGCGGTGTACACCACGCCCGCCGAGATCGACGCCGCACTCGATGCGCTCGACCAGGTGCCCGCGGTGTTCGGCGTCGAGGTTCCGGCGTAATGGACCTCTACCAAGAGTTGATTCTGGAGCATTCAAAGCGCCCGGTTCGGGCCGGGCTGCGGGAGCCGTTCGCGGCCGAGGTGCACCACGTGAACCCGACCTGCGGCGATGAGGTCACCCTGCGCGTGCGGCTGCTTGGCGACGGCGGCGGCGCCGTGGTTGAGGATGTCTCCTACGACGCCACCGGCTGCTCGATCAGTGTTGCCTCGGCGTCAATGCTCGCCGACGAGATCACCGGCCGGTCGGTGACCGAGGCTCGTCGGGTCCATGAGGCCATGCACGCCATGCTCACCAGCCGCGGCGAGAACCCCGGAGACGAGTCCACCATCGGCGACGGCGTCGCACTCGCCGGAGTCGCGAAGTACCCGGCGCGGGTCAAGTGCGGCCTGCTGCCATGGATGGCGTTGACCGATGCGCTGCACCAGGCCGAAGGAGAAACCCGATGAGCCAGACCGCCACCCCCGCGAACGTCGCTGATGTCGAGGAGGCGATGCGTGACGTCGTCGACCCCGAACTCGGCATCAATGTCGTCGACCTCGGGCTGGTGTACGGCATCACCGTCGATGGCCAGAACCATGCTGTCATCGACATGACGCTGACCTCGGCGGCCTGCCCACTCACCGACGTCATCGAGGAGCAGACCGCCTCGTCGCTGGAGGGGCTAGTCGCGTCGTATCGGGTCAACTGGGTGTGGATGCCGCCGTGGGGCCCGGACAAGATCACCGACGACGGGCGTGAGCAGTTGCGTGCCCTCGGCTTCAACCTCTGACCACACCTGCCGGTGGGGATCCGCACGGTCGAGGTCGCGCCCGAGCGGTTCGACCGCTGGCTCGAGCGGTTCGCGGCCAACAATCCCGATGGGCCGCAGCGGGTCGCTGTGGTCGAGCGATTCGACCACGACCCGTTGGGCCTGCTGCTCGTCCGTCGGGGCGGCTATGCGGTCGGGGTGGCGGTGGGTGGCCGGCTGGTGGCGCACAAGGTTGGCACCCGATATGTGCAGTCGCGCACCGCGGCCGGCGGATGGAGCCAGCAGCGGTTCGCCCGCCGCCGCGCCAACCAGGCCGACGAACTGGTCGGCGCAGCAACCGAGCACGCCGTGCGGATTCTGCGCGCTGGTGGGTCCGCGTCATCCGGCTCGCCACCGTCATCCAGTGGCAGCGGCGCGGATGACGCGCGCGGCGTGGTCGTCGGAGGCGACCGATCGCTCGTTGCGGCGGTGCTCGTGGACCAGCGGTTGGCTGGACTCCGCACCCTGCCGATCCGCGAGTTCTACGACCTGCCCGACCCGCGGCTTGACGTGCTCCGCACGGCGGTCGAGCGCGGTCGGGCCGTGCGCGTGACTATCGACGAGTAGCGCTGGAGATCGCCGGCGCGGGCCGGTCGTTCCGGTCGTGCTCAGTTGACCGACTCGACCGCGAAGGTGTCGCAGCGATTGAGGTCCCCGGTCTCGTAGCCCACGAGAAACCACTTCTGCCGAGCCGCCGCCGAGCCGTGAGTCCAACTCTCGGGGGTGACCTGACCCTGGGTCTTCTCCTGGATCCGGTCGTCGCCGACCGACGCTGCGGCCGAGAGCGCGTCACGCACATCAGCGTCGCTGAGCGGCTCGAGGAACGGCTTACCGGTGTCCTCGTCGGGCACCTGGCTCGCGTGGTGGGCCCACACCCCACCGAGGCAGTCGGCCATCAACTCGACCCGCACCCCGTTCGACTCGGGTCCGGCGTCGCCCTGCCGGGCACGAGCGAGGATGCCGAGCTGGTCCTGTAGGGCGTGGCCATACTCGTGCGCCACCACGTACTCCTGGGCCAGCGGTCCAGCGCTGCTACCGAACTGCTGCTCGAGGATCTCGAAGAAGCTCGCGTCGATGTACACCGTGGCGTCGACCGGGCAGTAGAACGGGCCGACCTGGTTACTCGCGGTGCCGCACGCCGACTGGGTGGAGCCTTGGTAGAGCACCGTCTGGGTGCGCCGCCACTCCTTGCCGACCCGCGGCAGTTCCCCGGCCCAGAACGCCTGCACCGAGTTGACCGTGCCGATGACCCGGCACTCGACGTCGCGGTCGGCATCCGCGCCGGTCTTGCACTTGTCGAAGCGGTTGCCGTTTTGCTCGCCGCCGGGCTGGACCTGCCCTGGATCGTATGCGCCGCCGACGGTGGGGTCACCCTGCCCGAGCGGGATGCCGAAGACCAGCGAGAGCACGAGGACCACCAGTCCGCCGACGCCGCCTCCGACCGCAAGGCCACCTGGCGCCCGACCACCGCCACCGGAGCCACCCGAGCCGACCTGCGAGGTGTCAAGGGTGACGTCGTCGTTGAAGCTCATCTGCGGTTCCTCCGAACCCGGGCGTGGCCGCTGCATCCGCGGGCCCGACCTAGACTAGAGGCGTCCGTGCCCGCTCATGTCGCGGCTCGCCCGTGGTGGGCGCACGTCATCCGCTCTCTCGAAAGGCCCGCTCGTGATCACCGCTGTGTCCGTGGAGTTGCGTGCCGGGGCCCGTCTCCTGCTCGGTGACGCCACCTTCCGCGTGGGGGCCGGCGACCGGGTCGGCCTGGTCGGCCGGAACGGCGCCGGCAAGACCACCCTCACGAAGGCGCTCGCGGGCGAGACCATCCCAGCGGCCGGCACGATCACCCGCGGTGGCGAGGTCGGATACTTACCGCAGGACCCGCGCGGTGTGGACCTTTCCGTGGTGGCGCGGGACCGGGTGCTCTCGGCTCGTGGGCTTGATGCCATCGTCCGCGATCTGCGCGCCGCCGAGCACACCATGGCCAGCGAGTCGGGGGAGCGGCAGGAGCGGGCCATGCGCCGGTACAGCCGCCTGGACGCCGAGTTCACCGCCGCCGGTGGGTATGCGGCCGAGTCCGAGGCGGCTCGGATCGCCGGCGCGCTCGGGCTCCAGGAGCGGGTGCTCGAGCAGACCCTCGGCACGCTGTCCGGTGGCCAGCGTCGGCGCATCGAGCTGGCACGGATCCTCTTTTCCGGTGCCTCGACGCTGCTGCTCGACGAGCCGACCAACCACCTCGACGCTGACTCGGTGGTGTGGCTGCGCGACCACCTCAAGACCTACCGGGGTGGGCTGGTCGTCATCAGCCACGACGTCGAACTGCTCGGCGAGGTGGTGAACAAGGTCTTCCATCTGGACGCCAACCGGGGCGAACTCGACCAATACAGCCTCGGCTGGAGCGCCTACCTGCGTCAGCGCGAGACCGACGAGCGCAGGCGCAAGCGCGAGCGGGCCAACGCCGAGAAGAAGGCCGGGGCGCTGATGGCGCAGGCCGACAAGATGCGTGCCAAGGCCACCAAGACCGTCGCGGCCCAAAATATGGCCCGTCGTGCCGAGCGGCTGCTCGGCGGGCTCGAGGCCGAGCGGGCCCACGACAAGGTGGCCCGGTTGCGTTTCCCGAAGCCAGCGCCGTGCGGGCGCACCCCGCTGCGAGCGTCCGGGCTGTCCCGGTCCTACGGCTCCCAGGAGGTCTTCACCGACGTCGACCTCGCCGTCGACCGCGGCTCGCGGGTCGTCGTGCTGGGTCTCAACGGGGCCGGGAAGACCACCCTGCTGCGGATGCTCGCCGGCGTCGATGACCCCGACACCGGGCAGGTCGAGCCGGGGCACGGGCTGAAGGTCGGCTACTACGCCCAGGAGCACGAGAACCTCGACGTCGGGCGCACCGTGCTGGAGAACATGAAGTCGGCCGCGCCCGACCTCGGCGAGACCGATGTGCGCAAAGTGCTCGGCTCGTTTCTCTTCACCGGCGATGACGTGACGAAGCCGGCCGGGGTGCTGTCCGGCGGCGAGAAGACCCGGCTCTCCCTGGCGCTGCTCGTCGTGTCGAGCGCCAACGTGCTGCTGCTCGATGAGCCGACGAACAACCTCGACCCAGCCTCGCGCGAGGAGATCCTCGGGGCGCTGCGCACCTACGAGGGCGCCGTGGTGCTGGTGAGCCACGACGAGGGTGCGGTGGAGGCGCTCGAACCCGAGCGCATCCTGCTCCTGCCCGACGGGGTCGAGGACCTCTGGGGCGCTGACTACCGCGACCTGGTCACGCTCGCCTAACCCGCTCCTGCCGCTCCCAGGACTGGGTGCGCACCAGTTCGGTCGTGCTGCGGTTCGACGTGGCTGTGGCGCGGCCCGGTTCGTGTGACTGCGGTGTGGCGTGGGCGGAACAGTGGGCCGGGGGCTGGTGGTTCACTGTCCGAGACGACGACAAGGAGCGCACACGCGTGAGCACCAGCGGTTGGATGGCGATGCGGAGCCTCTCCCAGGACTCCAGCGTCGCTGAGCGGGGTCTCCGGCCGGGGACGACGAGACGGGTGGTGGGATACGCCCTGCCTTTCCGGCGGCAGATCGCGGCATTCCTCGCGCTCGTCGTCGTGGATGCCTCCCTCGTCGTTGCGACGCCGTTGCTCCTGAAGGCACTCGTCGACGACGGCGTCATCCCCCAGGACCGCGGTGTCGTCATCCGGCTTGCCCTGCTCGTGGCGCTGATCGCGGTGGCGAGCGCCCTGCTGACGCTGGTGCAGCGGTGGTTCTCGGCCCGGATCGGCGAGGGCCTCATCTACGACCTCCGTACCCAGGTGTTCGCGCACGTACTCCGCCAACCGGTCGCCTTCTTCACCCGGGCCCAGACGGGAGCCCTGGTCTCGCGGCTCGGCAGCGACGTCATCGGCGCCCAGCAGGCATTCACCTCGGTGTTGTCGAGCGTGGTCAGCAACGCCGTGTCGCTGGTGCTGATTGTCGGCGCCATGCTGCTGCTGTCCTGGCCGTTGACGCTCGGGGCGCTCGCGCTGGTGCCGGTGTTCCTGCTCCCGGCTCGGGCGATGGGCAAGCGGCTCGCGGCGCTCACCCACCAGCAGATGAGCCTGAATGCCGACGTCAGCACCCGGATGAACGAGCGGTTCAACGTCGCCGGGGCGCTGCTGGTCAAGTTGTTCGGCCGACCTGCCACCGAGGATGCCGAGTACGCCGAGCGGGCCGCCCAGGTCCGCGACATCGGGGTGCGCATCGCGATGAACCGGTCGGTGTTCTTCGTCGGGCTCACGCTCGTGGCGTCGCTCGCCACTGCGATGGTGTACGGCGTTGGTGGCGTGCTCGCCGCTGATCGCACCCTCACGGTGGGCACTCTGCTCGCCCTCGCCGCACTGCTCGCCCGCCTCTACGGCCCACTCACCGCGATCTCGAACGTACGGGTCGACATCATGACCGCGCTGGTCTCGTTCGAGCGGGTCTTCGAGGTGCTCGATCTCGAGCCGCTCGTTGCCGAGGCACCGGATGCCGGGCCGGTTCCAGGGGGCCCGGTGCGGGTCGATGTGGAGCATGTCTCGTTCACGTACCCGTCAGCGGATGAGGTGTCCCTGGCGTCGCTGGAGTCGGTGGCGACCGGTGATCGGCGCGGCGGCGATCCGGTGTTGCGCGATGTCTCCTTCTCGGTAGAGCCGGGCACCCTGGTCGCGCTCGTCGGTCCGAGCGGGGCCGGCAAGACGACGATCACCGGGCTGGTCGCCCGGCTCTACGACCCGACGTCGGGCGTGGTTCGGGTCAATGGCGCCGACCTTCAGACGGTGAGTCTGGAGTCGCTGCGCGACGCCGTGGGAGTGGTGACCCAGGAGGCGCACCTGTTTCACGACACCATCCGCGCCAACCTGCGCTATGCCAGGCCTGATGCCACCGAGTCCGAGATGGCGGATGCGCTGCGCGCGGCCCAGGTGTGGCCGCTCGTCGAGTCGCTTCCGTCCGGCCTCGATACCGTGGTCGGCGACCGCGGCCATCGGCTGTCCGGCGGCGAGAAGCAGCGGCTGGCCATCGCTCGCCTGCTGTTGAAGGGTCCGGGCCTGATCGTGCTGGACGAGGCCACTGCACATCTGGACAGCGAGAGTGAGCAGGCGCTTCAGGCAGCGCTCGACAACGCGCTGCGCGACCGGACCGCCCTGGTCATCGCGCACCGCCTGTCGACGGTGCGGCATGCCGACGAGATCCTCGTCGTCGATGAGGGCCGGATCGTTGAACGTGGCACGCACGCGGACCTGGTGGCTCGGGGTGGGTTGTACGCGGAGTTGTACCGCACCCAGTTCGCCGACGAGTTCACCGACCTCACCGCCTGACCGCCGGCGGCATCTCGCCCGAGCTCACCCGCAGAATCCCGTCCGCACCAGTGGTGCCCATCACCCACCCCTGGGTCACGACCACCCCACTCGCGCCGGTGGACGCCTGGGGCTGCATCACCGAGTGGCTCGATGTTCGCCGCCGCTCAGGTGGGGGCAACATGCTCGAAGGCGCCGTGGCGGAAGGCGTCAACGAACAGCTCATGATCCTCACGGGCCTGCCCGGCGTACTCGTGCGCGAATCCGGTCAGGGCGGCGACCAGGCCCTCGACGTCGCTGCCGATCGAACGACCCACGGCCTCCTCGACACTCACCGTGACCAGGTCCTGCTCGGATTCGGAGTCCGCGACGCAGTGGATCTTGGCGGTGGCCCGGCCGAGTTGTGGCACCAGGAGGGCGAACTCGTCGGGCTCGGTGACGTCGTCCCAGGACAGGTCGGCCTCATACGGTGACACCTCGCTCACCACGTAGCCGACCTGGCCGCCGCGGCCGGTCAGCGAGGTCCAGCCGAGGAACCGGTCGGCATGCGCCTGGAGCGCGCGCTGCGAGATCGCCGTGCGGTGGCCGTGATGCTCGAAGAAGCCCGCGGCCCGGTCGTCGCGGACCACCCGACTCGGCGCGGCGATATTGCCCTGCTTCATCGACAACACCACGTCGTTGTCGAGCGCCTGAGTGAAGCCCTCGATGAGCACGCTGTAGGCCGGGAGGCCCGCGCTGCCGATCCCGAACCCGGACCGGCCGATGATGTCGAGGACGTCGAACGTGACCGACCCCCGGTGGGACTGGGGAATGGTGTCGAGGTAATTGGCGA
>JBOFLG010000166.1:0-5512 GCA_051657745.1 Dermatophilaceae bacterium | reverse complement strand
CGGGCCGCGTTCAAGGCGGTGCAGGACGGCACCCAGGTGGTGGTGCTCTGCCCCACGACCATCTTGGTGCAGCAGCACGTCAATACGTTCGCCGAGCGGTACGCCGGGTTCCCGGTGGTGGTCAAGGGGCTGTCCCGATTCCAGACGGATGCCGAGGCGCGCGCGGTGCTCGCGGGCCTTGCCGACGGCTCGGTCGATGTGGTGATCGGCACCCACCGGCTGCTTGGAAAAGAGGTGCGGTTCAAGGAACTCGGGCTGGTCGTCGTCGACGAGGAACAGCGCTTCGGGGTCGAGCACAAGGAGCAGCTGAAGTCGCTGCGCACCTCGGTCGACGTGCTCGCGATGTCGGCCACCCCGATCCCGCGCACGCTCGAGATGGCGGTCACCGGCATCCGGGAGATGTCCACCCTGCAGACCCCGCCTGAGGAGCGGCATCCGGTGCTCACCTACGTCGGGGCCTACGACGAGAAGACGATCACTGCGGCGATCCGGCGCGAGCTGATGCGCGAGGGCCAGGTGTTCCTCGTGCACAACAAGGTGTCCACCATCGAGAAGGCGGCGAGCCGCATCCGCGAACTCGTCCCGGAGGCCCGGGTCGCCACCGCGCACGGCAAGATGGGCGAGCACCGGCTGGAGCAGGTGGTGGTCGACTTCTGGGAGAAGAAGTACGACGTGCTGGTCTGCACGACGATCGTCGAGACCGGGCTCGACATCTCCAACGCCAACACGCTCATCGTCGAGCGGGCCGACCGGCTCGGCCTGAGTCAGTTGCACCAGCTGCGCGGGCGAGTGGGGCGAGGCCGCGAACGCGCGTACTCCTACTTCCTCTACCCGCCGGAGACGCCGCTCACCGAGACCTCGCTGGACCGGCTGCAGACCATCGCCACCAACAGCGACCTCGGCGCCGGCATGGCGGTGGCGATGAAGGACCTCGAGATCCGCGGCGCGGGCAATCTACTCGGCGGCGAGCAGAGCGGGCATATCGCCGGAGTCGGCTTCGACCTGTACGTGCGGCTGGTCGGCGAGGCGGTGGCGGCGTTCCGAGGTGAGGCCGAGGAGGCCCCGGCCGAGATCAAGGTCGAGTTGCCGGTCGACGCCCACCTGCCGCACGACTACATCCCGCACGAGCGGCTCCGGTTGGAGATGTACAAGAAGCTCGCCGCTGTGGTGGATGACGCCCAACTCGCCGAGATCGAGGCCGAGTTGGTCGACCGGTACGGCCAGCCACCGGAGCCGGTGCGGGTCCTGCTCGAGGTGGCCCGGTTGCGCACCGTCGCCCGGTCCGCCGGGATCGCCGACATCAGCCTGCAGGGCCAGTACGTGCGGTTCGGGCCGGTCGAGTTGCGCGAGAGTCAGCAGTTGCGGCTGAACCGGCTTTATCCGCGCTCGATCGTGAAGCCGGCGCAGTCCACGATCCTGGTGCCGCGGCCGGCCACGGCACGCGTCGGCGGCCGGCCACTGCGGGACCGTGAGGTGCTGGACTGGGCGGGTGGCGTCATCCGCTCGGTGGTCGTGGACAATGTGGGCGAAGCCGCCCGGGTAGCCGCCTCCGCGGCCACTCCGGCGTCCGCGTCCCGCGGCGCCTGACTCGTGAAAGGACCCTCGTGAGCCAACGGATTCGCCGGGCCGCCACCCTGCTGACCGCGGCAGCGTCCTGTGCGGCGGTGCTCACCGCCACCGGCTGCGGCACGGTGCGCACCGACCAGGCCGCCGTGGTGGACGGCACCGTCATCAGTGAGACCGACGTGCAGCAGGCCACCAGCGACATCAACGGGATGGAGCCGGCCCTGGTCGAGGGCGAGCTCGCGCCGAGTAACACGCTCACCGCGCTGATCCAGGCACCGGTGGTGCTCGACAACCTTGCTGGGCGCGGCGTCGTGGTGTCCGAGTCGGTGGCTCGGGCCGATGCCGCGGAGCGCGGTGTCGAGGAGCCGAGCGCGGCGACCGTCGAGATCCTCCGGCTCAACCGCGCGATCGGTCAGGCCCGTCAGAGCGGTGCGCTCGACGAGGCGCTGGGGCAGCAGATCGGCGACGAGTTGTCCGCGTTGACGGTCGAGGTCAACCCGCGGTACGGCGCCTACGACCGGAGCAACGTCAGTGTGCAGCCGGGCGCGCCGGGCTGGATCTCGCTGTCGCCCACCGCCTCACCCTCGCTCGAGGCGCCGCCGGCTCCCGAGCCGCCGCCGGCTCCGTGAGCGCCGGGCGGCTCCGGCTGCTCCACACCACCCCCCGGGTCGCGCCCGGGCTGCTCACCCGCGAGGCGTGGCAGGCGGTCACCGAGGCCACCCAGGTGGTCTGTCGCGACCTCGACGACCCGCTCGCCGCCGCGGTCGCCGAGGCGGGGTTCGCGGTGCAGCCGGCCGACTCCGTCGGCGAGCCGACCCCCGAGTCCGCCGACCCGTCGGAAGCGACGGCGGCATCCACGTCTGCCGATGCGTCGGCGCCGGCACTAGCCCGCCGCCTGGTGGGGTCCGCGGCGTCGGATGACGTGGTGTGGCTCGGCTCGGTCGACGGCGACCCCGGGCTCGCCGATGCGATCGCGGCCGAGGTGTCGCGGCTCGAGACCCCGCCAGAGGTGGAGGTACTTCTCGGGTCCTGGGACGTGCCCGGTGCCCGGCTGCTCGACGTGGTCGCGGTGATGGACCGGCTCCGGTCGGCCGGAGGGTGCCCGTGGGATGCCGAGCAGACCCACGAGTCGTTGGCGCCGTACCTGGTCGAGGAAGCCCATGAGGTGCTCGCGGCGATCTCCGAGGGCGACGCGGCGCACATCGCCGAGGAGCTCGGCGACGTGCTGCTCCAGGTGGTCTTTCATGCCCGGGTGGCCGAGGATGCCGCCGACGGCTCCTTCGACGTCGACACCGTCGCCGGGCTGCTCGTCGAGAAGCTGGTGCGGCGTCATCCGCACGTCTTCGCCGACGGCGCGGCCTCAACACCGGACGAGGTCGAGCAGGAGTGGGAGCGAATCAAACTCCAGGAGAGGTCGGTTCGAGAGTCTGGTGCTTCGTCCGATGGCGTCGGCGCAGCCGGCACCGACGCTGGCGACGCGGGTGCCGAGTTGCTGCACGGCATCCCGCCGACTCTGCCGGTCGAGTCGGCCGCAGCCAAGGTGCTCGCGCGCGCTCGCCGCCGCCATCTGAAGCCGGATGACGCCGCGCTGGCCCGGCTCGATGCGGCTCGTGCCGCGCTGGCCGAGGCCGAGGCCGAGGCCCGGGCCGCTCTCGGCGCGGTGGCCTGCTCGGCTCGCCCTGTCGGCGCCCGGTAGCCCTGCGTCTGCCTCGCGGCCAGCGAGTGGCCGAGTGACTACAGGCTTCGCGAGAGCCGTCGCGGCACGGTAACCGCAGCACCCGCGCCGAGTTCGCCCCACGCCGACCTCGAACGCGGATGTCGATCGCCCGCACCGGACCCAGGCACGGCGGGTCGCGTCCGGATCGGCGGGGCAATGCGGGAGCGGTCAGGCGGTCGTGGGTCGCTGTTCGGTTGGTGGTGGGTGGCTGAACGGTTGAGGTGGTGGCGGTTTGTGGATGGGTTGGGTGGTGGGGGTTCTAGGTTTGTGGGTTGCTGGCCTCCCGCTGGGGGGGGGTCCTGTCGGGTGGAGTTGTGTGATGTCTGCGCGCGTGTTCGCAAGTGGTGGCGTCGAGTCGGTGGGGGGTCGGTGTCGGCGGTGGGTGGCGGTGGTGCTGACCGTGGTGTTGGCGGCGGTGGTGGGTGCGGCGCAGGTGGCTGAGGCTGCCCCGGTATCAGTTGGTGCGCAGGCGCCGGTTGCGGCTGGTGTCCAGGGTGCTGCGGCGGCGGGGTCGGTGACGTCGGTGGTGCCGTCGACGGTCACATCAGTGCCGTCGTCGGGGGTGCGGGCGGCGCCGAGTCTGGATGTGGGTCCTGGGCCGATCACGAACGTGGTGCATGAGAAGTTCGGCCCGGATCCGGGGTATGAGTTGAAGTTCACGGTGTCGTTGAGCCGTGCGGTGGCGTCGGGGGAGCGGGTGGTGTTGTACGAGGTGGGGCGCCGTTTTGGTGGGACGGAGTTGATCCGGACCGAGAACTACTCGCCGTGTGCTGTGGGGGCGACGTCGTGCCGGTTCGGTCCGACGACGCCGACGGGGAAGGAGCCGGTGTATGTGGCGGTGGTCACGACTGGGATCACCCCGCCTGATGTGTGGGGGTCGGTGGCTGCGGGGTCGAAGGTCGGGGAGTCGTCGTATGTGGATGCTCCGGCGTGGACCGTCTCCATGACGCGGGACCTGAATATCCCGACGTTCATCCGGTTGACTGCGACGACGAACTATCTGCCGGTGAAGGTTGGGGGTATCGCGGCGATCTACGAGAAGGATGCGTACGAACCTGTCCGGGTCGACAAAGCTGTCAACAACGCCTCCTCGGTGACGATTGATGCCTTGCCGCATGCGTATCGGGGCAAGTTTGTCGCTGTGGTGAAGTTGGGGGTGGCGGCTCCGAAGTATTACGGGTCGATCGTCAGATCCGACATCGTCGCCATCACTGCACCATATGTTTCGCCGCCATGGGAGGTGACGTTCGACGGCACCACCGCGAGGTGGAACTACGACATTGGTATACCGAGCAATCCATATGTTCACATCTCGATCTACGACACGACCAAGCTCGGCGGATTTAGCAGTCGGATCAAGACCTGCGGTGACGGGTTGAGTTGTTCGCTGTCCCCGTCGCAGGTGGGCGCGCCGATGGTAGTCGCGGTGAGCAGTGCCAGCGCGCAGCAGCCGTTGCCGGATCCGACGTATTCGGTGGTGATGCAGTCTGGTGACACGTTGGTCAGCGGTGACGCGGCTCGGGAGTTGTTGAGCGATTTGCGGGAGTCCCAGGGTGGGGCGCCGTCGAAGTTCGAGTCGTGCGACAAACCGTGCTCGGTGGGGCAGCCGGTGAATACCGCGACGGGGGTGTTCTGGCACGCGTTCAGTGATGTTGCGGTGCCGGGTCGGGGGCCGGGGTTGGAGCTGTCGAGGACGTATTCCTCGGCGGGTGCGTCCGAGGCGGGGATGTTCGGGTTCGGGTGGCGCTCCAACCTGGAGACGCGGCTGGTCACCGCGACGGACACCGCGACTGGGGTGAGCACGGTGACGGTGGTGGACGGCAACGGTGCGCGGTCGAGGTTCACGAAGAACGACAGTGGGTATTGGGCGGCGCCGCGGGTCCACGCCGAGCTCGACACTGGCCCCGGCAACACCTTCGTCCTGACCGACACCCGGGATCGCACCGCGTACACGTTCGACGCTGCCGGTGCGCTCCTGTCGGTGGCTGACCGTAACGGTGAGGTCACCACGTTGGGGTACGTCAGCGGCAGGTTGGCTACGGTCACCGACGCGGCCGGTCGGACGTTGTCCTTCACCTGGGCCGGGGCGCGGGTGGCCTCGGTGGCGGGTCCGGTGGGTCGGACGTGGACGTACGGGTATGACGCGGCTGGCAGGTTGACCTCGGCGAAGGATCCGCTGAACCGCTCCACGTCGTTCACGTATGAGACGTTCACGGACGCGGTCATCAC
>JBOFLG010000165.1:0-6359 GCA_051657745.1 Dermatophilaceae bacterium | reverse complement strand
CTAGGTCGCTCCCGGCGCAGGGGTGCGGGCGGCGGACGGTTCGCGGTCGCCGGCGATCTGCCATAATTTTGCATCTCATTTAATTATGGCGCGATGGCATACTCGGCTCGTGCGCATACATTTCGGCGACGACCCAGTCCGAGCAGAACTGTCGCGCGTGATCGCCGACCTTGACGGCGGTGTGTCCCGGGGGGGATGGGAGACCGAGCGGGTCGACCTCAAGGAGGAGGCCGGCCGGCGTGACCGCACCGGAGCCCTGGGCCCGGGAACCGCCACGAACGAGATCGCGGCACAGCACCTTGCCGAAGAGGCCGCCTGCATGGCGAACACCCCCGGTGGCGGAGCGTTGCTCGTCGGTGTCGCGGACGATGGGGCCCTCGTCGGCGCGGCGCTGGACCGGGAGTGGCTGCGGCACCGCCTCTATGAACTGACTCAGCGACAGCTCACCGTGGACGTCGAGCAGCTCTTCGTCCGTGGCGTTCGGCTTCTCGCGGTCGTGGTGCCCACGGCGATCGAGCCGATCCGGACGAAGGGAAAGATCCACTGGCGGGTCGGGGATCACTGTGTCGAGGTGGATGCCGCGACGTGGCACGCCCGCAGGATGGCCACGCTCAACTACGACTGGTCTGCTGAGGAGTCCACCGTGCCCGCTGCCCAGGCACGGCCTCAAGCCTTGGCGGTGGCCCGCGACTTCCTCCGCGAGAGAGGCGACGAGTCATCGCGCGAACTGGCTGCCGCCAGCGACGCGCAACTGCTGCGCCGACTCAACGCGGTGACGGGCCAGGGGAACCTGACCAACGCGGGTGTGCTCACCTTCGTCGGCCGCGGAGCTGCCAGTGTCGACTACGTGCGACGGGCACATGCCGGTGGAGACAGTACTGCTCGGGTCAGGCGTACCGACCGCTCCGTGCTCGAGGAGTTGGTCGAGGTCTTCACCGTCATCGATGCCCACAACGCCACCCGCCACCTCCAGACCGGGCTGACCGTCGGCCAGATCCGGGAGATCCCCCGCCTTGCCGCACGGGAGGGCGTCGTCAACGGAATCGCCCACCGTGAGTGGGGGCAGGCCGAGCCCACGGTCGTCGAACACGTAGGACGCACCTTGCGCGTCACCAGCCCCGGCGGCTTCTTCGGAGGTGTGAACGAAGACAACATCATCACCCATCCCTCGCAGTCGCGGAATCGGGCGCTCACGCAGTTGCTGGCCGACCTCGGGGTGGCGGAACGCGAAGGCATCGGCGTCGACCGGATGGTGCGCGAGATGGTTCGGCTCGGTCACCAACCGCCCGACATCCGAGAGATCACCGGACCGATTGTGCGGGCCTCCCTGGTGGGGGACACCCTCGATGAGGGGTGGATGCTCTGGTTGAACAGTGTCCGGCCGGTTGAGGAGTCACAGGACATCAACTCGCTGCTCCTGCTCCGGCGCTTGCTCACGACTGGCTGGGTCGACACGACGCGGGCAGCTCCGCTCATCCAGCTGACCGTGGATGAAGCACGAGGCGCAATCGCCAAGCTGTCCCGCGCTGTCGTCACCACGACGCCGTTACTCCGTTCCGTCAGCGGGGTTCCCGCGGGGACCGAGCCTGTGTGGACGCTCCATCCCGACGCAGTGGAGGTTCTGCGAGGTCGGGACCGTGACGTGGGCCAGGCCAGGGCGCTGCCGACGCGGGCCGAAGTCGCCCGCGGATACGCGCGAGCGCGCGGCCGGATCAGTACGACCGAACTCGGCTCGATGGTCGGTGCCAGCGCCTCGAACGTGGGAATCGTGCTGAAGGATCTCGAGGCCGAGGGGCTGCTCGAACCGTCAAGTACCGCCCGGCGTGGACGTGGCTTCTTCTATCGGTGGTCAGGAGGGGTGCGCGAGCACTGAAACCAGTCGAATGCCGCGCATCATCCGGTCAAGCGACCGTCTCGCCCAGACGACGCCGAGGTGGTGGGTGGCGCAGGGTCGCCAATCGGACGGCCTGACACGACATTCGTCCAACCCCTGGTGCAGTCACAGGATTCATGACCGGTTCCGCTCAGTTTCGGCTGGGTCCAGGGCCGGTCTTCATCGTGGTGGGGCGGTCGAGTTCCAGCAGAATGAGCAGGATGACGACCACCGAGTCCACGCCCCGAGCTAGCGACCTGCGTACCGACCTGCACACCGCCGACGGCCATGACGTCATCCGGGTGCACGGTGCCCGCGAGAACACTCTCAAGGATGTCAGCGTCGACCTGCCCAAGCGCCGACTCACCGTGTTCACCGGGGTCAGCGGCTCGGGCAAGAGCTCGCTGGTGTTCGGCACCATCGCGGCCGAGTCGCAGCGGCTCATCAACGAGACCTACAGCGCGTTCGTCCAGGGGTTCATGCCGAGCCTGGCCCGGCCTGAGGTGGACCGGCTCGAGGGACTGACGACCGCGATCATCGTCGACCAGGAGCGGATGGGCGCCAACCCGCGCTCCACGGTGGGCACTGCCACCGACGCGAACGCGATGCTGCGAATCCTGTTCAGCCGCATCGGAGTACCGCAGGTTGGGCCGCCGACAGCGTTCTCGTTCAACGTGCCGACCCGGCGGGCCGGTGGGGTGATGAGCACCGAGAAGGGCGGCCGGGTGGAGAAGAAGGTGGTGCGTGATGCGGTCTATCTGGGTGGCATGTGCGCACGGTGTGAGGGCATGGGCCGGATGAATGACATCGACCGCACCGCCCTGTATGACGAGTCGAAGTCGTTGCGTGACGGGGCGCTGTTGGTGCCGGGGTACTCGATGGACGGCTGGTACGGCCGCCTGTTCGAGGGGATGCAGTTGCCGATGGATACCCCGATCGCGGGGTTCACGACAAAGCAGCTCGACACCATGCTGTTCGCGGAGCCGACGAAGATCCGGGTCGAGGGGGTCAACCTCACGTTTGAGGGCGTCATCCCGAAGATCCGTAAGTCGATCCTCACCAAGGACCCGGAGGCGATGCAGCCGCACGTGCGGCGGTTCGTGGAGCGGGCGGTCGTGTTCCAGACCTGCCCGGACTGCGACGGCACCCGGCTGAGCGCAGAGGCCCGCTCGTCGCGGATCGACGGGGTGAACATCGCCGAGGTGTGCGCGATGCAGATCAGCGACCTCGCCGGCTGGGTCCGTCGGCTCGAGGAGCCCTCGGTGGCGCCGCTGCTGGACGGCCTGCGGCATCTGCTCGATTCGTTCACCGATATCGGCCTGGGCTACCTCTCCCTGGACCGCCCAGCCGGGACGCTCTCCGGTGGTGAGGCGCAGCGGACGAAGATGATCCGCCACCTCGGCTCCTCGCTGACCGATGTCACGTACGTGTTCGACGAGCCGACGATCGGCCTGCACCCGCACGACATCGAGCGGATGAATGATCTGCTGATCCGGTTGCGCGACAAGGGAAACACCGTGCTCGTCGTCGAGCACAAGCCGGAGACCATCGGTATTGCCGACCATGTGGTCGACCTCGGGCCGGGCGCCGGCACTGCGGGCGGCGAGATCTGTTTCGAGGGCACCGTTGCCGGGCTGCGCGCATCGGGCACGGTCACCGGGCGGCACCTTGACGACCGGGCCCGGCTCAAGGATGCCGTGCGCGCGCCATCCGGGGTGGTGGCGGTGCGCGGCGCGAGTACGCACAACCTCCAGGGTGTTGATGTCGACATCCCGCTCGGGGTGCTCTGCGTCATCACCGGGGTGGCCGGGTCGGGCAAGAGTTCGCTGGTGCACGGCTCGGTCGCGGGCCGCGACGGGGTGGTGGTCATCGACCAGGGCGCGATCAAGGGCTCCCGGCGTAGCAACCCGGCCACGTACACCGCTCTGCTGGAACCGATCCGCAAAGCCTTCGCCAAGGCAAACGGCGTCAAGCCGGCCCTGTTCAGCTCCAACTCCGAGGGCGCCTGCCCCACCTGCAACGGTGCCGGGGTCATCTTCACCGAGCTCGGAGTGATGGCCACGGTCTCGTCGACCTGCGAGGACTGCGGCGGCCGCCGGTTTCAGGCAGGGGTGCTCGAGCACACCCTCGGGGGGAAGAACATCGCCGAGGTGCTGGCCATGCCGGTGGCCGAGGCGGCGGGGTTCTTCGCCGCGGGCGAGGCGCGCACCCCGGCCGCGGCCGTCATCCTGGCCCGGCTGGCGGATGTCGGGCTCGGGTACCTCACCCTCGGGCAGCCGCTGACCACGCTGTCCGGTGGGGAGCGGCAGCGGCTCAAACTCGCCGTGCAGATGGCCGAGAAGGGCGAGGTCTATGTGCTTGACGAACCAACCACCGGCCTGCACCTCGCCGATGTCGAGCAGCTGCTTGGGCTGCTGGACCGACTGGTCGACTCCGGCCGCTCGGTCATCGTCATCGAACACCACCAGGCCGTGATGGCGCACGCCGACTGGATCATCGACCTCGGCCCCGGCGCTGGCCACGACGGCGGGCGTATCGTCTTCGAAGGCACCCCCGCCGACCTTGTCGCGGCCCGCTCCACCCGCACCGGCCAGTACCTCGCCGAGTACGTCGCCCGCTGACTCTCCCGAGATCCGCGACCCGCGCGGGTGTCGACCCGCCTTGTGTGTCCACGAGCTGTAGGGCGCGGGAGTTGATCGAGTGACGGCAATTAAGTAGCACCAAAGTGCTACTCTCTCACCATGGGTGAGCCCGAGAGCATCGGCATCCGCGAACTCCGTCAGGACGCCTCGCGCTACGTGGACATGGCCGAGCACGGCATGCGTGTGCCGGTGACGCGACGCGGCAAGCTGGTGGCCTATCTGGTTCCGGCGGAGGAACCGAGGACGACCTTCGAGCGGCTGGTCGCCGCTGGACAGGTCCGCCGGGCACAGGGCCGCGGGATCCGGGCCGCTCTCCAGGAGCTGGGGCCGCCCGCACCACCGGAGCCCGGCGAGAGCTCGCCGTACGAGGAGCTCATGCGCATGCGCGACGAGGAGCGGTATTGATCTACATCGACACCTCCGCGCTGCTGAGAGTGATCTTTCCGGACGACACGACGCCAGCGTTGGAGCGCTATTTCGACCGCGACCCCGCGCTGGTGTCCAGTGCGCTGCTGCAGGTCGAGGCCAGGCGCGGCACGTTGCGGCGAGCACCCCTGCGGCTACCTCAGGTCGACGTCGTGCTCAGCGAGGTGGAGGTCGTCGAGATCGGCGATGCCGTCATCGAGTCGGCCGGCCGGCTCTCCGATCCGCGCCTGCGTTCGCTCGACGCGATCCATCTCGCCACTGCACTGCTCGTCGGTGAGGATGTCGACGCCCTGCTCACGTACGACGATCGGCTCGCCGACGCCGCCCGAGAGCACGGCCTGGAGGTCGTGTCACCGACCTGACGGCGGCCGTATCTGCCGCGGTGGCGACGGCGGTCACGAGATCGGCGGCGGCACCCTCCGCAGGCCCTGGTGTTCGCGGGCTGGCGCCGGCGGGTGGCGGTGCTGCTCATCGGATGAGTCGGACCCGGACTGGGAGTTCGAGACTCGCCCACGCCCGGTCTGCGGTAAGGACTTCGGGAGGGTCGCTTCGCACGGTCAACGCGAGGCAACACCGGTCGCCGAGAGAGAGGTTCGTGCCTCCGTCGAGCGCTCGCATGGCTCCGGCGAGTTCCGCATCGAGCTCCAGGACTGGCGCTATCGTCACTCCCGCCGCAGTGAGCAGATCTCGGACCCGTGTGACGTCGACACCGGTGTCGACCAGTTTCCCGATCACCTCGGCCAGGTTCGCCGCGCCCAGTGACGACCCGTCGAGTGCGGACATCACGACATCGGCGCCGGGCTCGTCGTGCACCAGAGCGAGCACGGCCGACGCATCGAGCACCGTCACTGGGCAGTCGCTGCCGCGAGCCTGCGCTCGGCGAGTAGTTCGTCGACGAGCGAACGGGATCTCGGGACGGTCGCAGCCAACCCGCGCAGCTCGGACGCGGCGTCCGAGGGTCGCTCCAACACGACACGCCGGCCCGTCAGATGGACGTGCAGAACATCACCCGGAGCGAGCCCGAGGGCGGCCCGGACCTCAGCCGGAATGACCAGACGGCCCTGCTGGCCCAGTACGACGGTGGCATCCATCACAGCAGTGTGCCACGAATCTCCGGTCAGTGGCACGCCCTGCCGGGTAGTCGTCATCCACGCGCGCCGAGTAGCAGGTGCCGCTGATCGCCCGCGGTGTGCAGGCGCTGGCGTGCCTCGGCGTCCGCGAGGATGACCCGCGTCTCCTCGAGCGACTCCGGGCCCGAACCGCCGGGCGACGGGCGGGCGGGCGTCATCCGCGGGGGTAGCCGTGCGGGTTCTGGCGCTGCCAGCGCCACGTGTCGGCGCACATGTCGTCCACGGATCGCGTTGCCCGCCAACCGAGTTCGGCCTGGGCGCGCGAGGGGTCGGCATACGACGCGGCGA
>JBOFLG010000164.1:0-7491 GCA_051657745.1 Dermatophilaceae bacterium | reverse complement strand
CATCCCGGCCAGGACCTCCAAGAGCAGGTCACTGCTGGCCCCCACGACCCGCGGCGCGGCCACCGGCTCAGTGCTCTGCCGCCCCGGCAACTCCACCCCAAGCCGATCCGTGACCGGTGAGGGCACCATCTGAGCCGCCCGGGCCGGGACCTCGATGCCCAGGTCCAGCGCGGGCTGGAGCTGCTCGAGCCGGCCCTGCGCAGCCGCCACCAGAACCGCGAGCTCGACCTCGTCGTGGGCCGAGCCGACGTGCTCCAGAACCCACCGGCGGCCCCGCCGCTTCGCCACCAACTGCACGGCCGTCGCGCCCGACCCGGTTCGCACAGTCCGGATGTACGCCACAAACCAACCCTAGATTAGTGCCCCAGAACGGCGCCCAATCTCGGCAAACCCACAGGTCAAGAGCCTGCGCTCACGAGAACCCCACCAGGATGAGCCAAGTCGGGCGGCGTCTCCGGCGCAGCGCGTTGTCCATGGCGGGTCAGGTACCACCGACGGACGACACCGGCCTCGACTGTTCGGCCCGAAGGTGTACTGACCCCGCCGGATGACGATCCGGCCGGGCACCGCCGCCCTAGCCTGAGATAGACCGCGAATCACCTGCCGACAAGGAGCGCTGCCGTGAGCCACTGGAGATCGGGGCTCCCCGAACTGCCCATGGACCCCTACGACGCCACCGATCTGTACCGTGCGGCAGGCACCCCGACGGAACCTGGCGCGAACCCGCGCCGCCGACGCCGAGTGCTGATGGCTGCCGTCGCGGGCGTCATCCTCGTTCTTGGTCTGCTCGGTGCCCTGGTCGCCCACCTGATCTGACCTGATCGGTCGGGTCTCATAGGCCTGCCCCAACCCGCTCCGGCCTCCCTGCCTGGCCGCCGCGGTCATCGCCCTATCCCGAGCAGCCCGGGGATTGCGGAGCCGGCGGCGGCGCGCCGACGGACGGCATCCCGAGAGCAACCGCCGGTTTCCCCGGCACGGGGGCGCCCTGGAGCGCGGCCCACGCGTCGCCTCCCGCCGTGCGGCGCACCGCCCACGTGCCGCCGGCGACGGCCGAGTCGGCGACAAGGTGGTGTGGGGCGCCGTAGGTAACCCCGGCCGTGACCGCATCTCCGGGGCGCGGGCGGGGCGCACCATCCGGGACAGCGACGTGTACGAGGCGGTTGTCGCGGGCCCGACCGCTGATCCGGTTCGTCTCGTTGTCCTTGCGGCCCTCGCCGGGTGCGACGAGCACCTCCACAGCACGGCCCTCGAGCCGGCGGTTCTCGGCCCACGACACAGCATCCTGAAGTTCGATCAGCCGCTCGAACCGCTCCTGGACAACGGCTTTCGGCACCTGATCGGCCATCGTGGCAGCCGGCGTGCCCGGCCGTGTCGAGTACTGAAAGGTGAACGCGCTGGAGAACCGCGACGCCTCGACGACCCGCAGCGTCTCGGCGAAGTCCTGCTCGGTCTCGCCGGGGAACCCGACGATGAGGTCGGTGGTGATCGCGGCGTCGGGGATGGCCGCCCGCACCTTCTCGAGGATGCCGAGGAAGCGCTCGCTGCGGTAACTGCGTCGCATCGCCTTGAGAACCCGGTCGGAGCCGGCCTGCAAGGGCATGTGCAGACTCGGCATGACATTGGGGGTCTCGGCCATCGCGGCGATGACATCGTCGGTGAAGGCGGCGGGGTGCGGGCTGGTGAACCGCACCCGCTCGAGGCCGGCGATGTCGCCGCAGGCTCGCAACAACTTGCCGAATGCCAGCCGGTCGCCGAACTCAACGCCGTAGGTGTTGACGTTCTGACCGAGGAGAGTCACCTCGACGACACCGTCGTCAACCAGCGCCTCGATCTCGGCGAGGATGTCCCCGGGGCGACGGTCCTGCTCGGTGCCGCGCAAACTCGGGACGATGCAGAACGTGCAGGTGTTGTTGCAGCCGACCGAGATCGACACCCACCCGCTGAACGCGGAGTCGCGCCGGGTGGGCAGCGTCGATGGGAATACCTGGAGGGACTCGGCGATCTCGACCTCGGCGCGGCGGTTGTGGCGGGCGCGATCGAGGAGCGCCGGCAGGCTACCCACGTTGTGGGTGCCGAACACGACGTCGACCCACGGTGCTCGCTCGACGATCGTGGCCCGGTCCTTCTGGGCCAGGCAGCCGCCGACGGCGATTTGCAGGTCGGGGTTGCGCTGCTTGGCCGGGCGCAGCTGGCCAAGGTTGCCGTACAACTTGTTGTCGGCGTTCTCGCGCACCGCACAGGTGTTGAACACGACCACGTCGGCGACCTCGGCTCGCTCCCCCACCGGGAGGGACGCGTGATCGACGTACCCAGCGGTCTCGAGGAGACCGGCGAGCCGCTCGGAGTCGTGCACGTTCATTTGGCACCCGTGGGTGCGCACGTCGTAAGTCTTGAGCTCATTCATGGCACCGACCAGGGTAAGTCGGCTCAGCGCGACGTAGTGCGCTGGTACTGCCGAATCGAGAGCGGGATGAAGACCGCGAGGATGATCGCGACCCAGATCAGCGTGTAGAGCTCGGGGTTCTGGAGCGGCCATACGTCGGGCGGCGGGAACGCGGGGTTCGTGTTGCCGAACAGGTCTCGCGCAGCCTGGGTGACGCTGGACACCGGGTTCCAGTTCGCGAAGGTCTCCAGCGGCCCGGGCAGCGTCGTGGAGTCGACGAAGGTGTTGGCGATGAAGGTCAGCGGGAAGATGACGATGAAGCTCGCGTTATTGACGACCTCGGGGGTGCGCACGATAAGGCCGACGTAGGCCATCACCCAGGAGAGCGCGTAGGCGAAGAGCAGCAGCAGCACCGCCCCGGCGAGCGCCTCGAGAAACGAACTGCGGATACGCCATCCGACGACGAGCCCGGTCAGCCCCATGACGACGAGGCTGATGACGTTGTTGACCACATCGGATGCGGTGCGGCCGAACAGCATCGCCGACGGCGCCATCGGAAGGGTGCGAAATCGGTCGACGAAACCCTTCTGCAGGTCCTCGGCAAGGCTGAAACCGCTGAACGTACTGCCGAAGACGACGGTCTGAGCGAAGATCCCGGCGATGAGGAACTCTTTGTAGTCGACGCCGGTGTTCTGGGTCCCGATCGCCCCGGCGAAGACGTAGGCGAAGAGCAGCACGAACATGATCGGCGACAACGTGGTGAATACCAGCAGGTCGGGGACCCGCTTGATCTTGATGAGGTTGCGACGGGTGACGGTGACGGCGTCGCTGACCGCCTGCGCAATGGCGCTCATTGGGCGTCCTTTCCGGGCTGCGCGAGCTGGCGCTCAGCGTCGCCGTTCTCGTCGATCTCCTCGGCGGCTCGGCCGGTGAGGGTCAGAAACACGTCGTCGAGGGTGGGCCGTCGCAGCGCGACGTCGGAGATGGTGACCATCGCGTCGTCGAGCCGACGAACGGCGTCAACAAGGACAGCCGCTCCGCCGGTCACCGGCACGGTGACCCGCCGCGAGCGGTTCTCGACCACCGGCTCGCCGATGCCGACCCCCGCCAGGACCTCACGGGCCCGCCCGACGTCGGCCTCATCGGCGACGACGACCTCAACCCGCTCGCCACCGACCTGCGCCTTGAGCGTGTCCGACGTGCCTTCAGCGATGACGGTGCCGTGGTCGATGACGGCGATCCGGTCGGCGAGCTGGTCCGCCTCCTCGAGGTACTGCGTGGTGAGCAGCAGCGTGGTGCCGCCGCGGACGAGGTCAGTGATCACCGACCACATCCCGAGCCGCGAGCGCGGGTCAAGGCCGGTCGTCGGCTCGTCGAGGAAGAGAATGGGCGGTTGGGCGATCAGCGCGCCAGCCAGGTCGAGGCGGCGGCGCATCCCGCCGGAGTAACCCTTCACCGGCCGGTCCGCGGCGTCGGTCAGGCCGAACTGCTCAAGCAGCTCGTGCGCCCGGCGACGCGAACGCTCCGCTCCGAGGTGGTAGAGCCGCCCGACCATATCGAGGTTCTCGAACCCGGTGAGGTACTCGTCGACGGCGGCGTACTGGCCGCTGACCCCGATGGTGCGCTTGACCGCTTTGGGGTCGGCGAGAACGTCGGTTCCCATCACCACGGCCGACCCGGCGTCGGGCTCCAGGAGCGTGGTGAGCACCTTGATGGTCGTGGTCTTGCCGGCGCCATTGGGGCCGAGCAGCCCCACCACGGTGCCCTCAGCGACGGTGAGGTCGAGCCCGTCGAGGGCCCGCACCTCCCCCGAGCGGGACCGGTAGATCTTGACTAATCCTTCGGCTCGCACTGCGTCTGTCACGTGCACTCCTTTTCGATGACGCTCACGCCAGGCGGGGCTCGGTGGTGGCGTCACTGGCGACTCTAGGTGAGGGCACCGACACCGCTCACCGGAGTTTTCTGTGCGCACAGCGCGCGGTCATCATCCGAGCCACGGTGAACTCAGTCACGCTGATGTTCCGGCGCGTCGTAGACGGCCTCACGCACCACGCGGAGCGCCAGATCGGAGTCGTAGCCCCGGCGCGCCAACATCCCGGCCAGGCGACGAACCTGCACGGTGGGGTCGAGACCGCTCATGGCGCGCATCTTGGCGGCAACGAGCTGTCGAGCCCGTTCCTCCTCGGCATGGTGGTCGAGGTCGCTCAGGGCCGCGCGAGCGGTGTCGTCATCGACGCCTTTGCGGCGCAACTCCTGGGCGAGGGCACGCCGAGCGAGCCCACGACCGACCTGCTGGGAGCGCACGACCAGGCCCGCGTAGGCCGTGTCATCGACGAGCCCGACGTGCTCCATTCGGTCGAGCACGGCAGCGGCCACGTCGTCGGGGCAGTTGCGCCTGCGCAATGCCTGCTCAAGGTGAGATCGGCTGCGGGGTGCCGCGGTGAGCTGGCTCAACACGATCTTGCGGGCCCAGTCGTGCGGGTCCACGTCGCGACCGCGGGTACGAGGGTCTGCTTCCGGGTCGGGCGGGCTCGGAACCCATCGATGCCGCTGGCCACTCACCACCGGCTCGGGCGCGCCGGGCGCGGAGGCGGTTTCGGGGGCGAGGTCGGTTTCGGGGTCAGTCGTCCCCGCCACCCACTCGGGCGGCGGGGACTCGGACCCAGCGAATCTCATCGGACCTGAGCCTGAGGTGGCGCTCAGAAGTCGACCGGGACGTCGGCAACGGCACCGGGAGCGTCGACTCGTGGCCCGACTCCGAGTTTCTCCTTGATCTTCTTCTCAATCTCGTCGGCGAGGTCGGGGTTGTCCTTGAGGAAGTTGCGGGCGTTCTCCTTGCCCTGCCCGAGTTGGTCGCCTTCATACGTGTACCAGGCGCCGGCCTTGCGGACGAAGCCCTGGTCGACGCCCATGTCGATGAGGCCTCCCTCGCGGGAGATTCCCTGCCCGTAGAGGATGTCGAACTCGGCCTGCTTGAACGGCGGCGACACCTTGTTCTTGACAACCTTGACCCGGGTGCGGTTCCCGACCGGGTCGGTGCCGTCCTTGAGGGTTTCGATGCGGCGCACATCGAGGCGCACGGAGGCGTAGAACTTCAGCGCCTTGCCACCCGTCGTCGTCTCGGGGCTGTTGTGCACCATGACGCCGTCGACGAAGTAGTTGTGCGTGCCCTGGACCTCGATATCGAAGCGGTGCATCGAGCGAGTGGGTGGCTTGACATGAACGTCGAGGATCTTGGCCGGTACGACGACCTGGGTCGGCTCGACAAACTCGGGTTCGACGGCGAACTTCCCTTGCAGCACGGGCAACAACTTGTAGTCCATCGACGGATGGACGTATGGCGCCACGACCTCCTGAAAACGACGGGTCCCCGCTGCTGTCATCGTCAGCACAGCCTTGCCGGCCGACCCGGCGAGACGGACACGACAATCGACCCCCCAGGTATCGCGGAGATGGCGAGCGAGCCGGGTGCGTGAGCCCTCACTCATCGCCTCGACGCAGATCTCGATACGGCCACTGCCACCGGCGGTGCGCTGCTGAACACCCTTGGAACGCTGGGTGAATGAGCCGTCGTCCAGGTACCAGACGGCCAGCGCGAGCGGCGTGAGCGCCTTGAGGTAGTCGTCGCTGAGGTGCTTCCTGCCGTCGCCCCAGTAGACGACCTCACGGAGCTCACCGAGCTCAGGCAGCGGGGTGAGGTCCACGTGCACTGACCCGTTCGGGCGCACGGAACGGGTCTGGCCGATGTTGCCGAGCAGGCTGGCCTTCCAGTCGAGGTACTCGACCTGCTTTACGCCGTGACCCATCCGGAAACGCACGCCACGCCGACCGCGGGTGTTCGGCGCGAGGTGACCATCGCCCATGAGACCGCCGAGAACGACCTGCCACTGCTGTGCGGACAGACGGGCTGTCTCGCTGACCATCACCCGGTCGCCCGCAATGAACTCGCCGGCCTCGCGCCACCCGCCTGGGGTGCGGATGAGATGGTTCTCGGTGGCAGCGAACTGGGACCGCCCGTTGCCGCCCGACTTCTCGACGGTGAACTGAAGGAAGCGCTCGGCCGGGCCGTTGTCGAACCAGTTGGTGACCGGTCGCGCCACCACCTCGTCGGTCTCGGGGTCGTACGAGCGGACCTCGACCGGGAGTTTCTGGTTGACAAGCTTCCCAATCTTCTCGGTGGTGCCGTCGGCCAGGGTGACCCGGGTGCCGTAGGAGAAGCAGCCGAACATGACTCCGATCTTTTCGCGCAGCTGGTTGATGAAGATCGCGGTGGTGCCCGTGGAATTGAGGGCCCCGGTGATCTTGCGCAGCGCCTGCGACATCAACCTGGCCTGGAGACCGACGTGGCTGTCGCCCATCTCACCCTCGATCTCAGCGCGTGGCACGAGCGCCGCGACCGAGTCGATGACGATGATGTCGAGCGCCCCGGAGCGGATGAGCATGTCCGCGATCTCGAGCGCCTGCTCCCCGGTGTCGGGCTGGGACACGAGCAGCGCGTCGATGTCAACGCCGAGCTTCTTCGCATACTCGGGGTCGAGCGCATGCTCAGCATCGATGAACGCCGCGATGCCGCCGGTTTTCTGGGCGTTCGCCACCGCGTGCAGCGCCACAGTAGTTTTTCCGCTGCTCTCCGGGCCGTATATCTCCACGACGCGACCGCGCGGGAGCCCGCCGATGCCGAGAGCGACGTCGAGGGCGATCGACCCCGTGGGAATGACCTCGATCGGGGGCCGCACATCGTCGCCGAGTCGCATCACCGCGCCCTTGCCATGCTGCTTCTCGATCTGCGCCATCACCGAGGTGATGGCCTTGGACCGCTCGTCGTCCGTGCTCGCAGCGGGCGGGTTGGGGATGGTGGCGCGGTTGGATCCAGCCATGTCACACCTGTGCTCTCGTCTCGTGTCGGGCGCGCCCACCGGCGACCAGTTCTCGCCGTCGGTCTCATCGCGAGGTCTGGTCAGACGCTAGGTGGTGGCGCCGACAACAGCCGAAGGCCGCCGTCGAACCTGTGGACAACGCCGTCGACACCGCCACCTGTGGACGACACTAGCCGAACGTTCGTTCGACTCGCGAACGCCAGCCCCGACACGCCGAGCCGAGCCGAGCCG
>JBOFLG010000163.1:0-9773 GCA_051657745.1 Dermatophilaceae bacterium | reverse complement strand
GCGCCAGTATGTTTGCCGATGGTGTGCCCACCGAGCCGGTGTCCCGTGTCGTCCACGGGGTAGCAACCGGCCGGTCTGAGAGTGCCCACCCGAACAGGAAGTGAGACACCACGTGTACGCGATTGTGCGTGCAGGCGGTCGCCAGGAGAAGGTCTCCGTCGGTGACACCCTGCTTATCGACAAGATCGGCGAGGCCGGCGACGAGATCCACCTGCAGCCACTGCTCGTGGTCGACGGCGGTACGGTGACTTCGGATGCCACCAAGCTCGCCAAGGTCACGGTGACTGCTGAGGTCGTCAAGGCCGCCAAAGGCCCGAAGATCACGATCCTCAAATACAAGAACAAGACCGGGTACCGCAAGCGGCAGGGCCACCGCCAGCCGCTGATCCAGGTCAAGATCACTGCGATTGACGCCTGACCGCTCCGACCACTTCCGAACAGGACTCAAGACATGGCACACAAGAAGGGTGCATCCTCGACCCGAAACGGTCGCGACTCCAACGCCCAGTACCTCGGCGTCAAGCGCTACGGCGGCCAGGTCGTCAAGGCTGGCGAGATCATCGTCCGCCAGCGCGGCACGCACTTTCACCCGGGCGACGGCGTCGGCCGGGGTGGCGACGACACGCTGTTCGCCCTGGTTCCGGGGGCGGTGACGTTCGGGAGCAAGCGCGGCCGCAAGACGGTGAGCGTTTTCGCTCCGGAGCCGGTCGCCGCAGAGTGACCTCCACCTGACCATCATGCGGAGGGGCGGCCACCGGTCTCGGTGCCCGCCCCTCCCGCTTCTCCCCAACCGTCACTCCTGGCACCTGCACACCGTGCCGCCGCACCGGCGGTTCGCGCGGACGCTGAGAAGGCACGCTCAGGGAGCAGTTCGACGAAAAGAGCGGATCGGATGACGACATTCGTCGACCGTGTGGTGCTCCACCTGGCCGCGGGCAACGGTGGGCATGGGGTGGCTTCGGTGCGCCGCGAGAAGTTCAAGCCACTGGGTGGCCCGGACGGTGGCAACGGCGGACGCGGCGGCTCGGTGGTCCTGGCCGTCGACCCCCAGTCCACTACCCTGCTCGACTACCACCGTGGGCCGCACCGGCGTGCCGGTCACGGCGCGCCCGGCGGTGGCGACGAGCGGAACGGCGCCGACGGCGCGGACCTGGTGCTGTCGGTCCCAGAGGGCACGGTCGTGAAATCGGCGTCCGGCGACGTGCTCGTCGACCTCGTCGGCACCGACACCACCTACCTCGCCGCTCGTGGCGGGCGCGGCGGCCTTGGCAACAAGGCCCTCGCCAGCCCGCGCCGCAAGGCACCCGGGTTCGCGCTGCTCGGTGAACCGGGGGAGTCTCGTGACATCGTCCTGGAACTGAAGTCCCTCGCCGATGTCGCACTGATCGGCTTCCCGAGCGCCGGGAAGTCCTCGCTGGTCTCGGTGTTGTCGGCTGCCAAGCCCAAGATCGCGGACTACCCGTTTACCACGTTGGTGCCCAACTTGGGTGTTGTCACCGCAGGGTCCGAGCGGTACACCCTCGCCGACGTCCCCGGCTTGATCCCCGGGGCAAGCGAGGGCAGAGGGCTAGGCTTGGAGTTCCTTCGCCACGTCGAACGGTGTTCGGTGCTCGCGCACGTTGTCGACTGTGCCACCCTCGAGCCCGGCCGGGACCCGATGACCGACCTCGAGGTCATCGAGGCCGAACTCGCCGCGTATGTGCCCGACGACTCGCTGGGCGGGCGGCCGATCTCGGAGCGCACCCGGGTCGTCGTGCTCAACAAGGCCGACGTCCCCGAGGCCCGCGAACTCGCCGAGTTGGTGCGCCCGATGCTTGAGGAACGAGGGCTCGAGGTGCACGTGGTCTCGGCGGTAGCGCGCACTGGCCTCAAGAGCCTCAGTTTTGCCCTGGCCCGGCACGTCGTCTCGGCGCGTGCCGAGACCGAGGCGAGCCTGGTCGACCCGCCGCGGGTCGTCATCCGGCCGACTGCGGTCGATGACAGCGGATTCCACGTGCGCCGCGACACCACCTCCGACGGCGAGACATTCCGCGTGGTGGGTGAGCGGCCGACCCGGTGGGTGCGGCAGACCGACTTCAGCAATGACGAGGCAGTCGGGTACCTCGCCGACCGGTTGAATCGGCTCGGTGTCGAACAGGCCCTGCTCACTGCCGGAGCGGTGGCGGGCTCGACCGTGCTCATCGGTCCCGAGGACAACGCGGTGGTCTTCGACTGGCAGCCGACCATGGCCGCCGGTGCGGAGCTCCTCGCTGGCCCGCGTGGCACTGATCTGCGGATGGCCGAGGACGGCCGCAAGACTCGGGACCAGCGGCGTACCGAGTTCCATGCTCGCAAGGACGCCCAGACCGCCGCCCGCGACCAGTTGGATGCCGAGCGACGCACCGGCCACTGGGCCGTGGACACCCACGGCGAGGGCTGAGCCGGATGACGACACCGGCCTCGGTCCTCCGGGCCACGGTAGGTGCCGCGCAGCGGATGGTGGTCAAGGTGGGGTCCTCCACGCTGACCAGTTCCGACGGTGGTCACCTCGACGTGGATGCCCTCACCGAACTGGTCAACCTCCTAGGGCAGCGACGCGCTGCCGGGCGAGAGGTGGTGCTGGTGTCCAGCGGCGCCATCGCGGCCGGGATCGGCCCGCTGGGGCTGACCCGTCGACCGGGTGACCTCGCGACCCAGCAGGCGGCGGCATCCGTCGGCCAGGGGGCGCTGGTCGCGGCGTACCAGGCGGCGTTCGCCGAGCACGGCATCACGGTGGGGCAGGTGCTGCTGACCGCCGACGACATCACCCGCCGCACGCACTACACCAACGCGCGACGCACCCTCGAGCGACTCCTCGAGCTCGGCGTCCTCCCGATCGTCAACGAGAACGACACCGTGGCAACCCAGGAGATCCGGTTCGGCGACAACGACCGCCTGGCAGCGCTGGTGGCCGACCTTGTCGGTGCTGGCGCGCTGCTGCTGCTCACCGACATCGACGCCCTGTATGACGGGCCACCAGCCGCTGCCGCAGGTGGAGCTGGCAGTGGACCGACTCGGGTGCCGTTTGTGGCGTCGTCGACCGACCTCGAGGGGGTCTCGATCGGTGGCGCCGGGAGCGCGGTGGGCAGCGGCGGGATGGTCACCAAGGTGGAGGCAGCAGGCATCGCCGGCGCTGCCGGCATCCCGACCCTGCTGACTCGCCTCCCGGACTTGGTCGCAGCGCTCGACGGGGATGACGTCGGCACGGTGTTCGCGCCCGGCACCGCCACCAGGGCATCGCGCAAGCGCTGGCTCGCGCACGCCACGACCGCCCGTGGACGGGTGTTCCTCGACGCCGGGGCGCTGGCTGCGCTGACGGTGCGGCGCACGTCGCTGCTTCCGGCGGGTATTACCGGGGTCGAGGGGTCGTTCGCCGCGGGGGAGGCAGTGGACGTCTGCGGCCCGGATGGCGCGGTGATCGCCCGGGGGTTGGTCAACTATGCCGCGACCGAACTGCCGCGCCTGCTCGGGCGCTCGACCCGCGACTTGGCCCGCGAGCTCGGCCCGGCGTACCAGCGGGAGGTCATTCATCGCGACGACCTCGTCGTGCTCTGATCACGCGCCACGCGTCACGCGCCGCGCCGGGCTTTTCCGCCCCATCCCGGTTCGCCCCGGTTCGCACGGGTTGACGACACATGCGAACCCGGGTCTTCCACCATGGGGCGGAAAACCCCGGAGGCTCGGGCGGGGTCAGTCCAGGCGCGACACCTCGAACTGCATCCGGGGGGCGGCGATGGCGTCCTGGCTCTGGACCAGTTGCAGTTCGCGGCGCCCTGACTCGAGCGTGCGCGACAGGATGTCGAAGATGCTGGACACGGTGCGCGCCAGGGCGGTGCCCGCGTCGCCGGTGGCCAGCAGATGCGCGGTGAACAAGGCGGCGGTCACATCCCCGGACCCGTTGGCCGTCATCGGGAGCCGCGGCGTTCGCACGACCCAGGTGCCGGAGTCCGAGACCGCGAGAGTCTCGATGGTGTCGGCCGGTGCGTCCGGGCGCAACACGCTGGTAACCAGCACCGTCGACGGACCCATCGTGCGTACCGATGCCACCGCGGCCAGCGTCGAGCCGAGGTCGCCGGGTTCGGTGTCGGTGAGCACGCCCAACTCGAACTGGTTCGGCGTGAGTACGTCGGCGGCCGGAACCACGGTGTCGCGCAGCAGTACTGGGATGTCCGGATGCACGAAGCACCCGGATGCCGCGTTGCCCATCACCGGGTCGCACGCGTAGATCGCGCCCGGGTTGGCGGCCTTCACCCGGCGCACCGCATCGAGGACGACATCGCCGATCTGTACCCCTCCCTGATACCCCGACAGCACCGCGTCGATGTCGCTCAGGGCGCCGCGCTCCTCGACCCCGGTCACCACCTCGCGCACCTCGTGGGGGGACATCAGCGGGCCGCGCCATGCCCCGTACCCGGTGTGGTTGGAGAAGTGCACGGTGTGCACCGGCCAGACCTCCACCCCGAGTCGTTGCAGGGGGAACACGGCGGCCGAGTTTCCGACGTGCCCGTAGGCCACCGAACTCTGGATTGACAGCACGGTTGTCACCCGGGCCATCCTTGCACCGGTGCAGCCGATGCCCCCGGCAGCAGAAGACACCTACCCTTGGCGCATGTCCACCACCACCATCGACCCGGCTGACGTCCTGATCGACCCGGCCGACGCCGCGCAGGTTCGCCGGCTCGGCGAGGCGGCGCGCACGGCATCCCGACGCCTCGCGCTGCTGTCCCGCGCCGAGAAGGATGCCGTGCTCCGCGCGCTGGCCGGAGCCATCGAGGCCGCGACCGAGGAGATCACCGCCGCCAATGGGCTGGACCTCGCCCGGGGTCGCGAGAACGGCATGGCGCAGTCTCTCCAGGACCGGCTCAGGCTTGACGGACCTCGAGTGGCCGCCGTCGCCGAGGCACTGCGTGACGTTGCGGCTCTGCCGGATCCGGTGGGTGAGGTAGTGCGCGGCTCCACCCTCGCCAACGGTGTGCAGATCCGCCAGGTGCGGGTACCGATGGGCGTCATCGGGATGATCTACGAGGCTCGCCCCAACGTCACCGTCGATGCTGCCGGCCTGGCCCTGAAATCGGGCAACGCGGTGATCCTCCGCGGTGGCAGTGCGGCCGCCGACACCAACCGGGCCACCGTCGGTGTGATCCGTGCCGCCCTGACCGAGCAGGGGCTCCCGGCGGATGCCGTTGCCCTCCTCGAGGGCGGGCACGGGGCTGTGCGCGCGTTGATGACCGCTCGTGGGCTGGTCGACCTGCTCATCCCCCGAGGGGGTGCTGACCTGATCCAGAGTGTCGTCACGCAGGCGACGGTTCCGGTGATCGAGACCGGGGTTGGCAACTGCCACGTGTATGTCGACGCCGGCGCCGACCTCACCAAGGCTCTCGCGATTGCGGTCAACGCCAAGACGCACCGCCCGAGCGTGTGTAACGCCGCCGAGAGCCTGCTCGTGCATCGTGCCGTCGCCGCCACGTTTCTTCCCGAGGTGCTCGCTACCCTCGCCGGCCACGGTGTCACCCTGTACACCGATGCCGCGGCCGGCGCCCAGGCGGATGCCGCGGGCGTTGCCCACGAGCCCGCGACCGACGAGCACTTCGCCATCGAGTTCCACGGCCTCGAGATCTCGGTCGGCGTCGTCGATGACCTCGATGCCGCGCTCGACCACATCCGCCGGTTCGGTTCCGGCCATACCGAGGCGATCGTCACCGAAGATCGCGCCGCTGCTCGCCGGTTCACTGCCGAGGTCGACGCGGCGGCGGTCATGGTCAACGCGAGCACACGGTTCACCGACGGTGGCGAGTTCGGGTTCGGCGCCGAGATCGGTATCTCGACACAGAAGCTGCACGCCCGTGGGCCGATGGCACTCCCCGAGTTGACCACCACCAAATGGATCGTGGAAGGCGACGGTCAGATCCGGGTCTAAACGTCGTCGTCGACTGCGCCGCTGCCGCTGCCGCTGCCGCTGCCGCTGCCGCTGCCGCTGCCGCCCTCGGCGGCCCGTGCGTCATCCGGCGTGCGGTCGTCCAGGCTGTCGTGGGCAACGAAGTACGTGGGCCTGGCTTGGACTGCGGCGTAGGTGCGTCCGACGTACTCGCCAAGGATGCCCAGTGCCAGGAGTTGCACCGCGCCCACGCCGGAGACGATCACCACTGTCGAGGTCCAGCCGGGCAGCGTGTTGCCGAGCAGCATCGCCAGCACCGCGAACGCGAGCACGCCCGTGGCGGCCAGCCCACCCATCAGCCCGAGCCAGGTGGCGAACCGGAGCGGTGCGATGGAGTACCCGGTGACGCCGTCGATCGAGAGGCGCAGCATCTTGCTGAGGGGGTACTTGGACTCCCCGGCCGCGCGCCGCGCCCGCCGGTAGCTGACGCTCGCGCTGGGGAAGCCGAGCGCGGGAACCACGAGGCGCAGCACCCGGTTGTGCTCGGGGAGGGCGTTGATCGCCTCGACGGTGGCTCGCGACATCAGCCGGAAGTCACCGGCATCGACGCGGGCGTCGACATCCGAGAGCGCTCGGATCGACCGGTAGAAGGCCCGGGCCGTGGTTCGTTTGAAGGCGGTGTCGGTGCTGCGGTCCGCCCGTACGCCATACACGACATCGACACCCCGGTCGCGGGCGACGCTGAGCATCTCACCGACCACCTCTGGCGGGTCCTGAAGGTCGGCGTCGATGGTGACCACCCAGCGCCCGCGAGCCCGCGCAAGCCCGGCGGAGATCGCGGCCTGGTGCCCGGCGTTGGCGCGCAGCCGCACGACGCGCACCTGGGGCCATTCGCGGCGCAGTCGCTGCAGCAGCACCGGGGTGGCGTCGGTGGACCCGTCATCGACGCACAGCACCTCGTAGGTGGTGTCCCAGGAGTCCGTGACGGGGCGAAGCCGCTCGACGAACAACGGGAGCACGTCGGCCTCGTTGTACATGGGCACGACGACGCTGACGGCGGGTGACACTGACATGCCGATCAGGGTAGGCCGCGCTCGGGGGTGACTGGGCTGGGCCTTCACTGTGCGTCCCCGGTGAGCGGGTGGCGCCGGCGCGACGGTGAGCGTGATGGCGCCACGACGACGGAGGGCCCCCGAGTACATGATCGGGGGCCCTCCGCGGTCGGCACGCCGACAGGTGGTCGAGCCGGTCGGTCCCCGCGGACTGACCGCGAGGGGATGCCATGCGACGAATGGCGTCGTCCCCCTGCAGGACGAACTTCGACTCGGGTCGCCGGCCGCGACACTCGCGCCGTCGCGCGCTCACGTGATGGCCAAGGTGGCCATCACGGCCCCCGCCGGAACGCGGGTCCCGGTCAGGAGGTCGTGCCGTTATCCGTACGACCAGCCCGGACGATAGCGACGACGTCGAGTCTCCGACGTCGGGGCCGAGTCAGGGCACCCACCTGTTCTAGACCGGTATCCGCTACGCGCGCAAGCACTTCCCGCTGACTTCTCGTCGAGGTCACGCCAGGTGGCGTGTCGTCCACAGGGCCGGGTGCGGAAGGCCGGAGTCGTGCACAGGGGTGTGGAAAACACTGGTGGATGGCGGTCCGGGTAGGGTGACGGACATGACGTTGCCCGTGGTCGTCGTGGCCTCCGAGGAGGCAGTCCGTGAGTTGCCGATCCCGCCGTGGTCCTTCGGCGTGATTGCCCTCCTGGTGTTCGCCCTGCTGCTGGGCCTGACCTGGAGTTTCCGCGGCACCGCCCAGAAGTACGCCCGCCCGGACGGCGCCTCCCACGGGGCCGAGTCGCCCATCCGCTCGGATGACGGTGCCGGAACCACCTCGAGTCAGCCGCAGCGGCCGGAGCCTGCGGAGCACCGGAACTGAGCGACGCTCCGGCTCGGCTCGGCGTGATGGGGGGCACCTTCGACCCGATCCATCACGGGCACCTCGTTGCGGCATCCGAGGTGCAGGCCCTCCTCGGGCTGGACGAGGTCGTGTTCGTGCCGACCGGCGAACCCTGGCAGAAGGGCGGGCGCGACGTCGCACCCGCTGAGCACCGGTACCTGATGACGGTGGTGGCCACGGCATCCAACCCATGTTTCTCCGTCTCGCGCGTCGACATCGACCGCGAGGGCGCCACCTACACCATCGACACGCTCCGCGACCTGCGGGCGCACCACCCGAGGGCCGAGCTGTTCTTCATCACCGGCGCCGACGCGCTGGCCCGGATCCTGTCCTGGAAAGACTCCGATGAGTTGTTCGGGATGGCCCGGTTCATCGGTGTCACCCGGCCGGGCTACGAGCTGTCGGAGTCCGGGCTTCCCGCCGACCGTGTCGATCTCATGGAAGTGCCCGCGATGGCGATCAGTTCCACGGACTGTCGTGCGCGGATCCGAAGCGGCAAGCCGGTGTGGTACCTCGTGCCCGACGGTGTTGTCCAGTACATCGCCAAACACCATCTCTACCAAGGAGAGTCGTGACCGCCACTGACCGCTCGATCGATCTCGCCCGCAGCGCGGCGCGGGCTGCCGCTGACAAGCTCGCGACCACGATCACCGGCATCGACGTGTCCGACCAGCTCGCCCTCACCGATGTGTTCGTCATCGTCTCGGCCGAGTCGGAGCGGCAGGTCGGTTCCATCGTCGAGGAGGTCGAGGACGTGCTGCGCGAGCAGGGCGCGAAGCCGGTGCGCCGGGAAGGGCGGCGCGAGGGGCGGTGGGTGCTGTTGGACTTCGTCGATGTGGTGGTCCATGTGCAGCACGATGACGAGCGGGCGTTCTACGAGATCGAACGGTTGTGGAAGGACTGCCCGGCCGTGGATCTTGGGGTGGTCGGCACTGAGCAGGGTGGCCGGTGAGCGCGGCATCCGCCACCCCGTCCACGGGTGGCTCCGCTGCGGCATCCGCGGGCGAACGCCGCATCATCATCCTCCGGCACGGTCAGACCGCCCACAACGCGGCCGGCGTCTGGCAGGGGCAGCTCGATACCCCCCTGTCCGAGGTCGGCGAACGGCAGGCGGATGCCGTGGGGCCGGCGTTGGCCGTTCACGCGCCGTCGCGGGTGGTCACCTCGGACCTGGCCCGCGCCCGGTGCACGGGGGAGACGGCAGGGCGGGCGCTCGGGGTCCCGGTGTTCCTCGACCCGCGCTTCCGCGAGATTCATGCGGGCGCGTGGCAGGGGCTGACCACCGCGGAGGTGGAGGCATCCTGGCCGGCCGAACGGGCGGCGATTCTCCGCGGCGAGGACGTCCGGCGGGGCGACAGCGGAGAGACGATGAGCGAGGTGGTCACCCGGGTCGGCGCGGGCCTCGACGACCTGCTCGGTGAGATGGCGCCAGGGGAGCGCGTCGTGGTCTCGACCCACGGGGTGGCCGGTCGGGCCGCGGCGGCGTGGCTGCTCGGCATCGACCACCAGTTGGCCTGGCGGGTGTTCGGCGCCTTCGACAACTGCCACTGGTCAGAGTTGGCGGAGGGTCGGTCCGGATGGCGAGTGATCACCTGGAACGTCGGTGCGCCCAGCACCGTGGCTGCGAGCACTCCCGCGCCGCCGCGGCCGGCGCTGCAGTGAGCACGACTCGGCGAGGCCGAGATCGAGGCGACGACGATGACCGAATGCTGGGCGAGGGTGGGCCGATTTGGTTGCCACCGGGGCCGCGTGGGTAGACTTCCCGTCGCCCCACTTGGGGTTGGTACCCGCTCGGGGCTGTAGCGCAGTTGGTAGCGCACCTCCATGGCATGGAGGGGGTCAGGGGTTCGAATCCCCTCAGCTCCACCGAATGACGAAGACCCGGCGAGTATTTCTCGCCGGGTCTTCGTCATTCCATCGAACGGGCAT
>JBOFLG010000162.1:0-8911 GCA_051657745.1 Dermatophilaceae bacterium | reverse complement strand
GGCCCGGACCTTCCCAGGTCCGGGCCCGCAGCTGGTTTCAGCGATGGCCGTGCCCGCCGTCGCGGGACGACGGGGGCGTTCAGGAGTGATCCCCGCCGTTCGCTGGCTGGGCCCGCCGTCGCGGGACGACGGGGGCGTTCAGGAGTGATCCCCGCCGTTCGGTGGCCGGGTCGTGGGTGGTCGGGCAGCGGGTGCGGGCGCGAGGTACTGGAGGCCCGCCGCCATCACCGGCGGCAGCGATCTGGGGATGGCCGCCGAGGCGTTCATGCGGCCGGCAGCGCTGCCATGTGTGGGCTCGGTCCGGCGTCGGGTTACTCCGTCAGGTCGCTCACGGAGTAACCCGACACCATCACCGTGGGTCGGTGCTGCCCGGTTCGCCGCCAGCGCCGATACCGACCAGAGCGGCGGGGCCAGGATCGCCGGGGCCAGGCTCGGCGTGCGCCACCGGGCCAGCCGTGCGTCCGCGCCGATTGAGCCGCTTCTCCACCCGACCGGCGAGCAGCGTCAGGCCGTAGTTGATCAGGATGAAGAGCACCGCGGCGAGCACGTACGCGGGGATCACCGCTGCATACGCCGTGCCCAGGTTGCGGGCCTCCTGCAGCAGTTCCGGATAGGTGATCGCGGTCCCCAGGGCAGTGTCCTTGAGCACCACGACGAGCTGGCCGACCAGGGCCGGAAGCATCGCGGTGAGCGCCTGTGGTAACTGGATGGTGCGCAGGGTCTGGCCGCGGGTCAGCCCGATCGACAGGCCGGCCTCACCCTGCCCCTTCGGCAACTGGAACACTCCGGAGCGCACCAACTCGGCAATCACCGAGCCGTTGTACAGCGTCAACGCGGTCACCACCGCGTAGAAGGAGTTGAAGTCGCGACCGAAGAAGTTCTCGCGGGAGTAGAGCGCGAAGAGGAACAACATCATCAGCAGCACCGGGACGGCGCGGAAGAACTCGACCACGAGGCCGCACACCCAGCGCACTGGTGCGATCCGCGAAAGCCGCCCGACTCCGAAGACCAGCCCGAACGCGATCGCGAGCACGATCGAGAGCGCCGCCGCTTTCAGGGTGGAGATGATTCCGGGGATGAGATATGAGGTCCATACCTCGGGCTCGACGGTACGAGCCCACATCGCACCGTCGAGTTGACCGGACTCCCCGAAGCGCCGCAGCACCACGTAGATCAGGCCAGCGGCGGCCAGCAGGGAGAGTGCAGTGAACGCGCGATGCCGGGCGCGAGCGCGGGGTCCCGGAGCGTCGAAGAGTACCGTTGGTGCGCTCATCGTTTCACCGCCAGTCGTTGCGACAGGCTGGTGAACGCGATCCCGACCGGGAGGGTGAGGATCACGAAACCGAGCGCGAAGACGAGAAAGACCTCCACGCCGGCGGTCTCGTTCTCGAAGATGACCTTCATCAGGTTGGATGCCTCCGCGACGCCGATGATCGAGGCCACCGTGGTGTTTTTGGTCAGTGCGATGAGCACCGACCCGAGGGGAGCGATCGCGCCGCGGAACGCCTGCGGCAGTACTACGTGGCGCAGTGACTGCCCGAAGGTCAGCCCGATCGCGCGGGCCGCCTCGGCCTGGCCGGCCGGCACGGTGTTGACCCCCGACCGCAGGGCCTCGCAGACGAACGCCGCGTGGTACACCGCCAGGCCGACGATGGCCCAGCGAATGCCGTTGTCGATCACGAACGTCGGTGATGCGCTCGGCGCAAGGCTGAACTGGACGATCAGGAACAGGCCGGCGAGGCAGAAAAAGAGGATCAGGGTCAGCGGGGTATTGCGCACCACGTTGACGTAGAACGTCCCGGCGAGGCGCAGTACCGCAACTGGGGACACTCGCATGACGGCGAGCATCGTGCCGATCACCAGCGACCCGACAGCGGCAAACAGGGTGAGGTAGATCGTCATCCGGAAGGCGGCGATGATGTCGTACTCGCGCAGGATGTCGACCATAGGGGCTCCTCTCGGTCAGATGCGGTCACACCAGGAGGCGCCGCCCAGCGCCGAGGCGCCGGGCGGCACATCCGGGGTGGGTCAGGAGCAGGCGTCCTGGGCGGGCGGGTTGCCGGGGCCGGGGGTGAACTTCGCCGGGCCGAGGTTGTCGTCGACCGCCTTCTGCCACGCGCCGTCCGAGATCATCTTGGCGATCGCGGTGTTGACTTTCTCGCAGGTCGCGGTGTCGCCCTTCTTGAGGCCGACGCCGTAGCGCTCTTCCGAGAACGGCTTACCGACCACGGTGAACTTTCCGGCGTACTCGGCCTGTGCAGCCAGACCGGCGAGGACGGCGTTGTCGGTGGTGAGTGCGTCGAGGCTGCCGTTACCGAGCGCGGGCAGGCACTCCGCGTAGCCGGCGAGTTCCTGCAGCTGCACCCCGGGGACGTCCTTCTTCACCTTCTGTGCCGAGGTCGAGCCAGTCACCGAGCACAGTTTCTTGCCGTTGAGCGACTCCTTGCCGGTGATGGACTTGTCGTCGGCTCGCACGAGGAGATCCTGGCCGGCCACGAAGTAGGGCCCGGCGAAGCTGACCTTCCCCTTGCGCTCGTCGGTGATCGAGTAGGTGGCGACCACCATGTCGACCTGGCCCGACTCGATCAGCGTCTCGCGCTGCGCGCTTGGCGCCTGCACCCAGGTGATGTCGGCCGCCTCGGTGCCGAGCTCCTTGGCGATGTAGGTGGCCACATCGACGTCAAGTCCGCTGTACTCCGCGCCCTTCTTCAGGCCGAGTCCTGGCTGGTCGAACTTGATGCCGATCTTCAGGCCGCCGCCGGCCTCGCTGCTGCCCGTCCCGCTGTCGCCGGCGTCCGAGCCGCAGGCCGACAGGCCGAGCGCGAGGACTGCCGCCGCAGCGACCAGCCCTGTCCGTGATGTCCTCATGTGTTGGTGTTCCTCCTGGGTGACGACCGGGAACCCGGTCAGTGAGTGAGGATCTTGCCGAGGAAGTCCTTGGCACGATCGGTTCGGGGGTTGGTGAAGAACTCCTCCGGGGTTGCTTCCTCGACAACTTGGCCGCCGTCGAGGAACACCACTCGGTTCGCGACCTTGCGAGCGAAGCCCATCTCATGGGTGACGACGATCATCGTCATCCCGCTGCGAGCGAGCTCGACCATGACGTCGAGCACCTCGTTGATCATCTCGGGGTCAAGTGCGGATGTCGGTTCGTCGAACAGCATGACCTTGGGGTCCATGGCCAGCGAGCGAGCGATCGCCACCCGCTGCTGCTGCCCGCCGGAGAGCTGCGCCGGGTACTTGGCGGCCTGGTGGGCCACGCCGACCCGCTCGAGTAACTCGGTGGCGCGCTTCTCGGCATCCGCCCGCTTGGCCCCGCGCACCTTGACGGGACCCAAGGTGACGTTTTCGAGGATGGTCTTGTGGGCGAAGAGGTTGAACTGCTGGAACACCATCCCCACGTCGGCGCGCAGCGCAGCCAGGGCCTTGCCCTCGCTGGGTAACCGCTGCCCGTCGATGGTGATGGTGCCGCGCTCGAAAGTCTCGAGGCGGTTGATCGTGCGACAGAGGGTGGACTTCCCGGACCCGGACGGGCCGATCAGGATCACCACCTCCCCGGCGCCGACGCTGAGGTTGATGTCTCGGAGCACGTGGAGGTCGCCGAAGTGCTTGTTGACACCTTCGAGGACCACGAGCGGTTCAGGCATGACGGTGAACTTAGTCGCGAACGTTCGCCCGTGGTCAACCGCCTAGCCGCCGATGACCACGGATCGAGATCGAAACGAGACCTCGTTTTGACCCCAAGGGGCGCGCTATGATCCGCGCGGGGTGCCGGGCACCCGGCGCTCCCGCTCCGGCGAAGGGCTGACGCTCATGGACGACACCAGAATCCCCCAGGCCACCGGCACACCGGAGCATGTCGACAAAGGCTTGAAGGCCGAAGCGGTCGGGTTCTGGGATGGCGTCGCCATCGGCCTCGACTCGACCGCCCCGGCGTATTCCGTTGCGGCAGTGCTTGGTTCGCTGGTCGTGATCGTCGGAGTCCAAGCTCCGGCGGTCTTGCTCGTGTCGTTCGTGCCGATGTTCTTCATCGCCGGCGCGTTCTACTACATGAACCGCGCTGACCAGGACTGCGGCACCACCTTCTCGTGGGTCACCCGGGCGATGGGCCCGTGGGTCGGCTGGATGGGGGGCTGGGCGGTGTTCACCACCGGCGTGCTGGTCATCGGCGCCCAGGCCGATGTCGCCGCCCGCTACGTCTACGAGCTGGTCGGCGCTGACTCACTCGCCGAGTCGCGAGGTGCGATCGTCGTGCTGGCGGTGGCCATCGTGCTCGGGATGACCTGGATTTGCGTGCGCGGCACCGAGTTGTCAGCCCACGTGCAGCGCTACCTCGTGCTGGCCCAGGTGGGTGCGCTGCTGGTGTTCGTCGTCGTCGCGATCGGCCGGATGGTCACCGGGAACGTCGCGGATGACGCCGCCAGTTTCAGCCTGGAGTGGCTCAGCCCGGCCGGCATCCCGGCGTCGGCGCTGATCGCCGGGATGCTGCTCGGGGTGTTCATGTTTTGGGGCTGGGAGGCGGCGGTCAACCTCACCGAGGAGAGCCGCGACGCCGAGACGACCCCCGGCAAAGCGGCCGTGGTCAGCACCGTGTTGCTGCTCGTCACCTACCTCGGCAGCGCCATCGCCCTGGTCGGGACGCTCGGGCTGTCGACGCTGGAGGAGTACGACGACAACGACGCCCTCTTCGGTGTCGCGGGCGATGCGGTGCTCGGCCCATTCGGCTGGTTGCTGTCGCTGTCGATCATCACCTCGTGTGTGGCGGCGACCCAGACGACGATCCTGCCGGCCTCCCGCACCTCGCTCTCGATGGCTGCCGCCGGCGCCTTCCCGCGCCGCTTCCGCACCGTCGACCCTGACCACGGAACACCAGGGTTCGGCACCTGGGTGATCGGGATCGTCGCGGTGGTCTGGTACGTGGTCGGCAGCGCGATCTCCGAGAACTTCCTCTTCGACTCGCTCTCAGCGCTCGCCATCGTCGTGGCGTTCTACTACTCGCTCACCGGTGTTGCCTGCGCGATCTACTGGCGCAAGCACCTGCGACGGTCGGTGCGGGCCTTCCTCATGATCGGTGTGGCGCCAGTGGTCGGGTCGATCGTGCTGTTGGTGATGCTCGTCGCCGCGGTGCGCGAGCAAGCCAACCCCGACAACTCCTACACCGGCCAGTCGATTCTCGGCGTCGGTACCCCGCTCGCCATGGCGATCGGCATCTTTGTGCTGGGCCTGGTGCTGATGCTGGTCGCCCGCTTCACCAACGCCGCGCAGTACTTCTCGCGGAAGGGCGGTGAGGAGGTCTCGCCGGAGATCGCTACAGCCGCCCTCGGCCCGACGGCGCCCGGCGCATGACCGCCCCGGCCGTCATCCGACAGGCCCTCGCGGATGCCGTACCCGACGTTTTCTGGACCGACCGGCCCGAGCGTCCGGCGGCCCGGCTGCCGCTGACCGGCGTGGCTCGCCGGGCCGACCTGGTGGTCGTCGGCGGCGGGTTCACCGGGCTGTGGGCCGCGGTCCAGGCCAAGGAACGCGACCCCTCGCGCGAGGTCGTGCTGGTGGAGCGGGGCCGGCTGGGGGTCGCCGCATCGGGCCGCAACGGCGGGTTCGTGGCGCCGTCGCTTACCCACGGGCTGGCTCAGGGGCTGTCCTGTTGGCCCGCCGAGGTGGCCACGCTCGAACGGCTCGGCGCCGAGAACCTGGCCGGGCTCGCCGCGACGCTGGAGCGCTACGGCATCGAGGCCGACTTCCACGTGCCGGGCGAGATCACCTTCTCGCTCACCGAGCACCAGGACGACGCGGTCCGCGCGGGGTACGAACTGCACCGCGAGCACGGCGTCGACGCGACCTGGCTCGATGCGGATGCCGCTCGCGAGCGGGTGCGATCGCCGCGGTATCGCGCGGGCTGGGTGGACCCCACGGTGGGGCTGGTCGACCCAGCCCGCCTGGTGTGGGGCCTGGCCGACGCGGCCGAGCGGCTGGGGGTGCGGCTGCACGAGGACACCACGGTGACCGGTTTCGACGAGGAGGCCGGCGGCATCCGGGTACGTACCGAGTGGGGGAGTGTGCTGGCTGACCGGGTGGTGCTCGGCACGGGGGCGTTCCGCGGGGTGCTCACCCGGCTGGCCTGGTACACGCTCCCGGTGTACGACCACGTGCTGATGAGCGAGCCGCTGACGGCATCCCAGTTGGATGACGTGGGGTGGCGCGGGCGCGAGGGCCTCACCGACGGGGGCAACCAGTTCCACTACTACCGACGCACGCTCGACGACCGGGTGCTGTTCGGCGGATACGACGCGAACTACCACTTCCCGGGGCGGATCGACCCGCGGCACGAGCAGTCGGAGTCGCACGACCTGCTGGCGCGGCACTTTTTCGAGATCTTCCCCCAGTTGGAAGGGGTGCGGTTCACCCACCGGTGGGCGGGCGTCATCGACACCACGTCGCGGTTCACGCCGGTGTTCGGCACCGCGCTGCGCGGCCGGCTCGCCTATGCCGTGGGGTACACCGGGCTTGGGGTGGCGTCGACCCGGTTCGGTGCGCAGGTGGCGCTCGACCTCGTCGATGGCCGCGACACCGAGGTGACCCGGCTGGGGATGGTGCGGCGCAAGCCGATGCCGTTCCCGCCCGAGCCGGTGCGCTGGGCAGCAGTGCGGGCCACCCGGGCCAGCTTGGCGCGCGAGGACCGTACCGGCCGGCGCAACCTGTGGCTCCGCGGGCTCGACGCTGCCGGCGTCGGATTCGACAGCTGAGCGGACGCGCTGCGTCGCTGCGTCAGCGGCCCTCGGGCCGGTTCGACGGGGCAGTTCGCCGAGCGGTCGGACGGGTGTCACCGGGACGGCTAGGTTACCGAGCGGACGAGTCCGGGCCGTTGTCGGCGGCGCCAGCATCGCGCCTGGACCACCTGGCCGCCGTATTCGGTGAGCCGACCACGCTCATCCGCCCATTCCAAGGAGAGACCATGATGCGCTACGACCCCGAAACCACCACGCTGCGCACACTGCTGGAGGACCCCGATGTCGTCGCCATCATCGACCAGCACGCGCCCGGGATGCGCGACAACCCGCTGCTCGGCAGCGTTCTGTCGATGCCGGCGGCCCAGGCGATGAGCATGGCCGGCGCGGTCATCGGCGCCGAGAAGGCGAAGGCCATCAGAGCCGACGTCGAGGCCCTCGAACCCCGAGCTGACTGACCCGCCGTCCGCGTCTGCTGGGGTGAGGGCCCTGACGGGAGCGGCGTCCAGGCTGCGCACGACTAGGGGTTTTCCTACACGTCGGGGCCGCTCGCCGCTGGTGCACCGCTGCTAGCGTCCCAAATCGTTGCGGCAGACTCATTGGTCACGACAATCGCATTAGTCACGACAAACCCACGCGACGCACCTCTCCCCGTCCGTTGCGGATACCACTGGAGGCACCACCATGCGCGCCCCTTCGCGCCTCGTATCTGCTTGCACCGTCGGCCTACTCGTTCCACTCGTCCTCGCCGGCTGCCAACCGTCCGGCCCGATCACTGTGTCGATGAGCCAAGAACCCTCTGCCTCTGGGTCTGCGTCGCCAGCGGCAACAACCTCGCCGACTCCCACCGCGTCGTCGAGCGCGACACCGACCATGTCATCGAGCGCGACACCGACGCCGGTCGGGTCGCCGCCTGCCGCTGGGGCGCCTGCCGCTGGGGCGCCTGCCGCTGGGGCGCCTGCCGCTGGGGCGCCTGCCGCTGGGGCGCCTGCTGCCGGGGCGCCTGCTGCCGGGGCGCCTGCTGCCGGGGCGCCTGCTGCCGGGGCGCCTGCTGCCGGGGCGATCGTGCTCGACGAGAACTTCAACAACCACGCCGCGCCCGAGTGGCAGGGCTACTCGCTCGACATGCTGGGGGCCGACTTCGGTGAGATCGCCCCACGTGACCTCCGTGGCTTCGAGGGTGGTGACACCGTGTGGCCGGCCAAGACAGCAGTCGGTCAGGGTGTGCTGCGCGCAAACTTCCCGCCGAACACCGCCGGTAGCAAGAACTCTGGGTTCGTCTTCGACAAGGTCTTCCCGGATGCCGAGGAAGCCACCTTGGAGTTCCGGGTGCGCTTCGAGGGCACCGGGCCGGACAAGACGTTCCAGTGGGCGGCCGGCGGCAAACTGCCGGGCCTCGGGGGTTCCACGGTCGACATGCCGCCGACCGGGTGCACCACCGACGTGAACGCGAACGAGAATGGCTTTACCGCGCGTGCGATGTGGCGGGAGGAGGGCGAATTGGTGACGTACGTGTACACGCCCGACCGCGACCCAGCCACCACCAAGTGCGGCCTGGACATCTCGTTCTTCGAAGGTGCTACCGCTGACCGGTGGTACACCATCCGGCAGCACATCCGGATGAACACCCCCGGCCAGCGTGATGGCGTGTTGGAGATGTTCGTCGATGGTCAGCGCACCCTGGCGAAGACAGACATGCTTTACCGGCTGGACGGCAAGTCCGGGGTGAAGATCAACAGCCTTCTGGTCCACACCTTCCGAGGTGGCAAGGAAGACAACGAGAATTTCTTCTCCCCCAACAACGACCACATTCAGTTCGACGATTTCAAGGTCTGGGCGAAGTAGTTCGCACTGCACGCAGCCGGTGATGACCGACCGTCGGTCATCACCGGCTGCGTGCTTCCGTGAGCACAGTGATGGTGCTGGCCGCCGTCGCTCAGGTGCGGGGGTTTTGCGGCGCTCGTCCACCTGATTCAGCGCAGCTTCCGAGCCGTCTCCGCTGTGGCTCCCGCATTCGGCGCGGCGGCCGGGACGACTGACCGGGTGAAATGGCCACACCTATCGAGCGCGCTCGCACCACGTGTGATGTCACGCGACCGCCCGCTGAGGGCGGCTCGGACAGGAAATCCCTGGTGAGAGGTGGTGGGGCGTGTCGGGCTTGAACCGACGACCGGCGGATTATGAGT
>JBOFLG010000161.1:0-7985 GCA_051657745.1 Dermatophilaceae bacterium | reverse complement strand
CGCCTGGTGCGCGGCGGCCGCACCACCGACTTCGGCCCTGCTGCCAGGCTCGGCCCCGCCGCCACGACCGACCCGGCGCAGCTCGCAGGCAGCTACCTCGCCCAAGAACTACACACCAGCGGCTACACCTTCAGCACCGAGTTCCAAGGCGTCGAGTACCCAGACTTCGGCCTGGTGGCCGACGCCGTGCTCGCGCTCAACGCCGCCGGTACCGGGCAGAAGGCTGCGGCCCAGGCCACCGCCACCCTCGCCAACCGCCTGGGCACCTACATCCAGGCCGACACCGACCGCGACCCCAGTACGCCGAACAACCTCTATGTCGGCCCCATCGCCAAGGTGCTCATCGTGGCCGCAACCCAGGGCGTCGCACCGCGCAGCTTCGGCGGCGTCGACCTGGTGGCCAGCCTGGAGGCCCTCGAGCAGCCCACCGGCCGGTTCTCGGACACCGGCACCAACGACCTCTCCACCACCATCACCCAATCGCTCGCCATCATCGGTCTGGGCCGGGTCGACCGGACCGTGAGCGGCAACGCACTGCGCTACCTGCGTGCCCAGCAGTGCCCGAACGGTGGCTTCCAGCTGGCGATGACGAAGGGCGGCTGCACCGCCGACGCCTCGGCCGACCCCGACGCCACGGCAATGGCGGTGCAGGCCCTGCTCGCCGCCGGTGGCCAGGCCGCCGCCGTCGACCGCGGACTCGACTTCATCGAGTCGCGTCAGCGCGATGACGGTGGGCTTGGTGGGTCCGGGAGGAGCGCGTCGGTCAACGCCACCAGCACCGGCCTGGCCGGCCAGGCCCTGCTCGCCGGGGGACGCACCGCGCGAGCCCGACTCGCGACCTCCTACCTCGCGACCCTGCAGTACGGATGCTCCTTCGCTCCAGTCCTGCGCGGAGGGGTCGCCTACGACACACCCGCGTTGCGGGAGCAGCAGCGCGCGCAGGACGCGGCCGCACCCAGCGACCAGGACCGCCGATCCACGACCCAGGCCGTGCTGGCACTCTCGGGGGTCCCGTTGTCTGCGATCACCGCCAAGGACGCCGACGCCACGGCGCCCAAGCCGGCCTGCACGACCGCCGATCCCACGCCTGGCCGAACCTCGGCGGTCGACTCGGTCGCTTCCGAGCGGGCCTCCGGCGGCGAGAGCACCGGCCCAGCCGCTGCCCTCGCGGCATCGACGGATGCCGAAGACCTCGCGCGGACCGGCACCGACCCGGTGCTGCCAGCCCTCCTCGGGCTCCTCCTGTTCGTGATGGGGGCTGCCGCGGTGGTGGTGTCCCGCCCACGCGGGACCCACGCGTAGGCCACCGGCCCGCCTCCGCGCCAACGGCCCCGGCAGAGGCAACGCACGAGGCCCGCCGGCGGGTTGGCAGAATCGGAATCATGACCCCTCTGGAGTTGGACCAGGATGCCGCGTGGTTGAGCCGAGAGGAGCTCGACTCGGCGCGCGCTCGGCTGCCCATCCTCTACGTCGATTGCGTGCCGGTGCGGGTCGACGATCGAGGGGCGGTCACCGCGGTCGGAGTGCTGCTCCGGCTGGACGGGGAGGGCCGGGTGAGTCGTGAACTGGTGTCCGGCCGGGTCCTGCACCATGAGCGGGTGCGCGACGCGGTGCTGCGACACCTCGAGAAAGATCTCGGCCCCATGGCGCTGCCCCGAGTCCCGTCCAGCCCGCAGCCGTTCACCGTGGCCGAGTACTTCCCCACCCCAGGGGTGACACCGTTTCACGACCCTCGGCAGCACGCGGTGTCGCTGGCGTTCGTGGTGCCGGTCGACGGTGACTGCGCGCCGCAGCACGACGCACTCGACCTCACCTGGCTCACCCCAGAACAGGTACTCGACCCGGTGGTGCAGGCCGAGATGGACCGCGGGCACGGGGTGCTGTTACGGATGGCGCTCGCGCACGTCGGTCATCCGGTCTGACGCCACCGCCGACGCCACCGCCCCTGCCAGGTCGGGCGGGGCGAGCGAACCAGACGTGATCGTCACCGGTTGAACTTGTCCCGCGTGCGGGTCATGTCGTGGAGGTCGGCTGCGTGCGCCGCCTCCGGGGTGGGCGCGGTGCCCCCGAGCCGCGCCGGCACCCACCGCAGGTCGTCACCGGTCAACGGCGGATAGGCGGCCTGCTGGTCGTCGAGCTGAGCCTGCATCCGCTCCCGCAGTACCGCGGGGGCCGCGACGCCGTCGTCGCGGCGGCCGAGCGTCATCGGTTCGCCGACCCGGACGAACACCGGGATGTTGGCGCGGCCGAGACGTTTCGGCAGGTCTTTGGTCCAGACTCGCTGACCGCCCCAGATCGTCGTGGGCAGAATCGGGACGCCGGCCACCTGGGCCATCTTCACCGCCCCGGGCTTGAGCTCCTTGAGTTCGAATGATCGCGACATCGTGGCCTCCGGAAAGATGCCGACGATCTCGCCGCTCTTCAGTGCCCGCACGGCATCCGCGAAGGCCCGGCCGCCGGACTGGCGGTCCACCGGGATGTGCCGCATACCCCGCATCAGTGGCCCGGCGAGCCGGTGCCGGAAGATCGACTCCTTGGCCATGAAACGCAGGTAACGCCGGTGCGGCACGGCGGCTAGCCCGGCGTACATGAAGTCGAAGTAGGAGGTGTGGTTGATCGCCATGACCGCGCCGCCCTCGCGCGGCACGTGCTCCTCACCAGTGATGGTGAACCGGGTGCCCTGGAGCGCGAACATCGCCCGCACCGCGTGGATGACGGGGCGGTAGACCGGGTCCATGCCACCCACCCTAGACGTGGAGTGCGCCTCGGGCTCAGCCGAGCCGGGGCGGATGCCAGGCAAGCTGAAGGACTTGGTCGCCGAGTTCACGGGAGATCACCCGGCCGCGCCCGGGTGGCTGCACCGACGGCTTGACCCGGCCGATCAGCATGCCTTCCTCGGGACTGCCGGAGAGCAGGATGCCGGGAGCCCCGAGATCGCGCACCGTCTGGAGTACCGGCTCGTACAACGCTCGGGAGACGCCCCCCATCCGGCGGGTGAGCACGAGATGGAGCCCGACGTCACCGGCTTGGGCCAGCAGCGGCACCAGCGGCTGGAGGGGGCTGCCTCCGGAGGTGACGACGAGGTCGTAGTCATCGACGAGTACGAACACCTCCGCACCGGTCCACCAGGTGCGATCGCGCAGCTGGTCGGGGGTGACATCCGGCCCCGGGAGCCGGGACCGGAGATACCCGGCAAGGTCGCGCATCTCGCTCGTGGTCTGCTCCTCGGCGGTCAGGTAGCCGGCGAGGTACTCCTCCGGAATCTCGCCGAGGAGGCCACGCCGATAGTCGATGGCGAAGATCTGCGCCCGGTCGGGGGGATACAGCCGCTGAATCTCGGCGGCGTACCCGCGCAGCATCGCGGTCTTGCCCGAGTCACTGTCGCCCAGGAGATACAGGTGCGGCTCCTCGACCAGATCGAGACCGATGGGCGCGAGGTCGACCTCGTCGAGGCCGAGGAGCAGCCGAGCGTCATCCGGCCGTACCCGGTCGCGCACCGACTGGAGCGCGACCTGCTCCGGCAGCAGCCGCAGCTTCGGCCCCGGTGGCCCAGACCAGGCGGCACCCACCGCGTCGACCAGTCCATCGACGCCCGCACCGAGGTCGCGCACGTCGCGGCTGCCGTCGATGCGCGGGATCGCGGCCAGGAAGTGATGCCGCGACATCGACACGCCCCGGCCGGGCCGCCCCTTCGGGACGCTGGTCGCGACTCGGCGGTCGATCTCGGTGTCGCTCGGGTCGCCGAGGCGCAGCTCGATCCGGGTACCGAAGACGTCCTTGACCTGGCTGCGGAAGTCAAGCCAGCGCGTCGTCGTCGCGACGAGGTGCACGCCGAAAGTGAGCCCGCGCCCGGCGACGTCGTGAATCTGGGATTCCAGCTCCTCGAATTCGCTTCGGAGGGTGGGCCATCCGTCGACCACGAAAAAGACATCGCCGTATCCGTCATCCGCCCGGCCCTCCGCGCGGCGACGCCGATAGGTCTCGATCGAGTCGATGCCGTTGGTGCGGAAGTACACCTCCCGCCGGTTGACGATGCCGCGGATCTCCGCGACCATCCGGCGCGCGATCTCGGGCTCATTGCGGCTGGCGACCCCGGCAACATGGGCGAGCCGGGCCATCGGGCTGAACGCGCCACCGCCGAAGTCGAGCACATAGACCTGGCTCTCCAGCGGGGTCGTGGTCAGCGCGATCGAGGTGACCAGGGTCCGCGCGAGCGTGCTCTTGCCGGAGCGCGGCCCGCCGACAATGGCGACGTGGCCGGCCGCGCCACCGAGGGCAGCCGACAGGATGTCGCGGCGCTGCTCCAGCGGCAGGTCGACGACGCCGATCGGCACGGTGAGCGACCCGACGTCGCGCCAGCGCCGAGACACCAGGCCGAGGTTCGGGTCGGGAGCGAGATCCGGCATCAACTCGTCGAGGGAGTTCGGCACGTCCAGGGGATCGAGCCACACGCGGTGGGCCGCCGGGCCCGTGCCCGTCATCCGCGCCACCGCGATGTCGAACACCGCCCGCACCTCGACCGGACCGGCCGGGACTGCCGGGGCTGCGATCTCGGCCGACTCGTGCTCCAGGCGCCGGACCGGCGCCGCGGTGAACGGAAGGACCGCCGTCAGCGCGCTGCCCGCGGCCCCGGCTGCCGGGCCGGTCGCCTTCGGCGGACCGGAGACGTATGCCGCCTTGAACTTCACCAGGGTGGTCTGGTCGGGTTTGAGATAGCCCAGCCCGGGCACGGCCGGCAACTCGTGCGCGTCCACGACGCCGAGCACCGAGCGCGACTCCGCGGCAGAGAACGTGCGCAGCCCGATGCGGTACGACAGGTGCGACTCCAGCCCCCGCAGCCGGCCTTCGTCGAGCCGCTGCGAGGAGAGCAGCAGATGCATCTGGAGGGACCGGCCAAGCCGGCCGATGGCCGCGAACAAGTCAGCGAATTCGCTTCTTGCCGAAAGAAGTTCAGAGAATTCATCGACGACGATGAGCAGCGCGGGCAGTGGCTCCAGCGGCTCCCCCGCGGCCCGGGCCCGTTCGTAGTCGATGACGCTCGCGTAGTTGCCGGCCGCCCGCAGCAGCTCCTGGCGACGGGTCATCTCACCCCGGAGGGCCTCCTGCATCCGCTCGACCAGGCTCAGTTCCCGGCCCAGGTTGGTGATGACGGCCGAGACGTGCGGCAGGTCCGCCATCCCGGCGAAGGTGGCACCACCCTTGAAGTCGACCAGGACGAAGTTCAGGGACTCGGGCGAGTGGGTCATCGCCAGGGCGATGACCAGGGTCCGCAGCAGTTCGGACTTGCCCGAACCGGTGGCCCCGATGACCAGGCCGTGTGGCCCCATCCCCTGCTGGGCCGACTCCTTGAGGTCCAGGGTCACGACCTGGCCCTGAGCACCCACCCCGATCGGCACCCGCAACCGGTCTCGCGCCGGCCGCGGGCGCCATCCCACGGTCGGGTCGAAGCTACGCACATCGCCCATCCCGAGCAGGTCGACCAACTCGGTCGACGTGGTCAACGAGTCCCGCCGCTCCTGCTCGCCGCCGGTGAAGAGCGGCGCGAGGCGGCGGGCCGCCGCCTCGGCCGCGACGATCGACATCTGGTCGGCGATGCCCTGCGCGGACCCACCGCCCGGGCTGATCACCTGCATCGGCACCTGCCCAGCGAGCGGGCCGCTGCTCGCCGGCCCCGACACCGCGACCCGGACATGCCCCGGCTGCTCGAGCTCGCCCCAGCGGTGCGGCAGGTGCAGCACCGTGACCCCGAGAACCCCGTCATCGGTGATGATGACATTGCCCGGGGGGATGTCCGCCCCATCGACGACGACGAGAACGTGCGGCACCGGTCGGGTCGGCGGGTCAGGGACGAAGCGAGAGCGTTCCCGCACCTCGATCGGCAGGAGCGCGTCGAGGTCTCCGACGGTCGGCACGACCATCCGCGACGCCCCGACGCCGTCCTGCTCGCGAGCCGAATGTGTGTGCGGCAACCACTTGGCCCACTCCCACTCGGCCCGGGCCTGCTCCCCGGCCACCACGGCCAGCAGCACCTGGTCAGGTGCGTGCTGCGCCGCCGCAGCGACGACCATCGACCGGGCGAGGGAGCGCACCAGCTGCTCGTCACCGACGAGTTCGACCCTCGAGAAGAACGTCAGCGCGAGCGCCGCCGGGAGGTCCGGTTGCACGCGGTGCGTGGTGAGGAACCGATGCAGACCTGACGCGGCGACCGGGTCAAGCTGGGCCATCGGTGCGGTCTCCGGCGCGTCGAGGCCAATGCACAGCGGCTGGTTAGTGCGCCCGAAACGGACCTGAAGAAAGTCGTCATCCCCGGCCACCCGCTCCCACACGCGGCTGCGCTCCTCGCAGTACGCCCCGAGGGCGTTCGGTGGCGGATAGTTCCACAGCGCGGCGCGGCGTTGGCGATTGGCCGCCTCGCGAACGGTCTCGCGCACCTCCGCGAGGTAGGCGAGGTACTCGCGGCGGGCCTCCACCACGCCGGCGGTGTGTTGCTGGCGCTGTCGGTACCCGGAGACCGCGACGAAGCCGAGTGAGGCGAGGAGGAACATGCCGGCCGCCAGGTACCCCTTGACCCCGGGTTGGGCGAGTGCGACGAAGGCGATCGACCCGACGCTGCCCAGCATCGGCACGGCGTTGAGGAGGATCCCACCGGCCCCTTCGGAGGGTTGGATCTCCGGTGGCGGCTGAAGGGTCAGGGATCCTGACGGCACCTCGGGCGCGTGCTCGCGCGGACCGCGCCGCAAGGTGACTGCCATGCTCTGCCTCTCTGCCGGGAGCGGTTCTCGCCCTTCGGTCGGCGGTCGGGTTCGCCGCTCGGGGCGCCGCCGTCGGGGCGACGGGGCGCCGTGCGGAACCGGCTCCCCTGGCGGCCCCTGGCCGCGCCAGCCAGGCGGCTCGGCGCTGACCGACAACCTATCGCGGCACCGCGCCGGCCTCTCGCGCGGCAGTGGGCGGCAGCGGGCGGCAGCGGGCGGCAGCGAGACCGGCTCGGACGCGTCGGCGTCGCGGACCAGCGCTCGTCTGCCGGCGAATCGGGGTTAGAGTCGATGCCGCAGACAGGCGGAGAGAGCGGCACCAGCCGGGGACAGCACGAGGAGCAGCGGGGGTGATGGAGGTGCGCGGTCGCCGAATGACGGTGCTGGCCGACCAGCACCGCCATGACCTCGTCATCCCACGGAGCGCCTGTGTCGGCGACGTCCTCACCAGCCTCGGCATCGGCCAGGCCGACCAGCCCGGTGCGCTGGCTACCCCGCTCGGCGAGGTACTCGACCCTCGCGCGACGCTCGCCGATCAGACCGGCGACGGCGTGGTGCTCACCGTGGTCGGCGCGACGGCCCCCCGGGTGGTACCCGGGATGGCCGGCACCGCGCCCTCGGCAGCGCCACCAGACGATGGAGCACTCCCCCCGCCGGCGACCCGCAGCGAACGCCGGGAACGGATGGCTGCAGCACGGCGGCGCGGCCACGTCGCGGCCCGCGTGCCACGCGCTGAGGCGAGGCCGGTCTCGGCCATCCGGCCCGAGGTCACGCTCCGGCTGGTCGCCGGAGGGCTCGCCCTGGCGGCCGCGGCCCAGGTCATCGCCACCGCACTGACCCACGACGAGGACACCGGCGGCGCAGCCACCACCGACAGCGTCATCGCCGGCGGTGGCATCGTCCGCGGTGGCATCGTCGGCGGTGGCATCGTCGGCGGTGTCATCGACCGCGCACTCACCTCGGGATGGGCCGCGGCGCTCGCCGGCGGGCTGCTGGTCCTTGCCGCGCTGATCCTCGCGCTCGGGACCGGCACTGCCGCGGCCGGTCGCCTCGCCCGGACTGTCGCCCCGTTCGTCGCGTGCGCCGGCGGTCTCCTCCTCCCGGTGCCGTCCGGGCCGGGTTCAGCGGGGGTAGCGGCCGTCGCCGGATTCGCGCTCGGCGCCGTCACGGCAGGGGTGGCGGGCATCGTCGGCGGCCCCGCCGACGGCGTGTCGCGGGTGTCGATGATCGCCT
>JBOFLG010000160.1:0-1635 GCA_051657745.1 Dermatophilaceae bacterium | reverse complement strand
ACCAGATCGGCCGCCTCGAGCAGCCGCGGGTCGGCGCGACGGCCGGTGATCACCACATGCTGGAACCCGGGCCGCGTGGTGAGGGCGGCCACCACGTCGTCCACGTCGACCCACCCCCACGCCATCGGGTAGGTGAACTCGTCGAGCACCAGCAGGTCGTAGGTCTGGTCGGCCAGCCGGCGGGTGATCTCCTGCCAGCCCTCGACCGCGGCGGCCCGGTGGTCGTCGGCGTCGCCGGCCTTGCGCGTCCACGACCAGCCGGAGCCCATCTTGTGCCAGTCGACCGGGCCGCCCTCGCCGGTCTCATCGTGCAACCGGCCCAGCCGTTCGAGCACGGTCTGCTCCCCGATCCGCCACTTGGCCGACTTGACGAACTGGAACACCCCGATTCGCCAGCCCTGGTTCCAGCCGCGCAGCGCCAGCCCGAACGCCGCGGTCGACTTGCCCTTGCCGTCACCAGTGTGGATGACGAGCAGCGGCCGGTTGCGCCGCTGGCGGGTGGTGAGCCCGTCTGCGGGCACGGCAAGCGGCTGGCCCTGCGGCATCAGGCCACTCCCCGACCCGGGCGAGCGTGGTCGCGCCAGGAGACGCCGTGGTCCCGCACGGTGGCGGTGAGCGCGGTGGCGTCCAGTTCGGCGACCGGCACATGCTCGGCCCGCAGCCGCTCGGCGAGAACGCGGGCCAGCCCGAGCCGCAGCGGGCCGCTCTCACCATCGACGACCACCGTGGTGACCCCGAGTCCGGCCACCAGGTCGGCCGCCCGCAGCGAGCGCGGCACCGGGTCGACACCTCCGGTGGCCCGGCCGTCGGTCACCACAACCAGCAGCGGTCGCAGCCGGGGGTCCCGGACCCGTTCCCGCTCAATCACCCGAGCCGCCTCGAGCAGGCCCTCGGCCAGCGGGGTGCGCCCACCGGCCGGCACCTCGTCGAGACGGGCGGCGGCGATGTCGACCGAGTGGGTGGGCGGCAGTGCCAGCTCGGCCTGGCCACCGCGGAAGGTGACCAGGCCGACCTTGTCGCGCCGCCGGTAGGCGTCGAGGAGTAGCGAGAGCACCGCGGTCTTGACGACCGTCATCCGTTTCCGGGCAGCCATCGAGCCGGATGCGTCGACGCAGAACAGCACCAGGTTCGCCTCCCGCCCTTCGCGAACTGCGGTGCGCAGATGCTCAGGCCGGATGACGACCCGCCGCGCCTCACGCTCGGGGGTCTCGGTGCGGGCGCGCTCGGGCTGCGCGCCGGCTGCGGCACGGATGGTCTCGACCAGGTGCAGCGCGCCGGTCGGGCCGTCCGGCCGGCGCGCCCCGACCCGCCGTCCTGAGCGGGCGATCGCGCGGCTCCGGCGCCCGGCCACTCCCTCACCGAGTCCGCGCACGGTGAGCAGCCGGGGCCGGAACGCCTGCGCGGCCTGCGCGATGGAGGTTGGCGCGGACCCGGCGTGCGCATTCGCGGCGGAATCACGATCACCGGCGGACGGCTCCGATGCCGCTTGGTCCGCGCCCAGCAGCGCATCGTCGGCATCCGCACGTGTCCCGTCGGCATCCGGGCGATCAGCATCCGCCCCATCGACGCCAGCCCCGTCGACATCCGACGCATCACCACGTGGCCCGTCCGTATCCGCTCCACCGTCCGGCCCGT
>JBOFLG010000159.1:0-13379 GCA_051657745.1 Dermatophilaceae bacterium | reverse complement strand
CGGCTCCTCGGGCAGTGCGGCGGGGGCCGGAGGCGGCGTGGCCGCGTCGGCCACCGTCGGGGACTCGGGCATGTGACTCCAATGTCGGGGGTGCCCACAGTGTGGCTGCTCGCGGCTCGCCGGCACAGCACCCTCGGCGAGCGGCGGCCGGGCGGATGACGCCCCGGGCGGACACCGCGACGGGCCCGCCCCGAGGTGGTGCGTCACGTCATCCGTGACCGACGGGTGTGGGTCAGAGCGTGACGCCGGTCTTCAGGGTGCCGGCCTCCATCTGTGTGACGACCTCGGCGACCTTGGCTTTGACGTCGGCGGGCACCGCGGAATCCAGGCCGTGGTACGGCGCGAGACCCGCCTTGCCGACCGTCTGGAGTCCGCCGAACTCGCCATCCTTCGCCGTCACCGCGAGGTCGGTGACACCCTCGGTGATGAGCTTCATCGCCGAGGTCACCAGGCACGGCTGCGCGGCGGGGACGGTGTCCCACTGGTCGGTGTCGACCCCGATACAGAACGTGGTCTTTCCGGCGCCGGGCGCCTTTGCGACCTCCTGAAGTGCGCCGTTGCCGGTCTGGCCGCCCGCACCGAAGATGACGTCGGCGCCCTGGGCGAGCTGCTTCTTCGCCTCGGCCGCGCCCCATACCGGGTCATTGAAGGCGTTGTCACCAGCGGGGTGATACACGGTGGCGATGGTGGCCTTGGGGTTGGCGGCCTTCGCGCCGGCCTCGAAGCCCTTCGCGAACTTCTGCACCGGTGGGATCTCGAGGCCGAGCACCTGGCCGAGCTTGTTGGTTGTCGTCATCAGCCCGGCGAGGTAGCCCGCGCCGTAGCCGGCCTGGTCCTCGGGAAAGATCAGCCCGGTGACGTTCTTTGCGGTGACCTTGGCCGGGTCGTAGCCCTGGTCGACCCCGATGAACTTCGTGTCGGGGGACGATGCGGCTGCGGCCGCGGTGGCGTCGGTCATGAGGAAGCCGACGGTGATGACGACGTCGTACTTCTTCTGGGTGAACTGCGCCAGGTTGGCGGCATAGTCCTTGGCGTCCTGGGTCTCGATGTACTTGTAGAAGCCCTTCGTCGTCGCCTTGGCGGCCAGCGCACCGTCGTGCGCGGACTGGTTGAACGACTTGTCGTCGACCTTGCCGGTGTCGGTGACCAGGCCGATGCAGTAGACCTCGGCGCTGGCGCAGTTGGAGTCGTTGAGCGCGCCGTCGGCGGCGCCCGTCGAGGTGCTGTCGGAGTCTCCGGTGCTGCCACCGCAACCCGCGAGGGCAAGAGCGAACGCGGCCGGGACCGCGACGAGATAACGGGTGGACTTCATGGGGTCAACTCCTTGCACGGACGGGTGGAGATGCAGGGATGCTACGGCCTGCACCGTCGCTGGCCGTTGGCCGAACGAGCGTCGTTGCGCGCTCGTTACCACCAGCCGGTGGACGACCCCGATGCCGTCGCGCGATCGTCGGGCGCCCGCCCAGCGACGCTCGCGGTGTTCGGTGCCACCGGTGCGCTCGGCGCGGACGGCGCGGACGGCGCGGACGGCCTGGTCACGGTGGATGACGGGCTGGCGGTCGGGGGCGCGGACGGTGCGCCCCCGGACGATGCTGTCGCCGGCGGCATCCGGCCCTGGGCCATCTCCGAGAGCGTGTCCAACTCATCGCTCAACGCGGCGAGCACCGCCGCGAGCTGGGAGTGCGCGACCCGGGCGTACGTGCGCACATAGTCGAGTTGCCCGCTATCGAGCGTCGCGCCCTCGCTCGGGACCGGATCGACTACGGCATCCGGATGACGCTCGTGGGCGGCTGCCTGAGCCCGCACCAGGATCTGGCGGTACTGCTCGCGCGCGGACTCCTCCAGGTCGCGCGCGTATGCCTGCGCCTCCGCGACCGCCTCGTCGGCAGCGCGTTGCGCTCGAGCCAGCAGTTCGACAGCGCGAAGGCTGACCTCGGCGTAACGGTCCTCGACGGTGGCGTGCTCGGTCACGGGTGGGCTCCTCCGGTGTGGGCAAACGTCGGTGCGCTCGCGGTCGTGTGTGGGCGTGCCTGGTACTCCTCGAATCGGATCGTCTGCGGGGCTGCGGTCAGGGCCTCGAGCCGGGTGATGGTGTCGTGAACCATCCCCGGCGACCCGCAGACCAGGGCGTCGTAGGTGGCGCCCATCGACGTCGCTGCGGTGGCGGCCGCGGCACCGGCGGTGCCGCGAAAACCGGGGAATGTGGGGTCCTCTGACACGGCCTCGATGGCGGTGAGCCACGGGAGCGTGCGGAGTTCGGCGAGTTGCTTCCCGGCGTAGAGGTCCCACGCGAAGCGGGCTCCGTGCACCAGGCTGACCCGGCGGGTCGAGCGACCTTCCCGGTGCGCCTGCGCAATCTCCTCAAGGTGGGCCAGGAACGGACTGATGCCCGTCGTGCCGGCCACCATCAGCAGGTCGGTGTCGTTGGCGTCGTCGAGGACGAGATGAGTGCCGACCGGGGCGCCGAGCCGCACCACGTCACCGACCGCCAGCCGGCGCGCGACCGGCCCACTGAATTGCCCACCCGGCACGACTGACAGGTGGAACTCGATGGTGTCGTCGGGGCGGGGAGCATTGGCCGGGCTGAGGTAGCGCCACACTCGTGGGACGTGCTCGCTGCTGACCGCCACTGACTGACCAGCGCGGTACGTGAGGCGCTCACTGGGCCGCACGGTGAACACCGCGATGCTGGCGCTGGCGCGGGTGAACTGGACGACTTCTGCGTCCCACCAGGGTGGCTGGGTGTGCTCGGAGCCTTCGGCGGCCGCGACCATCGTGCTCGAGACCACGCCGTAGGCAGCGGCCCAGTCGCGTGCGACGTCGTCGGTCCACGACGGCCCGAGGAAATGCTGGAGAGTCCACAGCAGGGACGCGCCGACAGCGTCATAGTGCTCGGCGATGACGGAGAACCGGCGGTGGTCGCGGCCGAGTTGCTCGACGAACGGGACGACCTCGCCGAGGTTCTCGACCGAGGAGACCACCCGACCGAGCGCGCTCACCAGCCGGTCGCGCTGCACGTCCATGGTCAGGGGAAACAACGCGCGCAACTCGGGATGGCTGACGAAGAGGTGGGCGTAGAAGAACGACGCAACATCGTCGCCGTGCTGGGTGACTGCGTGCCAGGTGGTGGTGAGCCGATTGGTGTCCACGCGGCTCAGCGCTCGTCCGCGACGATGGCGGGGCGGACTGCAGCAAGGGTGTCGGCGACCCGGCCAAGGATGTCCGCCGGTACCCCGGCCTCGCTGAGGCAGGTGGTGAGGTGGGCGCCGACGCGGTCGTAGTCGGCGTCATCGACACCCAACCCGGAGTGCGCCTCGTCGAGTGGCCGGCCGGCGTAGGTATCGGGACCGCCGAGGGCAGTGGTGAGCATCAGGGTCTGATGCCGCCGCAGTGCGGGCATCGACGTCTCGGAGAAGTACGGAGCGAGATGGTCGTCGGCGAGCACCCGCCGGTAGAACTCGTCAACCACGGCGGTGAGAGCCGCCGCACCTCCGATGCGGTCATAGTCACTTGGCATCTCATCCCCTGGCTCGAAGTCGTCGGTCGGCGGGAAAAAAACAGCGCGTATTTCTTTTTACACTGAATCGGCGTGCCGTAGGGAGATCGGTGCAGTCCGCTTTACATCGCCGAATCAGCCTGTGCGCCGAAGTCGCCCGGCCGATCAGTTCGGGCCGCCCCGTCATCCGGCACGGCCCGGTCAGGGAGCCCGACACCCGGGGGCAGGTCAGCGCGAGGACGTGCTCGGCTGGCTGATGGGGTACAGCGCAGGGGCCGCCCACGCCTGTGGTATGCAGCGTTTGCTGCTATTATCGCTGCATGAGCGTAGCCATCACTGTTCGCGACGTCCCCGCGGAAGTCCGCGACGAACTTGCCGCACGAGCAGCGCGCAGCGGTATGTCGCTCCAGGAGTACCTGCGAGGCGTGTTCATCCAGACCACCGCACGTCCCGCCGTCGACGACGTCATCGCCAGGGCTCGCCTCCGGGTCGAGGCCACCGGCGTCCGAGTCGGCGCCGAGGCGATCATCGCTGCTCGTGATGCTGATCGCCGATGAGGCCACAGGTCGTCTGTGACGCGTCGGCCGTCGTCGCGATGCTGCTCGATACCGGGCCCGACGGCACGTGGGCCACCGGTGCACTTGTCGGCGCCGACCTCGCAGCGCCGAGCGTTCTCCCGTTCGAGACGGCCAACATCATCAGACGTCAGGAACTCGCCGGCCTCATCACCGCCGATCAGGGAGCCCAGGCGAATACTGATCTGGGTGACCTTGCGGTCGAGTACTGGCCCTACGAGCTCGTCGCGCACCGAGGGTGGCAACTCCGCCACAATCTGACCACGTACGACGCGGGATACGTCGCAGTGGCTGAGTTGCTGCAGGTCCCGTTAGTGACGCTCGACCGGAGGATCGCCCGAGCCACCGGTGTTCGATGCGCCGTCACCACCCCATGAACTCACCACGGTGTCCGGTCGTGCCCACCCCGCGACTGCTCGTCCCAGGCGTGCCGCGCCTTCGGCGGCGGTGCCTCGCCGCAACCGGAGGGCTACGAGTCGGGCCGGTCGACCGGCTTCAGCCCGCCGACGAGGGTGTCATCCTACGCGGCGGTGTCGAGGTCGTCCCAATGAATGTGGTTCTGCGGGAACGCATTCAGGACGACGGCGTTTGGGGCTCCGACGAATGATGCGCACCCGTCGAGCAGGTCCGCGCAGGCCGTATCGAGCGCGAGTGCCCGGCCGACCGCGAGGTCCGCAGAGCAGCGCCGCCGGCACGGCATCCGGCCCGCACGCTCGCACCGCGCACGGACGTCACCGCCGAGTCCCGGCCGGGACCTCACGGATCAGCGCGGCGATCTCGGTGGCGTAGTCCGGGTATTGCGCCACCAGCGTGTCCCGGTCGCCGAGTTCGAGGTGCTCCGGCCGGAACGCCGGTGCGCACCAACAGGACAGCAGCGACCACTCACCAAGCGGACCGGCGCCCATCCAGGTGCCGGCGCGGACCAGGAACTGGGCGTTCGAGGCGTTCACGTAGTTGAGTACCGCACTGCCGTTGGGGCGCAGCCGGAGCAGTGCCACGGGGGCGCCGGCGAGCCACTGCCAGCCCTCGTCGACGCGCAAGCGGTGGATCGCCGAGAACCCGTCGGGCCGGTCGGTGAGCAGCACCTGCACGGCGCTGAGCCCCTGGGTGCGCGGGCCAGCGACGTACCACGCGCCCTCCCCTGGGATCGGCGTCATCTTCAACCGCGCGATGATCTGCTCGGCGGTTTCGGTGGTGGGCCAGCTCATGACACCTCACCTTCGCAAGGACCCCCGGCCGCCGTTGGCTGATGCGACGGCCGAGAGTGTGGACCTGGGGCGGATGCGGCCGCAGCGGCGGCGCGGGCCGCGGCACCACGTTCCCGACAGCGGGCCACGAGCGCGGGAGTGTCGATGCGGGTACTCCGGCCGGCCCGCACCACGACCTTGCCGTCGACGAGCACGTCTCGAACATCGGCGCGCCCGGCGGCGAACACCAGCAGCGCAGGCACATCGTGAACCGGGGTGAGGTGCGGCCGGTCGAGGTCGAGCACCAGCAGGTCGGCCCGCTTGCCCACCTCGATCGACCCGACCAGGTCGCCGATGCCGAGGGCTCGGGCACCCTCGACGGTGGCGGCCCGAAGCACCTCTCGGGCGCTCACGGCATCCGCACGGCCGCTGGTGAACCGCGCGAGGAGAGCGGCCTGGCGCATCGCCTGCCACATGTCGAGGTCGTTGCTGGTCGCGCACCCATCGGTGCCGATTCCGACCCGAATACCGCTGTCGCGCACCGCCTCCCACGGCATCGCGCCACTTGCGAGCTTGAGGTTCGACCCAGGGCAGTGGGCCACCGCCGCGCCCGCCGCGGAGAGCAGGCCGCGGTCGTCCTCGGTGAGGTGCACGCCGTGCGCGGCGACCACCGGGACGTCACCCGACAACCACCCGGCCTTCTCGAGAACGGCCGTGGGCGTCATCCGCTGGCGTTGCTCGACGTCGGCGTTCTCGGTGGCGTTCTCGGAGAGGTGAGTACAGAGCAGAGCGCGCCGGCCCGACGCTGCGGCCACCTCGCGGAGCGTGTCGGCGACCTGGGCCAGGTGCTCGGGGGAGTTGGTGTAGGTGGCGTGCGGCATCGCGGCGACCGGCACTTGCGGCCCACCGATCGCCGTGAGCGTGTCAGGCCAGGTTCGGAGCTGGGTCAGGCGTGCGTCCCAGTCGAGCCCGTCGGGGCCAGGGCCGTCGAAGAACACCGGACCGGTGATGTGCCGGCTCCCCGCCGCGACCGCTCCGCGATGCGTGGATTCGTCGTGAAAGTACATATCGAGCTGCGTGGTGCACCCACCGAGCAGTGACTCCAGCGCACCGAGTGTGGCGCCGAGCTCGACGGTGTCCGGGTCCATCACCGCGGCTTCGGCTGCCCACACCTGACGCAGGAAGCCCTGGAGGTCGACGTCCTCGGCCAGCCCGCGCAGCAGCGTCATCGGGAGGTGGGTGTGCGCATTGACCAGGCCGGGCATGAGCAGTGCGCCGCGGGCGTCGATCTCGGTGGTGTCGTGGGCGGATGACGCCGACTCGCCGACCGCGGTGATCACCCCGTCGTCGATGGTGACCGTGGCGTTCTCCTGCACCGTGTCGTGCTCGTCGACCGTCACGAGGTACCGGGCGTCCCGGATGACGACCCGGCTCACTGGGCCTGCCCCACGGGGTGCTCGGACCCGGCGCGGGCCCGGACCAACTCCCCGAGCACCGCGAGCACGTGGCCTCGACTGGCGGCGAGGACGCCGGTGATCTCGGCCATCGTGATCGGTTCCGCACCGCCGACTCCGGATGCCGGGTTGACCACCAGTGACACTGCGGCGTACCGAAGCCCGGCCTCGGCGGCCAACACCACCTCGGGCGCCCCGGTCATCCCCGCGACGTCGGCGCCAGCGAGCCGGGCCAGCCGGATCTCGGCCCGGGTCTCGAACCGGGGCCCGGTGAAGCAGGCGTACACCCCGCCGTCGCGCATCGGCTGGCCGGCCGCGGCCGCCGCGTCGAGCAGTTCGCGGCGCAGCCCGGCGTCGTACGGCGCGAGCATGTCGGTGTGCACGACCCCCGCCCACGCGGAGCGTGGGACCTGCGGGCCGGTGCCGTCGTGAAAGGTCACCGGCGCGGAGCGGGTGAAGTCGATGAAGTCGTCGAGGCAGAGCAGGTCGCCGGGGCGCAGGGCGGGGTCGATGCCGCCGGTGGCGGTGATCCCGATGACGTCGCGGACCCCGAGGTCGACCAGTGCCCGGATGGTGGACCGGTGCTCGATCAGGTGCGGTGGGACGGTGTGTTCGGGGCCGTGGCGGGTGAGGAACACCACTGGGATGTCGTGCCAGGTGCCGAGGGTGACGCGAGCCGGGCCGTACGCCGTGTCGACGGTGTCGTCGCGGCGCTGTTCGAGCGCCTCCAGGTCGTAGAAACCCGTCCCGGCGACAATGCCGAGGGGGGGAGGGGTCATGGCGCCCAACGCTACCCAACCCCGGGCGTTGTGGCCGCTGTCCGTGTCGGTGATCTGGGGCTCGTCCGAACGACTGAGACGGCATTCGATGGCCTGACGCCGTCAGTCGCGCCGTGCTGCACTGAGCGCGTCGCGCCGGCCCCGACGCGATACCACGGGTGTGAGACAGGAACCCAGATGAGCACAGCGGGTTCTTCGCGAACCGCCTACCGCAGGCTCACCGTCGCCATGGCGACGGTGGTCGTCGCCGCGACCGGAACGGCACCGGCACCGGCGGCCGCCGCGGCATCCGACCGCTCGATACGGGTGGCCCCCGCGGTCGCCGAGCGGGACCCGGTGAAGGTGGTGCGCGGCAATGACCGGCTCGGTCAGCGAGATCGCGAGCTGCTGGCCACCGCCACCCGCACCGGCGCCCGCCGAGTGACCATGCTGGTGGCCACCCAACGGGATCGCACCGAGGAGGTCGCTGCCGCGATCCGCGCCCAAGGCGGAACCGTGGTCACCCAGAACGACCAGGTGGGATACCTGCGGGCCAGTGTTCCCACCGGTCGGGCCGAGCGGGTGGCCGGCGCGGCCCGGGTGCTCGCCGTCGACCTCGACGAGCGCATCCGGCGCCCTGACCTGTCCGTGGCGACCGTTGCCCGGGCTCGTGGTGCCGAGACCGTGGCCCGGACTCGTGGTGCGGCCACCGCGGCGGCGACCGGGCCCGGGCCGGCCACCCCGCTCGACAACCCCTACCTGCCGATCCGCGACACCGGCTCGGCCGCGTTCCGGGCGGCGCACCCCACCTGGGACGGCCGCGGCGTGACCATCGGCATCCTCGACTCCGGGGTCGACCTGGACCATCCGGCCCTGCGCACCACAAGTACCGGGGAGCGGAAGGTCGTGGACTGGATCACCGCCACCGACCCGGTGTTCGACGGCGACGGCAGCTGGCTGGCGATGACCACGACGGTCGCCGGTCCGACCTTCACCGTGCCCGGCGTCGGGGGCGGATGGAGCGCACCGGCGGGCGCGTACCAGTTCGCCCGGTTCTCCGAGTCGGTGACCACGCCCAGCGAGCCCGCCGGTGACGTCAACCGCGACGGTGACACCACCGACCGCTTCGGCGTGCTCTACGACCCGGTATCGAACGACGTGTGGGTCGATGCCGACCAGGACCAGGCGTTCGAGTCCGCCGAGCGGATGCGGCCCTACGAGGAGGCCGCCCAGGTGCGCCACTTCGGCAGCGCGACCGACCCGACCGACCGGATGCCGTTCGTCATCGAGTACCGCGAGGATGTCGACGCCACCGCAGTCGGCCTACCGAGCCGCACCGACTTCGTGAACATCGGCATCGTCGAGGACGCGCACGGCACCCACGTGGCCGGCATCGCCGCCGGCAACGACCTGTTCGGTGGTGCGGTGGACGGCCAGGCGCCGGGAGCGCAGTTGGTGTCGGCGCGAGCCTGCTCCTGGGGTGGCGTCTGTACCTCGGCCGCGCTCACCGACGGGATGATCGACCTGGTGTCCAACCGGGGTGTCGACGTGGTCAATATGTCGATCGCCAGCCTGCCGGCGCTCAACGACGCCAACAACGCGCGGGCCCGGCTGTATGACGCGCTGGTCGACGAGTACGGCGTGCAAATCGTGGTGTCGGCCGGCAACGACGGCCCCGGGCTCAACACGGTCAGCGACCTGTCGGCGTCCACCGGGGTGATCTCGGTGGGCTCGTCGATCAGCAAGGCCACCTGGCTGGCGAACTACGGCGCCACGGTGTCCCGAGACCTGGGGCTGCACAGCTACTCCTCGCGAGGCCCGGGCGAGGACGGCGGTTTCAAGCCGAACGTCGTCGCGCCCGGCTCGGCGATCTCCACGGTGCCGCAGTGGCAGAAGCAGCCCGACATCGCCGGATACCCGCTGCCGCTGGGGTACGCAATGTTCAACGGCACCTCGATGGCTTCGCCGCAGGTGGCCGGAGCCGCCGCGTTGCTGCTTTCAGCCGGGACCGCCACCGGGACCCCGGTCTCGCCGCGCCAGCTCCGCGAATCGATCTACACCGCAGCCGATTTCACCGCCGGTCTGGAAGCGGTCTCCCAAGGAAACGGACTGGTCGACGTGCCAGGGGCGTGGGCCCTGCTCGCCACCCGCCCGGCCACCCCGACGTTCTCGACCAGGGCGCCGGTGTGCACCCCGATCAGTGACCTGCTCGCCGTGCCCGACCAGGGCGCCGGCCTCTACAACCGGTGCGACCCAGCCGCTGGCGGCCTGGCGGTCGGGCAGCGGCGGGTTCATGACATCGTGGTCGCCCGCACGTCCGGCGGCCGGTGGCTCACCCACCGGGTCCGGATCGTCGGCAACGACGGCACGTTCTCGGCCCCTGGCACCGCAATCGTCGGCAGTGTCGAGCGTCCGATCCGGGTGACTGCGGCTCCGACCACCCCGGGGTTGCACTCGGCGATCCTCGAGATCGATGACCCCGCGACCCCGCTGGTCGACCACCGGGTGATGCTGGCCGTGGTCGCTGCCGAGAGCGTTCCGGGGCCGAGGTACACGCGGACCTGGACCGGTTCGGTCGAACGCAGCCTCTACCAGCGGCACTTCGTGACGGTGCCCCGAGGCGCCGATGTGCTGCAGGTGGGCCTGTCTGGCGTGGCCAGCGGCCAGCACGTGCGCTGGATCGCGGTCGACCCCTATGGGCTCCCGGTTGACCCGACCGCGTCGTCGCTGTGCTTCACCGGGTCCCCGTCCGACTGCTCGGCGACCTCGCGCGACTACACCGACCCGACCCCCGGCGTGTGGGAGTTGCACGTCGAGGCGCGCCACACGTCATCCGCGCTGAGCAATGGGTACGCGCTGTCCGCGGCGCTGCAGGGCACCACGCTGACCCCGGCCACGCAGAACGTCACCACCGCGGTCGGCACCGCGAAGGCGATCACCCCGATCCGGGTGCGGAGCGACCTGGGGTCGGTCAGCGTCACTCCGCGGGATGCGGCGCTCGGGTCGTCTCGCACGGCACGGCCGTCGGTCGCGGACGGTGCGGCAACAGAGTTCACGGTGACCGTGCCATCCAACTCAGCCCGGCTCGAGGTGGCTATCGGTAACCCGGCCGACCTCAGCGCCGACCTGGACCTGTCGGTCTACCAGGGCACCACGGTGATGGCCCAGGACGCGGACGGGGACTCCGAGGAATCGGTGTCGATCGAGTATCCCCGAAGCGGTACCTATCGGGTGGTCGTTGAGGGGTTCGCCGTGCCGGCCGGGACCACCGCATTCGACTACCTCGACGTGTTCATCGGCAGCTCGCTCGGCACCATCGACGTGCCCAACAGCGCCCTGGCCATCCCTGCGGGCGCCAGTGCGACAGTCTCGGGCACGGTCACCCCGCGGGTGAGTGCCGGGCCCGGCCGGTCGCTGGTCGGGACGGTGCGGCTGGTCGCGTCGACCGGGGCGGTGCTCGGCACCGCGACGGTGAACGTCAACCCCTGACCGCTACTTTCTCGCCCGCACCCGGAACCTTCGGGTTCGCTCCGCAATCGTTCCGGGGCCAACCTGAAGGTTCGGCAGCGATGCCGGCCGGATGGCGGTCAGCGGGCGGCGCCAGTGACCATCCATCGGTCGGTGCGGACCCGCAGCCACATCAGGGTCGCCCGGACCGCCATGAACCCGGTGAAGGCCAGCCATAGCCAGACCAGCGCGTTCGACTGCCCCGGCGGCGCGGCGCCGTCGAGCAGCCGGTCGCCGGCGAGGTGCACGACACCCACCATCGGCAGGTACGCCGCGAACGTGGCGAGCATCGCGCGGGCCAGCCAGCGCCCGTCGCCGGCGCCGATGAGCACCCCGTCGATGACGAACACGACGCCGGACAGTGGTTGGCCGAGCGCCACGACGACCAACCCGGCCGCGATCGCGGCCTGCACCGCGGCATCCGGAGTGAACAGCGGAGCAACCGCCGGGGCCAGCAGGATGACGACCGCCCCCAGGGCCGTTCCCGCGACGACGCCCCAGCGCAGCATCAGCCGGGTGGTCGCGCGGGTGCCAGCGACCTCACCGGCGCCGAGACTGCGGCCGGTGAGGGCCTGTGCCGCAATGGCGATCGCGTCCAGGGCGAACGCGAGGAAGCTCCAGATGGTGGCGGTCACCTGGTAGGCGGCGAGCGGTACGTCGCCGAGGCCGGCCGCGACCCACGTGGTGACGACGAGGGCGGCGCGCAGCGCCAGGGTGCGCACCAGCAGGGGGATGCCGTCGCGCGCCGCGCCGAGCACCCGCCCGGGGTGGGCCCGTAGTGGAACATTGCCGCGCGCGGCGAACCGCGCGAGCACGGCGACCAGGCCGGCCGCCATGACGGTCTGGGCGATGACCGTGCCCCACGCCGAGCCGGCGATGCCCCAGCCGAGGCCGTGCACGAACCACAGGCTGAGCGCGGCGTTGAGCCCGAACCCACCGACCGCGGCGAACAGCGGTGTGCGAGTGTCCTGCAGGCCGCGAAACACGCCCGTGGTGGCGAGCACGACGAGCATCGCCGGGATGCCGAGCGCCGAGACCCGCAGGTACGTGGCGGCCTGGTCGACGACCGCAGCGGAGGCTCCGAACGCCCGGCAGAGCGGGTCGGCGCCGAGCCCGATGGCGGTCGCAGTGGCCGCGCCCACCGTGATCGCCAGCCAGGTGCCGTCGATCCCGGCCGAGAGCGCGCCGTTGCGGTTGCCGGCGCCGAGCTGGCGGGCCACCACGGCCGTGGTGCCGTAGGCGAGGAACACGAACACGTTCGCGGCGGTGAGCAGCACCGCGCTGGCGACGCCGAGCCCGGCCAGCGGGGCCACTCCCAGACGGCCGACGATTGCCGAGTCGGTGAGCAGGAACAGTGGCTCGGCGATGAGTGCGAGGAACGCCGGCACCGCGAGCCGCAGCACGTCGCGGCTGTCGACCGGCTGGTGGCCGGCGCGGTGCGCGGGCGTCATCCGCCTACTGTGACAGCGGTCGGGCACGGTCGCGGGTCCGAGTCGCGGTGTCGGGTGTGATTCGGGCCGGCTCGGGTGTCCAGGTGTGGACGGCTGCGGTGTCGTGGTGTCCGGGCGTGGTCGGTGTCGAGGCGCGGTGGCGGATGCGATTCGCGAGGGCGACCGGTGGCGGATGCGATTCGCGAGGGCGACCGGTGCCGGGCTAGAGGTGCTTGCGGGCCTCGCGGGCGGACAGGGCGGAGAGGCCCGGCTGGTGAGCATCAATGAACGCCCGAACCCACCCGGGGTCGGTGCGGGCGTGCTGGCGCAGTGCCCAGCCGATGGCCTTGCGCACGAAGAACTCCTGGCCGAACGGGCTGTCGTCGAGGTTGGCCTGGATCACCTCGGCGAGCAGGTTGACGTCGGTGTCGGCACGATGCGGCAACTGGGCAATGATCGCGGCGCGACGCAGCCAGAGATCGTCGGCGACGGACCATTCCCGGATGACGGGGGTGGCGTCGGCTCGGTGCGTGCGCAGCACCTCGCTGACGATGCCGGTGGTGGCGGCATCCACGAGGTCCCACCAGGCGCCGGTGACGACGAGATGACGGCCTAGCGTCAGGGCCTCGACGTCGAGCCAGGCGCGGCTGTGTCGACATCGGCTGATCTCAATGGCGGCGTATCGCTCCTCGCGATGCGTGGCGTCATCCCAGAGGGTGTGGATGACGCGCTGCCAGGTTTCGCGGTCCGGTGGCCGCAGGCTCGGGTCGGCGACCAGGGGGCGGACGACGGCCCGCACGTTCGGCCAGGTGACCCCGAGATAGGGCATCGCCGACTTCATGTATGCCTGCTGGCTGGGCGCCCGGGCCGGGTCGGCGATGCTGCGCAGACCGGTGCGCACCGCGACGACCAGCGGGGCAGCGTCGTGGTCGTCGCTGGGACGGTCCGCCGGGGCGGCTGCCGGCTGGTCGC
>JBOFLG010000158.1:0-6334 GCA_051657745.1 Dermatophilaceae bacterium | reverse complement strand
CCTGCGGTATCGGTGACGACCGCGGTGTCCAGCAGCATGGCCAACGCTTTACGGCGGCGGACCTCCTGTGCCATCACCGAGACCTGGCCCTGTTGGTCGACCGCCTGGGCGAACTCGTTGGGGTCCATGCCGTACTGCTGCGCGCTCATCACCAAGTACTCGATGAGCTCGGCCTGCTCGACGGTGACCTCACGCTGCTCGGCGACGGCGTCGAGCAGGAACTGCGCCCGCAACGCCTTCCGGGTCGATTCCTCGACCTCGGCACGGTGCTCACCGTCGTCGAGGCGACCCTCACCCTCCAGATGAGAACTGACCTCAGCCTCGAGGATGCCGTCCGGCACCGGGACCTCGACAGTGTCGAGCAGTTTCTCCAGGAGCCGGTCCCGGGCCTGGATGCCCTGCTCGTACCGCTTGGCCTGCGCGGCCTGGACAGCCAGGTCGGTGCGCAACTCCTCGAGGGTGTCGAACTCCGATGCAAGCTGGGCGAACTCGTCGTCGAGCTCGGGCAACTCGCGTGCCTTCACCGACTGCACCGTCACCACGCAGGCGGCGTCCTCACCCGCGTGATCGCCACCGGCGAGGGGTGCGCTGAACTCCGTGGTCTCGCCCTGCGTCATCCCGATCAGGGCGTCGTCCATCCCGTCCAGCATGTTCCCGGAGCCGACCTCGTAGGAGACGCCGCTGACCGAGTCGATCTCCTCGTCACCGATCGCGGCGCGCAGGTCGATGGACACGAAGTCGCCGGTCTCGGCGGCGCGGTCGACCCCGACCAGGCTGCCGAACCGCTCGCGCAGGGCCGTCAGCCGCTCCTCGATGTCGGCATCGGACGCCACCGCCACGTCGACCTCGACCGCAATGCCAACGAGGTCGGGAATGGCGATCTCGGGCCGTACATCGGTCTCGACGGTGAACTCGAGGTCCTGGCCGTCATCGAGCGGGACGACGGTGATGTCGACCTCCGGCCGACCAATGGCCCGCACCTTCTCATTCTTGGCAGCATCGGCGAAGAACTTGGGCAGCGCCTCGTTGACCGCCTCCTGCACCACGGTGCCGCGACCGACCCGCTGGTCGATGATGCGGTTGGGCACCTTGCCGCGGCGGAAGCCCGGCACCTGAATCTGCGCTCCGATGGCCTTGTAGGCGTCGTCGAGCATTGGCTTCAACTCGGCGAACGGAACCTCGACCACGAGTTTGACCCGGGTCGGGCTGAGGGTCTCGACGGCACTCTTCACTTCGGGAACTTTCGCGGCAGGGGGCGGGGGAAACTCACCGAGGCGCGCGAACGGCATCCGAACCGGTGGCAGGCGGCCATGCTAGCCGTCACGGGTGGTGCCGCCGAATCGATCACCATTGCCGCCGGTGCGTTGGCCCGCGTCGGGGACGCCGAGCGACGGTGCGGCACACTGGCGCGGTGCTGTCGCTGCGGATCTCGGTGCCGGGTCGGCTGACCGACGACGTGGTCGCCCTGCTCGAGCATGCCGACTACGTCACCGGGCTCACCGTGATCCGGGGGGCGTCGGTCATCCCGCCCGGAGACGTGGTCAGTGTCGACGTCGCCCGCGAAGGGGCGAACCCGGTGATCGACGCGCTGCGCGAGCTGGGGGTGCACGACGAGGGCACCATCCGGGTCGAGAACGTCGGTACCTGGCTCTCGCACACCGCTTTCCAGGCCGAGGCGCGAGCCCCCGGGGCGAGCGCCGACGCCGTGGTGTGGACCGAGGTCGGCAACCGGGCCTACGAGGACTCCGAACTCAACTGGACCTACCTGACCTTCATGGTGCTCGCCACGCTGATCGCCAGCATCGCCATCGTGCTCGACTCGGCGATCCTCGTGATTGGGGCGATGGTGCTCGGCCCCGAATTCGGCCCGGTCGCCGCAATCGGCGTCGCGCTGGTGCGCCGCAAACTGCACCTATTCGCGCTCGCGACGCGCACCCTCATGCTCGGGTTCGTCGCCGGCATCCTGATCACCTTCCTCGCGGGGTTGCTCGGTCGGGCACTTGGGTGGATCACCTACGAGGACATCGTCGGGCCGCGCCCGGCCACGGCCTTCATCTACGCCCCCGACCAGTGGAGCTTCATCGTCGCCGTGATCGCCGCGACCGCCGGCGTGCTCTCGCTGACCTCGGCCCGCACCGGTGGGCTGTCGGGGGTGTTCATCTCGGTGACCACGGTGCCCGCGGCCGCCAATATCTCGCTCGGGCTGGCCTTCCAGGCCTGGTTCGAGGTCACCGGCAGCCTGGCCCAGCTTGCCCTGAACCTCATCGGGATGGCGGTCGCCGGGTGGCTCACGTTGTGGGTCCAGCAGGTGCTGTGGTCACGGGTGCGGGTGCGCCGGCCCACCATGATCGGCCATCCACCCGAGTGACCGGAGCGGGTCCTCACCCGCCTCGATTCCGCTGGTGGAGAACACGATTCGCCTCGGCGCCACGCGGGGCGGCCCGCACGTTCACAGGGAGAACGGAGCCGCAAGCCCGTCGAACATCGGAAAGTGCCGCACGTTCAGGGTGGCCAGTTCACATCCGTGGACCTCGGCAGTGGCGGCGATGAGGTAGTCGGCGATTCCGATGGCATGGTGCGAGCGCCGGAAGCGGCGCCGCAACTCCCCGGCCCGCAACGCTGTGGTCGCGTCAGCCGGCAGCGGCTGCATCGTGTCGAGGAGTCGGACCACGTCGCGGCGCTCGCCCGACCGCATCCCGCCGGTGATCTCGGCGATCGACACGACGCTGACGGCGAGCGGACCGGTGCGGCGGCGTGCATCGACCAGCCAGTCCCGAGCGGTGGACAGCCCACGCAGGTGGGCGATCAGCACGTCGGAGTCGACGAGGATCATCGCCGGAACAGCGCGTCCAGGTGGGCGCCGCGGGCATCGTCGGCGCGACCCAAATCGGGCTGCTCGTCGCGGAGCGCCCCGAACGAGCCGGCGAGAGCGGCCAGGTCGGCGTCGAGTCGGTCGGCGTCGCCGCCCAACGCACGATCGAGCACTTGTCGCACCAGCTCGGCCCGGGAGACCCCCGCCGCGCGCGCCCGGCGTTCGAGTTGAACCCGTTGGCTATCGCTCAGATAGATGTTGGTCCGATGCATACACCACAACATACATCAGTTGAATATTGCGGAGACGCCTCGTTCGCCGACGGACGCGGCGTCCGCCGCCCTGACGCGACCGGCCTCAGGTGCACAATCGTCCGGTGACCACCAGCACAGCAGACTTCCCGCTCAGCGTCGAGGAACTGCGCGCGGTCGCTGCCTTTGTCGCGCAGTCGGCCGAGGAGGTGCTGGCCGTCGTCGAGCACGACGTGCCCGACGACCGGCGGCCACGGTCGGCCATCGACGCCGCGTGGGTGTTCGTGAACGGCGCACCGAGAACCCGGCTGCAGCGGGTCGCGTCGTTCGATGCACACCGCGCGGCGGCCCGGAGCCCGACCGAGCGCGGCCGGCTCGCCGCGCAGGCAGCCGGCGATGCGGCATCCGCCGCCTACCTGCATCCGATCACGAAGGCACACCAGGTCGGTCACATCCTCCGGGCCGCAGCGAACGCGGCTCGGATCGCCGAGATCGACTCGGCAGGCGACCCGACCGCCGCGGCTGCCAGCCTCGCCCGCGCCTGCGTGCGCGCGAGCCCCGCCGTTGTCGATGTCTTGCGCCGCTACCCGCCTGCTCCACCTGGCCGAGCAAGACCTGCCCGCCTGATGAGGGAACTCGACCAGCAGCTTCGCCGTCGTCCTGCTGCTGCCTCCCAGCCTTGAACTGACCTGCCCAGGAGGCGAGCGGCGTGGAGCGGGTGACGAGAATCGAACTCGCGTAGCCAGTTTGGAAGACTGGGGCTCTACCATTGAGCTACACCCGCGCACCCCGCCGACGTCGCGCCGCGAGGTAACGCTAGCCTAGTGGCCGCACTCGCACTCCTCCGAATCCACCCTGTGTTGCCGGTGGTGCTGCGTACTGCGGGGTATGGCGCAGTTTGGTAGCGCGTCCGCTTTGGGAGCGGAAGGCCGCCGGTTCGAATCCGGCTACCCCGACCAGCACGAGCCCCGCACATCCGTCGGTGGACAAGGCCGCCGTGAACCATCTCGCTCTCCCCACGCCGGATGACGGCGTCAGGGCGGCACTCGCTGTGCCGACGCAGCCTCGACAGCGAGTGTGAAACTACCGCCATGACCGACCTCGACATCGCCAGGTGCCTTGTCCAGCGGCTGGCCGCGTGGTCGCCGGGGCCAGGCGACAACGCCCACATCGAGGACGCCGAGGTGACCGTCTCTTTCGAAGCCCAGATTGGTGTGGCCCTGCGCTGGACCCAGCACACGACGGACCAGGGCACCCGCAGGTTCGGCCTCAGCGCGTCCATCAACGACCTGCTGCATCGGCGCAGCGTCCCGGGATCGCCGGACCCCGATGAGGCCTTCGACGACCTGCTCCTGGCGGTCGTCGAACCGCATGCCGCTTTCCCCCCGAACCTGCCCGACGTTCGCAGCATGTTCGAGGGAGTCTGACGCAGGCGATCGCGACGCGGCGTCATCCGATCTCGTGGTCGGTGTCCCCGCCGAGGATGCGGTGGGCCTGCTCACCGAGGAGCCGCTCCTGCACGGCGGCGCCGAGGAAGCGGTAGGTCCACTCCTGCGCCAGCGGGCGCGTCTCGGCGAAGATGACCGGCACCGACGGCCAGCGAACCTGGCACTCGCCGAGCAGGTCCGCGACGAGCGCCGGCCGGACGTGCTCGACCGTGAAGACGGATGCGTACCGGTCCTCGACGACGACGGCGGCGCGCGGCACCTCGGCCAGCGCCCCGAGCCGGTACGCCATCCGGCCGCTGGTGACCGACCCGGTGAGATCGGCCAGGGTCTTGCGCTCGACGACGGCGACCACCTCGTCGTCGACGAATGCCGCATAGTCGCCGGCGGAGAGCGCCCGCCGGGTGGTGGTGGCCTGCTGGTGACTGAACTTCCAGGGGTAACGCTCGCGGGTGTCGACGACGATCTCGAGCCGCTCCAGGCCGGCGGCCCGTGCCGTGGGCAGCGCGACGTTCGGGCGGGCCGACTTCGTCACCCGAGGGCCCTGCCAGAAGATCATCTCCCTCCCCCGCGCCCGGGTGATGACGAACTGGCTGCGGGCCTCGCGGGTGCGCGCCGCGACGATGTCAATCGCTGCGCCCCGCCTCGACACCGACACGAGCGGCACCTCATCGACGATGTCGGCATCCTCGGGCCACGGTGCGTCATGGCGGTGGCAATACACCTTGGCGGTGCGCGGCCACGTCTCCCGCGCGCGCAGGACGAGGCCGCCCCTCAGCGGGACGTACACCAGGTACGGCAGGCTCGACTCGGGGTCAGGGTTGCGGGCGATCAGCAGCGCCTCGGGCACCCGACCACGCTACGCGCTGCGGGCGCCCGGCACTCGGTCTGCCGGATGCCGGATGCCGGATGGTGCCGGCCGTGAGCTCGGAGGACAGCCCGAGACCGACGGACGGGCCGACGTCCGGCCCCTGCGGGCCTCGGACGTCATCGCTGCGGCGAGACGCGCGTGCCGTCGACCGTCCGCGCGGAATCCGGGAGACCGGTCAGCGCACCGTGCAGCGGAACTCGGCGATCGCCCTCCCCGCGCGTACCCCCTTGGCCTCGAAGCCGTCATCCGGTCGCCAGCCGGGACGCTCACCCTCGACGACGTCCCACCCGCCGTGGTGGGCAAACTGCCGACGTACGTGCTCGGTGTGCGCGGCGTGATCGGTCGCGACAAGGAGGTGACCGCCGTGGCGAAGCCGGGAGGCCACCAGGTCCAAGGTGTGGTGCTGCACGAACCGTCGCTTGGCATGCCGCCGCTTCGGCCACGGGTCGGGAAAGAACAGGTGCACCGCGTCGAGCGACCGCGGAGCGAGCCGCTCACGCAGCAGCGGCATCGCGTCACCACAATGCACCCACAGGTTGCGCACTTGCTCGCGCTCCGCAGCCGCCAGCATCCGAGCGACCCCGGGCACATGCACCTCGACCGCGAGCACGTCAGACGCGGGATGCGCCGCCGCGTAGGCGATGGCCGAGGCTCCGTAGCCCGACCCAATCTCCAGCACCACCGGGCCGACCCGCCCGAACGCCGCGGACGGAACGACCGGCCCAGCGGGCAGCCCCCGCGCCGGGAGCAGGCTCGCCATCCGCTCGCTGGTGAGTGGGCTGCGGCGCCACCGAGGGGTGAAGGTTCGCACGCCGTCGCGCTGCGCACGATCGAGAACTGGTGGCGTAGGCATGGTCACCGAGTGTCCCACGGCGTCCGAGCCGCGCGGTGGCGCCAGCGCGCCAGGCCATTGCTCGCACGCCAGCCCCCGACCCGCACGCTCGTGCTCACGACG
>JBOFLG010000157.1:0-6420 GCA_051657745.1 Dermatophilaceae bacterium | reverse complement strand
GTCATCCGGGGTGGTGGGCGGACTCGAGGGTGAGGAGGTGCTGCTTGGCGTCCGGGCCGCCGGCGTAGCCACCGACTCCACCGCTTGCGGGCAGCACCCGGTGGCAGGGGATGGCGACGCACAGCGGGTTACCGCCGAGCGCGGTCCCCACGGCCCGGGCCGCACCCGGAGCGTGAGCGGATGCCGCCAGCGCGGCATACGTGGTGCGCTCGCCGTAGCCGACCTGGGCCACGAGCGCGCGCAGCACCCGCTGCTGGAACGGCGAGGCGAGCACGAGGTCGGTGCGGATGTCGACCGCGCGGGTCTCGCCGGCCAGGTACGCGGCGAGGGCGCGGCGGGCGTCATCCGTGGGCGTGGGATGCCGCAGCACCCGCGGGCTGACGGATGACGCGAGCCGCACCAGCCAGCGCTCCTCGGCGGCGGCGTCGGGAACGTAGGCCGACGTGACCAGCGCTCCGCCAGAGGTGACGGCGAACAGCATCCGGCCGAGGGGGGTGTCGTCAACGAGGTAGGAGACGTCGGTGGGAGCGAGCGCCGGCGGGCCGGCCAGCGCGGGGGCGAACGCGGCGAAGGGGTTGCGGCTCATGGTGATTCCTCCAGGTCGAAGCGGAGGGTGGCGATGGCGTCGCTGAGCAGGCGTCGGCTCATCGTGGAGGTGCTGCCGATGGCGGCGGCGATGGCGCGGTGGTCGAGGTCGGCGATGAAACGGAGCACCACCACCTCACGCTGTCGCTCGGGGAGGGCCGCGACCCGGGACCAGAGTTCGCCGTCCGGTGGTTCGGGGGCCGGGGAGGCGCACGGCTGGTCGAGCGCGGCCGGGTCCTCAACCGCGGTGGTGCGCCGGGCCGCCCGGTGGTGGTCCATGGCGCAGCGGTGGGTCACGGTGAGCAACCACGAGCGCAGGTTGCGGCTGTGAGTGAGGCGTGGGTACGCGGCCAGCGCCTGCGTCCAGGCCTGTTGCGCCACGTCGTCGCCGTGTACCGGCCCGGCGAGGGCGTGGGCGAGGCGGCCGACGTCGCGCCAATGCGTGTCGACAAGATGCTGGAAGGGCGGCAGGCTCACGATGGTCAAACGCTAGGGGAGCGCGGGATGTGAGCCGCGCCGCCGCCCTGCAGGACTCGACCCCTGCCCCGGCGGGGCCGGCCCGCATCCGGCCGGCCCGCGCCCGGCCGCCGCGCCCGGCCGACACGCCCGGTCGACACGCCCGGTCGGCCCGGCCGGTCCGATCGGCCCGGTCGGCCTGGTCGGCCCGGTCGGCCTGGTTGACGCGCGGACATACGGCACTAGCCACGGCGGGTTTCCTGGTGGTCTGCCGCCAAATTCGCTGAAGCATCGGGAGGATGGTGCGCGTGGATGGCGAGTCCGGACCCCCCGCACCCCGGCCGAGTGTGGCACCTGCCCACGGGCCGGCGCCGCACCCCCGCCCGCCCGCTCACGGGCCGCCATCGCACCCCCGCCCACCTGCCCACGGACCGGCGCTGCACCCCCGCCCGCCGGTGCGCCATCCCGTGCGCCCGCCGAATCGACCGCTCGTCGTGGCGCACCGCGGGGCGAGCGAGGACGAGCCGGAGCACACCCTGGCCGCCTACCGCCGCGCATTCGAGCACGGCGCCGACGGTGTCGAGTGCGACGTGCGGCTGACCGCTGACCATCACCTCGTGTGCGTCCACGACCGCCGCATCGATCGCACGTCCGACGGTGCCGGTGCGGTGAGCGACCTCGAACTGGCCCGGCTGGAGGCCCTCGACTGGGCGTCATGGAAGGTGCACCCGGGCGACCTCGAACGGCCTGAATCCGACCCCGAACGTGGGCGGCTGCTCACGCTGCGCCGGCTGCTGGACGTGCTGGTCGCGACCGGCCAGGAAGCGCTCACCCTGATCGAGACCAAGCACCCGACCCGCCACGGTCGTGACGTCGAGAGCACCCTCGTGCAGGTGCTCCGCAGCGCGGGCCTGGATGCCGGTGACCGGCCCGGCCAGCCGCAGGTGCGGGCGATGTCGTTCTCGCGGCGCGCGCTGCTGCATCTGCATCGGCTCAGCCCGGACCTGCCGCTGGTCTATCTCGTGGATGCCGGCGTTCCCGCCCTGGCCTGGGATGTCACGCTCCCCAGTGGGGTCGGCGCGGTCGGGCTCGACGTGCGGCTGGTGCGCCGCCGACCGCGCCTGGTCGAGCGCTTCCAACGGCGCGGGCACCAGGTGTATGTCTGGACCGTCGATGAGGATGACGACGTGGACCGCTGCGCCGATCTTGGCGTCGACGTCGTCATCACCAACCGGCCAAACCGGGTGCTTGGCCGGATCGGTAGATAACGTATGACGGTGACCTCGGATGACGCTGACGCCGCGGCGCCGAATGACGCTGACCCCGCCGCGTCGGATGCCGGCGACGATCACGCCGCCGCGGCCCACGCTGTGGCACGGGTGGAGTCAGACGCGTCAGGCTCCGGCGCGGACCGGGTGGTCTGCACGCTGCGGGTGGCCCAGAACGCGGTGTCGGTGCGGCAGGTTCGGCGCGAGATCGTTGCCGATCTCGGCGAGCGCGGCTTTCCCGAGCGGCTCGTCGAGGAGGCCGAGATCGTCGTCTCTGAGCTGCTCACGAACGCCGTGCGGCACGCCCGGCCGCTCTCCGACGGCACGGTGCGGGTGCGGTGGAAGATCCGGGCTGAGGTGGTCGAGATCGAGGTCACCGATGGTGGCGGCGCCACCGTGCCGCGACCAGCTGCGCGTGCCGTGTGGCTCGACTCGGGGCGCGGGCTGCGCATCGTCCGGTCGATGGCCCACGAATGGGGCGTCACCGAGGATCGCACCGGAACCGTGGTCTGGGCGACGCTCGGCGGTCCGAGCCGCCGTCGCCCCACCTGAGCGCATCGCGGCATCTCGAACCGGCCAGATGGTCCGACCGGCCGGATCACCGCATCGGGTCGCCACTAGGGTGGCCGCCATGGGTAAGGCCTCCCGACGCCATCGCGGTTCCGATCCCCGGGTGCGGCCTCGGCCTGCGCCGTTCGAGCGGCGCCCGTTCGAGGGGCTGTCGAACGAGACCGACTGGGTGGCGCTGCGCGAGATTCTGCCGGCGGCGACCGCGGTAGTTACGGTGCGCCCGGAGCGCGTCCCCGAGGGGGCGCCATCCGAGGTCACGGTGGCGACCGTGCTCCCGCTCGCCTGGCCGGGCCTGCACCGAGCCGACGGCACGGTCTTCATCGGCGCCCAGTCCGGCAACTCCAGCGGCGACGCCTCGCGCGACCTCGCCGCCCAGCTGCTTGCCGCGCTCGCCGCCGAGCCTGGCCAGCCGGTACTGACCACAGCGCCGGTCACCGCCGACAGTCCACGCCTGCAGGACGTGCTGGCCCCCGACTCCGGGTTCGACGTCACCGTGCACGAAGGGTTCGATTTCTGGATCGAGGGTCAGGACCTCGCCGACGACGCCCAGGAGTCGCTCGACCGGGCCAACGAGACGGTCGTGCCGACGGTGGCCATGACCGCAGTGCCAGCGGCGTACTGGGTACGGATCGGTGACCGCACCCATATCCGCCTGGTGCTCCCGGATGACGAGGACGCCGCCACCGACGCGTTGGCCCGCCTGCATGCCGCCGGTGCCGACGGTCTCGGTGGCCCGACCCGGCTGCTTGGTGCGTTCCGGGCCGGCGGCCTGCTCGTCCCGGTGTGGGACCTCGACCCGGCGCTGGAGGCCAGCGACTACGAGGCCGAATTGAGCGACTGGCGCGGCCGCTACACCGTGGCACTGGCGTCATCCGAGCCGCTCACCGCCGACGAACGCCGAGCCCGGGCCGGTCTCCTGAGCCGGCAGGTCACCCTCCGCTGATGGTTCACTCCCTGGGCCGATTCCGGGCCACTCCCGGCAGCGCCCCACGGAGGCGGGTCAGACCGGCGCTCAGCCGAGGCGGGAGCCGGTGACCGGCGCCACCGTATCCGCGGTCGTGCCCTGTAAGGACGAGGCCGACCGGATCGCCGCCACCGTCGCGGCGCTGCGCTCGCTCCGGAGGGTGCACCGGGTCGTCGTCGTCGATGACGGTAGCGGTGACGACACGTTCGCGGTCGCCGAGGCCGCTGGCGCCGACGTGGTGCGCCACCAGCGCAACCGGGGCAAGGCGGCGGCCCTCGAGACCGGCGTTCGTCGGGTTCGGCAACTCGAGGCGGATGACGCCCGTGCCGGCGCCGCGCGTGCCCAGCCGGCGGTGCTGCTGTTCGCCGACGGCGATCTTGAAGGCACTGCGGTCAACCTCGACGTGCTGCTCGACTGGGTGGTCGACGGCCGCGCCGACATGACCATCGCGACCCTGCCGGCCCAGATCACGGCCGGTGGCGGTCGCGGCTTCGTGGTTCGGCTGGCTCGGGGTGGCATCGCTCAGCTCACCGGTTTCGCTCCGGTGCAACCGCTTTCGGGGATGCGGTGCCTGAACGAGGCGGCCTTCACGGCAGCGAGCCCCTTGGCCCCCGGGTGGGGCGTGGAGACCGCACTCACCGTCGATGTGATGCTGGCCGGGCTGACCGTGCGCGAGGTGCCGTGCGAGCTGCAGCATCGGGTCAGTGGCACCGACTGGCGGTCGCAACTGCACCGGGCCGCGCAGTACCGCGACGTCGGGCGGGCGCTGCTGCGACGCGGCTGGCGGCCGTGGCGCCGGGTCTGACCAGGGGTCCCGGCCGGGACGCCGAACCGCGCCAGCGCGGCAGGTTCGCGTCGCCGTCATCCGAGATCGGGCGACGGGCTGCGCTGGCCGGCTCGCTGACCGCTCTCGCCGTGGTCGGGATGACGGGGCCGAATGCGGCGCTCCCCGACCTGGGCGATCCGGGCTGGGCGCCAGGACCGCTCGCGGCGGCTGCATTGAGCCCCGCCGCCGTGACCGCGGTGCTGTGGGTGGCCTACGCCCTTGGCGCGTTGGCGGTCTGGGTCGGGTTCCGTGGCGGCGGCGCTCCGCTCCGGTCCTGGAGAGTGCCCCTGAGCGTCGGTGCGGCCGCGCTACTCACCGCGCCGTTCGGCTCCGCTGACCACGTCAACTACCTGGCCTATGGCCGCATCCTGGTCGGGGGAGGCGACCCCTGGGTGGAGGCCCCGGGCGAGTGGGGTGGCGGGGTGGACCCGATCGCCAGCCGGGTCGAGGCGCCGTGGACCGAGGAGCCTAGTGTCTACGGGCCGGTTGCGACCCTGGTGTTCGCGAGTTCGGCACTGCTGGGCGGGGATTCGCTCCGTGAAGGTGTCTGGGTGTGGCAGGTGGTGGTGGTGGGCTGCTGGCTCGGCACGCGGTGGTTGCTGCGCCGTGCGCTGCCGGTTCACGCTCACGGCCGTATCGATGTGATGTGGACGCTCAACCCGCTCGTGATCGGTGTCGGCGTGCTCGGTGCTCACGTCGACATCCTGGCCACGGCACTGGTCGTGGCCGCGCTGGTCGTGGCCACCCCGCAAAGTCGACCAATTGGGCGACTTTGCAGGCCATGGAGTCCTCGCCCGGGTGCCTGGCCGGCCGACCCCGCCTGGTCGGCCGACCCCCGGTGGGCGGCCGACCCCCGGTGGGCAGCCGGAGCCGCCGGGCTGCTCGCTGCGTGCGCCGCCTCCGCCAAGGTCACCTACGGCGTTGTGCTGGTGGGCATCGTGGTCGGGTGGTGGCTCGGCGGCCACCGCGGGCGGGAGTTCGCCGCGCGGGTCACGGTGCTGCTCGGCTCGGCTGCGGTCACGGTGCTCGCGCTGCACGTCTGGGCCGGGCCGCATGTGTATGACCAGCTGTTTCGGTCGCGCCAGGCGGTCTCGTTCGCTACCCCATGGCGGCCGGTCCTGGAGTGGCTCCGTGCCGAGGTCGGCACCGGAGTGGCTCGACTCGCCGTGAGCATCGCCGCGGCCGGGCTGGCCGTCATCCTCGCCTGGTGCCTGCTGCGCACGACCCGTCCGATGCCGCCGGTCGGGCCGGCCGGCAGCGGCGACCGGCCGGGTCGTGCCCTCGGGCCAGCGCTGTGGGTCACTGGGTGCCTGACGGTGGCGTACTCGTTGGCCGCGCCCTATTCGCTGCCGTGGTACGACGTGGTGGGGTGGGCGCTGTTACCGGCTCTCCGGCCTGGCCCGGTCGACCGGGTCGCGGTGGTGCGGCTGCTCGCCATGGCCGTGGCCTACGTTCCGGGGCGCGTGGTCGGGATGACGCCCGCAGTCGAAGAGGTGACCCTCGGGGTGCGCCGCGGCGTGGTGCCCTGGGTCGGCGTGCTCCTGTGGGTCGCGGTCATCGCACTCGCCGCCCGGCGCGGGTCGTGGCCTGGGAGCGGGACTCCTGACCGAGATGGGTGGCCGCCACCGAGACCAGCAGCGGCACCGCGAGCGTCGCTCCGACCGCAGGAATAGCCACCCCAGAGTCGTTGAGCAGGAACCCGATAGACAGAGCGACCACGAGCGCGATCAGCCCGGCGCGCAAGGTGGGCG
>JBOFLG010000156.1:0-3975 GCA_051657745.1 Dermatophilaceae bacterium | reverse complement strand
CGACTGCTGGCCGCCTATGACGAGGCGCTCCCACTGGCCGACGGCTGGCGCGACCGGGTGACGCTGCATCAGGTGCATCCGCTGCTCGTGCACGCTGTGCTGTTCGGCCGCGACTACCCCGAGCGGTCGGTGCGGGCAGCGACCCGCTACCTCTGACGCCCGCACCACAATCATCGAGACCCGACGTGCGACAGCGTCGTTGCCTGGGCGTGGTCGCCCCAGGCGTCGGGGGCGAGGTCGCGCCTCCGGTGTGCGCCGACAACGCCGGCCCGATTACGCCGGCCCGACTACGGACACCCGCACGGCATCTGGTCGCAGCGCGGGCAGCCGGTGGCGTACCGCTCGACGGCGGCCGTCAGGTCGATGCCCTGTTGGTTAGCCAGCGAGGCCACCCAGGCCAGCACATCGGCGAACTCGTGTACCTGCTCGGCTCGGCTGCCCTTGCGCACCGCCTGTGCCAGTTCGCCCATTTCCTCGGCCAACCAGGCGACCGTGCTCGGCACGCCGCGGGCTCGGTCCCGATCGCCGTAGGTGCTCTCAATGACGTCTTGAAGCCGGGCGAGATCCACCCGCCGACGATAACCGGTCTGGCAGGCACGGTCGCCGCACGATCCGCGCCCGGTGATCGCGAGATCCGCGCACCCGGTCCACGCACGATCCGGGCACCCGGTCGCCGCGAGATCTATCGGATGCCGGATGGCCGGATGGCGGTCGCCCGCCTAGCGTCGACCGGGAGGCACCAACCGCGCGAACAAGGAGGCCGGACCCGTGACCCACCATCGACCGACTGACCAGGACGAGCCGACCTGCGACGTCCACCCAACCGAGCACCTCCACCCAACCGAGCACCTCCATCCAACTGAGCACCTCCACCCAACCGACCACGTCCACCTCCACCACCGCTCGCCGGACGAGGCGGCCGATTCGGGCCCGCCGACGGCCACCATGCGCCGAGTGATCGCGGCATCCGCCGCACCACACCTGCGCGCCGCGACAGGTCCGCGCGCTGCGGCAGACCTGCGCGCCGCATCGACCACCCGGCGCGGGGTCCTGCGCCTGGGTGGGGCGGGGATGGCAGCGAGTGGGCTGACCGCTCTGGGCGTGGGCGGCGCCATCGCAGTGCCGTCAGCCGAGCCATCAGCCGAGCCGTCGGCCGGGCCCTCGACGGCATCGGCCCGGCCGCGCCGCGGACCCGTCATCGCCATCCTGCTGTACGACGGATTCACCGCGCTCGACGTCGTCGGGCCGCACGAGGTGTTCGCGCGCATCCCCGGCGCGCAGCTGCGTTTCGTCGCCGAGCGCACCGGGCCGGTGCCCACCGACACCAGGCTGCTCACGCTGCCCGCGACCCATTCGCTCGACGAGGTCACGAGTGCCGACGTGCTGTTCGTTCCCGGTGGCGGAGCCGGGTCCACCGCGGCCGCGATGAACCCGCGGCTGCAGCGCTGGGTGGCCGCACTGCATCGCACCACCACCTGGACCACCTCGGTCTGTACCGGTGCCTTCCTGCTCGGCACTGCCGGCCTGCTCCGGGGACGGCCGGCAACGACCTACTGGACCGCGGTCGACCAACTGTCCACGGTGGGTGCGCTGCCCCGCCGCGAGCGGGTGGTGCGCTCCGGCAAGATCATCACCGGGGCGGGGGTCTCCGCTGGGCTGGACATGGCGCTGGTGCTGGCCGAGTACCTCACCGATCGGCGCACGGCCACGGCGCTGCAACTGGCGCTGGAGTACGACCCGCAGCCGCCGTACGACGCTGGCGACGCCGCCACGGCCAGTACCGACCAGCGCGAACTGGCGCAGCGGCTGGTGGCGGCCGCCGACCGCTACCCGGGGTAGCTGAGCGATTGCGCGTCTCGCCGAGTGGCGTGCCCTCGTGGACGGACCACGGTCGCCAGTAGCGTCATCGGCATGGCGACCCAGTACCCCGAGATCACCGCCCGGCTCGCGGCCTTCATCGCCCGGCAGCAGATGTACTTCGTCGCCACCGCGGCCCGCGACGGCCGGGTCAATCTCTCACCCAAGGGCCTGGACTCGCTGCGGGTCCTGACACCGAGCCGGGTGATGTGGCTGAACGGAACCGGCAGCGGCAATGAGACCGCGGCCCACCTGCTCGACTCGCCGCGGATGACGGTGATGTTCTGCGCGTTCGAGGGCCAACCACTGATCCTGCGGCTCTACGGCACGGCGCGCGCCCTGCACCAGGGTGACGACGGCTGGGCCGAATCGCTCGCGCGGTTTCCCCCGATGGCCGGCGCCCGCAACATCATCGACCTGAGCGTCGATCTGGTGCAGACCTCCTGCGGATTTGGCGTGCCACTGTTCGACTACGTCGGGCAGCGCGACCTGATGGCGTCCTGGGCCGACACCAAGGGCCCCGACGGCGTCGCCGCCTACCAGCAGCAGAAGAACCAGGTCAGTCTCGATGGCCTGCCCACCGGGCTCCCCACCGGCTGAACCTGACCGGGCCGGGGCGACATCCCGGCCCGACGGCATCCACCCGCGTGCCAGCTGCCGAGTCAGACTGCCGCGGGATTGAGCCAGGTGATCTCCGGGAACCGGGCGAAGTCGCTGTCCGCGCTCACCATGGTCAGGCCGTGCTCAACGCAGAGTGCGGCGAGCACGGCATCCGGTACGAGACCGGCCCGGAGATCCTTGTCGACGAGCAGCCCGCGCAGGATCGTTCGATGCCCTCGGCCGGCGGTCGGGATCCAGGTCGCCGGCGCGTCGAGCCAGTCCTCGACGTGTTCCCAGGCTTCGGCTGGTGCCAGCGGGACGGCCAGGACCCGCGGGTTGGTGACGATACGGAGGAACGCCCACAGCGACTGCCAGGGGATGCCGACGCGCTTCGCGCCGTTGAGCGCATCGGCCATCCACTCCCGACACGGCACGTGGAACGGGCTCTGCTCATCGACCGAGTACAGCAGGACGTTGGCATCGACCAGCACTCAGCGCGCCTCCGGCCCATCCAGCAGATCGAGAGCGTCAGCGATGTTCGAGACATCGATGCGGATGCCGAGGGGCCGGGTTCGCGGCTCGAAACGACGGTTCGCCTCCGGCGCCATCAGCCCGCGGCGGATCAACTCGTTGACCGCTTCGCTCATGCCGCGACCGTGCTCACGCCGCAGCTTCTTCACCGCGCGCTCCGTGTCGGCGTCAAGCTCTATCGTCGTCCGCATGCAGCAAATTTAGCATGCGCATGCGTGATAAGGCGCGTCAGCATGCGCTGGTAACGCCACGCCCTACCGACAGCTGGACGACCGTTGGCTCGCCGTGGTGATCATCTCGAACTCCGTTGCGCTGGAACGGCATTCGGATCCTCAGTCGGCTTCTCGGATGCCGGTCTGCCCTGACCCCGCCGGTACGATCGCCATCGCCCGCTCTGCCACCTGATACCGCCACCGCCCACGCTGCCATCTGAGACCACCGCCGGCCGGACCACTATCGAGCGGGCCACCTCGGCTCGGGGCGGGTGCGCACTCAGTTGAGGGCAGCGCCACCGGGGCTCGGTGGCGTTGGTACCGCACCGAACCGCCCGACGATGGCCCGCTCGCGGCGGATCAGCCCGAGCACGGTGCGGAGCCGGGTTGCGGCATCCGCGCCGTCGAGCACCCGCTGCCGGTCGGTGGGGTCGAGCACCATCCGCTCGGCGACGCGATAGGCGTACCGGCCCGGGCTCTCCTCCACCGGTTCCGCGGTGGCGTGCAGCTCGGCAAGGTAGGACGTGTGCGCCTGCGCGACGCTCTCGCGCAATGTCGCGAAGCCGGGATCGTCGGCGGGGTCAGGCTCGTCGAACCAGGTGACCTGGCCGGTGAGGTACGGCGTGGGAGCGTCGCGGTCGACGGTGTCGAGCCGGAAGCGACGCACCCCGGTCGCGACGAGGTGGACCATCGTGCGGATCGGACTCTCCGCCAGCGCCATCGCGTCCACCCGAGCCTCACAGCCGACCCCGTGCAGGTCGGCGGCGGCATCCGG
>JBOFLG010000155.1:0-8754 GCA_051657745.1 Dermatophilaceae bacterium | reverse complement strand
CTGTCGAGATCGGTAACACCGACGCGGAGGGCCGGATTGTGCTCGCCGACGCGCTCGCCTACGCGGACGCCGCGCTCGACCCCGATGCCATTGTCGACATCGCCACCCTGACCGGCGCGGCACGGGTGGCCCTGGGGCGAGTCGCCGCACCCGTCTTCGCCACCGACGATGCTCTTGCGGACGCGCTCATCGCCGCGGGTGGCACGACCGGTGAGACCCTGTGGCGGATGCCGTTACGCACCGCATACCGTCGGGCGCTCGACTCCGATGTGGCCGACCTCGCGCACTACGCACCGGAGGTCGGGGGCGGGGCCGTCACCGCGGCGCTGTTCCTGAGGGAGTTCATCGGTTCGCGGCGCTGGGCGCATCTCGACATCGCGGGCACCGGGCGGTCCGACGTCGATGTCGGTGCGCTCGCCGTGGGCCCCACCGGGTTCGGGACACGACTGCTGCTGCGCTGGTTGGAGGAGATGAGATGAACGCAGGCTATGGGATGACGGTCCGTTGGTCGTTGGTCGATGCACCGCCAGGGGTCGGCGACGCGTTGCGCGAGTATGTTGTCGGCACCTCGATCGCGCGGTTCATGTTCCTCGACGGGCTTGCCTTCAAGGTGTGGCGGATGCGCGAGGGGGAGTGGTTCGAAGGCACGTACATCTTCGACACCGAGGAGGAGCGCACGGCCTTCCGCGACGACTTCGAGCCACTGTCCGGCACTGCCCCCGGCAGCCGGATGATCGGCTCCGCGCCGATGCTGATCGAGGAGTGGGAAGTCGTGGCCATCGCCGAGGGGCCGGCCGGTTTTCGGCGTGGCGCCGGGCCACGAGTCGCGACCTGACTGCTGCCGCCTCCGCCGCCCGGCGTCAACGGCGCACGGCCACCAGCAGCCCATCGCTGACCGGGAGCAGCGATACGACCAGGTCGTCGGAGTCGCGGAGCGTCTTGCCGAGGTCACGCAGGGTGGTCGTCACCGCGTCTCGGGCAGTGGGGTCGGCCACCTGGTCTTGCCACAGCATGTGGTCGACGGCCAGCACCCCGCCGGGTCGCAGGAGCCGGACTGCGTGGTCGACGTATGCCGGGTAGCCCGGCTTGTCGGCGTCGACGAGCACCATGTCGTAGGCGCCGTCGGTCATCCGCGGGAGCACCTCGGCCGCGGCACCCGTGATCACCCGGGTGCGCTGTGGCGGGTAGCCCGCCGCGGCGTAGGCCGCTCGCGCGGCCCGTTGGTGCTCGGCGGAGGAGTCGATGGTGGTCAACACCCCGTCCTGGGGCATCCCGCTGAGAAGCCACAGCCCCGAAGTGCCCGCACCGGTGCCGACCTCGACGACGTGGCGGGCCTGGGCCGTTGCGGCCAGCACGCTGAGCACAGCACCGGCGCCGGAGCCCACCGGTGGCGCGTGACCGAACTCGACACCGCGCCGGCGTGCCGCCTGGACGACCTCTGGCTCGGAGACGAACTCTTCGGCGTAACTCCAACTTGCCGGTTTCATCACGCTCATACCCCCCACAGTAGAGGCGAGTTCGGGCGGGCTGTCGGGTAGCGGCGAGTTCGGGCGGGCTGTCGGCAACACGGCGCGGCGCGGGCAGGTCATCTGTCCCGATTCCCAGCCGACGCTCAGGTTGCGCCGGAACAATCTACGGACAGCACACCGCATCATCCGCGACATGACCCAATTGGTAGAGGACGACATGACCACCGTTGACCCCGTGGCGACCACTGTGGCCCAGACCCCCGACGCCGGGTCCGCGTGGGCTGCTCCGAGTTGGGAACAGGTCGTTGAGCAGCACTCGGCGCGCGTCTACCGGCTGGCGTACCGGCTCACCGGCAACGTGCACGACGCCGAGGACCTCACCCAGGACGTCTTCATCCGGGTGTTCCGGTCGTTGCACACCTACCAGCCGGGCACCTTCGAGGGCTGGCTGCACCGCATTACCACCAACGTGTTCCTGGACCGGATGCGGCGCAAGCAACGCATTCGGTTCGACGCGTTGTCCGACGAGTCCGCAGCCCGCCTGCCCAGCCGCGGCCCCGGCCCTGAGCAGGCATACGCCGATAGTCACTTCGACGACGATGTGCAACGGGCTCTCGATGCGCTGTCGCCGGACTTCCGTGCTGCGGTTGTGCTCTGCGACATCGAGGGGCTCTCGTACGAGGAGGTCGCGGTCACCCTTGGCATCAAGCTCGGTACCGTACGGTCTCGAATTCACCGAGGCCGCGCTCAGCTGCGGGCCGCCCTCGCCCACCGCGCGCCACAGCCCAGTGCACGGCAGGTGCCGGCACGCACCGGGCGTGTGGTGCGCCGCCCCGCGGCAGGAACCGTGTGAACGCGTCGCTGCGCGTTGCCTGCGGTGGCGACGAGCTCGGCGAGTACGTGGCCGGTACCTTGCCCGTCGACCGGGAGTGGCTGTGGGCTCGGCACCTGGTCGCCTGCCAGCTGTGCGCTCAGGCCGCCGCTGAGGAGCGGAAGATGCGTAGTGCACTGGCCGGCGCGCCGTTGATACCGGGCGAGTTGCAGGCCAGTCTGCTCGCGCTTGGGCGGTCCCTTGCTGCCGAGTCGCCGGCCCGCGCAGGGGGCGTCGACCAGGACCCGTTGCGACTCCTGGCGCCATCGGCACCGCCGTGTTATCGCAGCCCGCTGCGCGCCACGATGCTGGCCGCCGCGGCCGCTGGCCTGTCGGCGGCGACGGCGTGGAGTTTGACCACCGCCAGCGCCGCGCCCACCGGCTCGGTTGTCACGACGGTCACCACCGTCACCACGACCCCGGTCGGCGTGCTGCCCGGCCGGGTCGCATCACCCGGAGAGCCAGTGGTGTTCCACACCCCGGCCCGGTCGGTGACGAGCCCCCAGGGTTCCTGGCTGCCGGGTCTCGGGGCAGAATCGGCGCCATGAGCAGTGAGGGCAAGCAGTCCGACGGCGGCCCATGGAGCCCATGGGAGCGACCAGCACCGTCGGTGCAGCCGGGGGACGGTCTGGCGGCCACCCACCCGGCTCCGCCGCCCCCTGCCTATGAGGCGCCGCACCCTCATCCTCCTGCTCCGCCGAGCGCACCGGCCTGGGCCACCCAGACGGCTCCAGTCCCCACCTGGCCTCCGGCCAGCGGGGATGGCGCTCCAGGTGCCGAGTCGGCACCTGACCGTTCGAGTCGGCGCCCAGGATGGGGAGCGCTGATCGGGACCAGCCTCGTTGTCGCGCTGTTCGCCGGAGCCGCTGGCGGAGTGGTGGGTGTGACGCTGGCCGACGGTGACTCCGGGGTCAGCCGCGTCCGAGCCACCGTCGATGCGCCGCGGCCTGGTGCGGGCGCCACCGCTCGGGCCGAGGGCACGATCGCCAACATCGCAGCGAAGGTCACCCCGAGTGTGGTCACGCTCCGCGTGGACGGCGCTGACGGCTCCGGGACCGGGTCCGGCTGGGTGTTTGACGACAATGGGCACATCGTCACGAACAACCACGTCGTGGCGAGCGCCGCCGAGTCCGGCAAGATCATCGTGGCGCTCGCCAACGGCAAGCAGGTCGTCGGCACGGTCGTTGGCCGCGACGCGTCGTACGACCTCGCCGTTGTCAAGGTCGAGAGCGCGAGCCTCGAGCCGATCACGGTTGGTCGGTCGTCGGACGTCGTGGTCGGCGACCAAGTCATCGCGGTCGGCGCCCCGCTCGGGCTCGACTCGACGGTCACTACCGGCATCGTCAGCGCCCTGGATCGGCCGGTCACGCCGGGCATCGATGACGATCAGTCGTTCATCAACGCGATTCAGACCGATGCCGCGATCAACCCGGGAAACTCGGGCGGGCCGCTGCTCGACATGGCCGGTCGGGTGATCGGGGTGAATACCGCCATCGCGCGGGTTCCCGGCGTCGAGGTCAGCGGGCAGAGCGGGAACATCGGAGTGGGGTTCGCGATTCCGTCAGACCAGGTGGCCACCACCGTTGACCAGTTAATTCGCACTGGGAAGGCGGACCACCCGGTGATCGGGGTGTATCTCGACAACCAGTTCGACGGCGAAGGGGTGCGGATCGCCGCCGCGGGCCCGGATGGCGCTCCGGCGGTCAACCCAGGAGGCCCAGCGGCGGATGCCGGGTTGCGCGCTGGCGATGTGATCGTGGCATTCGAGGGCAAGCCGGTCACCGGGCAGGGCGAACTCGTGGTGGCAATCCGCGCCAGAACCATCGGCGACAAGGTCACCCTGACGGTGCGTCGCGGGGGCAAGGACCGTGATGTCACCATGGTGCTCAAGGGCTCCGGCGACTGATGCCGACCGATCATCGACGACGTGAGATCCTCCGGGTAGGTACCGGCTCGGTCGGCTGAGGCGGACACATCATCGAGAAAGGTCACATCGTCGAGAGAGGTATGGTGACGCGGTGTTCGGTGTGAACGGGTGGGAGATCATCCTGCTCGCACTGCTCGCGTTTTTCATCCTTGGCCCGGAACGGCTTCCCGAGTACGCCGCGAAGTTAGCTCAGGGCATCCGCCGGCTGCGGGTGATGGCCGAGGGGGCACGAGGCCAGTTACGTGACCAGCTCGGCCCGGAATACGACGACATCGACTGGCGTCAGTACGACCCACGTCAGTACGACCCACGCCGCATCGTCCGCGAGGCCTTGAGCGAGCCCCTTGACGACATCATCAACCCACTCCGCGACGAGATTGGGTCGGTCCGCACGGCCACTCGCGGGGTGGGCAGAACCAACCGCAGCGCTCCGCCGCCGGATGACGCCGAGGCCGCCGCACCGGGGCGCGAGCGGTCGGCGTCGCTGGATGAATCCGCCGTCGAGATCCTCGACCTGCCGGACCTCGACCAGTTGGACCCCGAGCCGGCTTACCGCGGGTGGGGCCTGCAGACCTTCGACCCCGAGCGGCCCACGCCCTACGACTCTGACGCCACCTAGGCCTCATCGACTCGTTCCGGTCGGGCGAGGGTCAGCGCCCGGATGGGGTGAGTCCCAGTGAGCGGCCGGCCAGCCCTCGGGCGCGGGTGGCCAGACCGCGGGCGATGCCGCGTAGGACCACCGCTGCCGGGCTGTCGGGCCGGCCGAGCACGACGGGGTCGCCCCGGTCGGCGCCGATCCGCAGTTCGGTGTCGAGCGGGATCTGGCCAAGCAGCGGCACCTCGGCACCGATCGCCGTGGTGAGCGATTCGGCGACCTGCCGCCCGCCGCCCGCCCCGAAGATCTCCTGGCGGCTGCCGTCCGGCAGTTCGAGCCAACTCATGTTCTCGATGACGCCGGCGACCCGCTGGTGGGTCTGCAGCGCGATCGCACCGGCCCGCTCAGCCACTTCGGCCGCAGCCTGCTGCGGGGTGGTGACGACGAGGATTTCGGCACCGGGGATCAACTGGGCCACCGAGATCGCGATGTCTCCGGTACCCGGCGGAAGGTCGAGGAGCAGCACGTCGAGATCGCCCCAGAACACGTCGGCGAGGAACTGCTGCAGCGCGCGGTGCAGCATCGGCCCGCGCCACACGACCGGCTGGTTGCCGGGCACGAACATGCCGATGGAGATGACCTTCACCTCGCGCGCAATCGGCGGCAGGATCATGTCGTCGACCTGGGTCGGCCGCCCCTCGACACCGAGCATGCGGGGGATGGAGAAGCCATAGATGTCGGCATCGACCACCCCCACGGCAAGCCCGTCGGCGGCCATTGCCGCAGCGAGGTTCGCCGTCACCGAACTCTTGCCGACACCGCCCTTGCCGGAGGCCACGGCGTAGACCCGGGTGAGCGACCCGGGCTTGGCGAACGGCACCTCACGCTCGGCGACGCCGCCCCGGAGGTGGGCTTTGAGTGCTGCGCGCTGCTCGTCATCCATGACGCCGAGGGTGACCGTGACTCCGGTAACCCCCTCGATCTTGCCGAGTTCGGTCTCGGTGTCTCGAGTCAGCGTCTCCTTGAGCGGGCATGCCGCCACCGTGAGCAGGATGGTGACCGCGACCTGGCCGTCATCGTCGCTCGTCACGCTGTCGACCATGCCGAGCTCAGTGACCGGCTTGCGGATCTCGGGGTCGATGACGTTCGCAAGGGCAGCGCGCAGCGCCTCGGGCGCGATCATCGGCATGAGGCCGAGTCTAGGTCGACCCGCCGGAGCCCTCGCCCGCGCCCTCCGCGCGGTCCGGGCCGACCACTGGGCGATCGGCAGTGACGATGCCGCGGTGTTCGAGTTCGTCGACCAGGTCGCGTAGTTCACTGCGCACGAAGTCGCGGGTGGCGATGTCGCGCATGGCCTGCCGGAGCGCCGCGACCTCCCGAGTGAGGTACTCGGTATCGGCGAGGTTGCGCTCGTCCCGGGCCCGGTCCTGTTCGAGAGCGACGCGGTCCCGGTCGGCCTGGCGGTTCTGGGCGAGCAGGATCAGCGGGGCGGCGTAGGACGCCTGCAGGCTGAGCATCATGGTGAGGAAGATGAACGCGTAGGGGTCGAAGCGCAGGGGTGCGGGGAGCATGGTGTTCCAGAGCACCCACAGGGCGACCACGAGCGTCATCCCGATGAGGAAATGCGGCGTCCCCATGAAGCGCGCGAACTTCTCGGAGATCACCCCGAACGTCTCCTCGGTGAGGAGCGACGGCGCGGCCCAGCGGCGCCCTCCCTCCCGGGGCTGATCGATGCGGGGCCGACGCTCGCGGTCAGCCACGGCGCACCGGGCCGCTGGTGACCACATCGTGACGCTCCTCGCGCCAGTCCTCGGGCAGGATGTGGTCGAGCACGTCGTCGACCGTGACCGCGCCGAGCAGGTGCCCGTCCGCGTCAACCACCGGCAGACCGACGAGGTCGTAGGTGGCCAGCCGCCGGGTGACCTCGCCGAGGGTCGCCTCCGGTGGTAGTGGTTCGACATCCTTGTCGAGGATGCCGCCGAGCGGGCTGTGCGGCGGCTCGCGGAGCAGCTGCTGGATGTGGACCACTCCGAGGAACCGCCCGGTGGGTGTCTCGAGCGGTGGTCGGCAGACGAAGACCGAGCAGGCCAGCGCGGTGGATAGCTGCCCGCGCCGGACGACCGCCAGGGCCTCGGCGATCGAAGCCTCGGGGCCGAGAACGACTGGCTCGGTGGTCATCAGCCCGCCGGCGGTGTTCTCGTCGTAGGTGAGCAGACGGCGCAGGTCGGCGGCTTCATCCGGCTCCATCCGTTGCAACAGTTCTTCCTGGCGCTCCGGTGGCAGTTCGGCGAGGAGGTCGGCGGCGTCGTCGGGCTCCATGGCTTCGAGCACGTCCGCGGCCCGCCTGACGGTGAGCCCGACGATGATCTCGACCTGGTCGGGCTCGGGGAGTTCCTCGATGACGTCGGCGAGCCGCTCGTCATCGAGCGCGGCAGCCACCTCGGCGCGGCGTTGTGGGCTCAGGCCGTGGATGACTTCGGCGAGGTCGGCTGGCTTGAGGTCGTCGTAACTCTCGAGCAGTTTGGCGGCGCCCTGGCCGCTGCTGCTCTGGCTCAGGCCGAGCACCTCGTCGATGGCGACGACCAGGGTCTCGCCGCGTCGCCGGGCGAGCCGGGTCAGGGTGCCACCGCGGGGGTGTCCGCGGCGCACGAAGGCCCGGGCGACACCCCACCCACGGGCACCCATCTGCTCGATGCCGATGTCCTCCACGGTGGCGTCCACCATCTCGCCGTCATCGAGGCGAACCCGCACCGGCCGCTCGAACAACTCAGCCACGACCAGGGTCTCGGTGGGGCGCTGCTCAAACCGGCGCATGTTGACCAGGCCAGTGGTAATCACCTGGCCGCCCTCGACCGAAGTGACCCTCGTCATCGGCACGAACACCCGCCGCCGCCCCGGTACCTCGACGACCATTCCGATGACGCGCGGACGGGTGGAAGCGCCGAAGGTGACGACCACATCGCGCACTCGGCCGACCTGGTCGCCGAGCGGGTCGAAGACGTTGAGCTCGGTCAGGCGGCCGACAAAGGCGCGGGTCGGCGTGCTCACGCTGCACAGGCTATCCGCGTCACGGCGGATGGACCGGCGCGGCGATGGGGTCAGCGGCGCAGGGCAGGGTGAGCGATGCCGGGCCAACGGCGTGGGGTAGGGGTCAACGGCGGGTGGCGCGGCGGGCTCGGGCGCGGCCTCGCCAATGCCAGGGCCGCCAGCCGGAGGTGGCGGGTCGGGCCGGGTGCACGGGTGCCGCACCGTCGTCATCCGCGTACCTGCCGGGCTGCTCGACGAGCCGACCATGGGGGGCAATGGCGTGGATGACGCACCCCTGCCGCCAGGCCTCGGCCACATCTCCGACCGCGTTGAGGCGGCGCGGGCGGAGAATCTCAACGGCGGCTTCCCATGCCGACGAGTCTGGACGCACCTCGCGAGTGGTGGCATTCGCGATAAGAAGGCGGTTTCCGGTGTCCTTACTGCGGAGGATCACCTCGACCCGTTCGGGGAGCCAGGGCAGGTGCTGCTCGCCGGGGCCGGAGACCACGAACGCCACCGGCCCGGTGCCCCGGTCGTCGCCGTCGTCGTGCCACGCAAACCACACTGGATGGGTGCCGCCGCCTGGGACGCGGATCCACAGCACCCCGGACTTGCTCGCCGCCTCGTGGATCAGTCGGGTGACGTTGACCGGGGAACTCGTGCGGTCGGTGGGGTCGGATGACGCGTCGGCAGCGCTCGGTGCCTGGCGGCGCGCTGAGGTGCGAACTCGGGCGCCGTCGAGGTTCGGCGCCGACGGCACTGCCGGGGTGGGCCGCGCGGGTGAGGTGTCCGACATCCCCCGACTGTCGCACACTGCTCGAGCGCGTGGTTCAGAGCGCGAAACCGTGGCCTCGGGGCCGGCCGG
>JBOFLG010000154.1:0-26015 GCA_051657745.1 Dermatophilaceae bacterium | reverse complement strand
GAGCGATGCGCCGCTCCCCCACCTCGCGGAGCAGCACGAACCGCGGGTCGGGGTCGGCCGAGTCGATGCTGCGCTGCACGGTCTCATAGTCGAGTTGTTCGACACTGCGCACCGTGGCCCGGGCGACGGTGGCCGAGGTGATCTCGCCCGAGCCGTCGAGCTGCAGATCCCACACCAGCGCCGGCCGCACCTGGCCCGGCAGCAGGCTTCCCGCACCCTCCGACAGCACGGCCGGATGCAGCGGCACTCGCCCGTCAGGGAGGTAGACGGTCTGGCCGCGTTCACGGGTGGCCCGGTCGAGGGCCGCGCCGAGTGCCACGAACGCGGGCACGTCGGCGATGGCGTAGCGGATGCGGTGCCCGTCGCCGTCGCGCTCCAGGTGCAGTGCCTGGTCGAGGTCGGTCGAGCCGGGTGGGTCGACCGTGTAAAACGGCAGGGCGGTGAGGTCGTTGCCCTCGGCCGGTGGCGCGGCGGACACGCGCTCGGCCTCGGCGAGCGCGTCGGCCGGGTACGGCAGGTCGAGGCCGAGCTCGGAGCGCACCGCCGCGAACCGGCCGCGCAGTGCTCGCTCCACGGCATCCGGGGTCTCGGCGTCGGCGGGCTGCAGGACTATCCGGGGGTGCGGCATGCGGCCAAACCTAGTGTCTTCGTAGAGTTTCGCTCGTGCTGATCCTGCTCCCGCCGTCGGAGTCGAAGGCGCTGCGCAGCCGTGGCCGACCCGCTGACCCGGGCGCGTGGTCCTTCCCTGCGCTCGCCCCCACCCGCGACCGGGTCACCGCCGCGCTGCGCGAGGTGAGCGCCAAGCCGGATGCCGTGGCGCTGCTCGGCGTGCCGCCGACCCTCGGCGAGGAGGTCGCGCGCAACCTCCGGCTCGACTCCCTGCCTGCGGCGTCGGCGGGGCAGGTCTACTCCGGAGTGCTGTACGACGCGCTCGGCCTCGCCACGATGGACGCCGCGGCGCGCCGCCGCGCGAACCGCTGGATCGTCGTGGCGTCGGCACTGCACGGGGCACTGCGCCTGCGGGACCGGATCGCCCCCTACCGACTCGCGATGGACGTCTCGCTGCCCGGCATCGGGCCGCTCGCCGCCGCCTGGCGACCGGGCCTGGCCGACGTGCTGCCGGATGCCGCGGGGGGAGGTGTGGTTGTCGACTGTCGCTCCGCGACCTACGTCACGGCGTGGCGGCCCACCGGTGACCTCGCCGAGCGCTGGGTGCAGATACGGGTCCCCGGGGCAAGCCATCTGGCCAAGCACACTCGCGGTCTGGTCGCTCGCCATCTGTGTGGTGCCGGTGCCGCCGTGCGGACCGCGCCGAGCCTCGCCGCCACCGTCGGGACCGCGTTCGACGTCGAGCTCCACGAGCCGGCCCGGGCCGGCACCCCGTGGCTCCTCGATGTCCACCGGCCAGTGGCCTGACATCGCCGTCGGCGATCAGCGGCCAGCGATCAGCGCCCTTCTGGCGAGGTGATCATCGCCACAACGTTCGACATCGGCATCCGGCTGGTTGCCCTGCGGTTCGCGATCTCAGCGCAGCACGTTTGGATAGGCACTATGACACCACTGGACACGATCGCCCGCGCCGCACAGCGGCGGCTCGGCATCGCCCTGCAGTCGCGGGTCGCCGGCGACGACGCCGCCGAACAGGCCGCGATGATCTGGGAGCGGCCCGGCGAGCGGTGGTTCCGGCCCGAGGACCCGGTGTGGCGGGTCCATGCCGACGCGTCGATGTTCCCCGGCGGAGTGGCGGCGCTGCTGCTGCAGTCGCTGCATCCGGGAGCAATGGCCGGGGTCGCGGGGCACAGCGGCTACCGCGGCGACCCGTGGGGGCGACTGCAGCGGACCACCCAGTTCCTCGCCACGACAACCTTCGGCACGGTCGAGGACGCCGAGGGCACCATCGCGCGGGTGCGCGGCATCCACGAACGGGTCCGGGGCCGGGACCACCGCGGCCGCCCCTACCGGGCGAGTGACCCGCACCTGCTCGGCTGGGTCCACGTCGCGGAGGCGACCAGCTTTCTCACCGCGTACCAGCGGTTCGCCGCCACCCCGCTGAGCGACGACGAGGCCAATACCTATGTGGCCCAGTCGGCGATCGTCGCCGAGCGGCTCGGCGCCCAGGACATGCCCAGAGACGTCGCCTCGCTGCGTACCGCACTGCACGCCTACCGCCCCGAACTGGAGGCGTCACCGGCGGCCCGGGATGCCGCCCGGTTCCTGCTCCTCGACCCGCCACTGCCGTGGGCTGCCCGGCCCGGATACGGACTGATCGCATCAGGCGGGGTGGCGCTCCTTCCCCGTTGGGCGCGCCTGGAACTGCGAGTTCCGGTGCTCGGCCCGGCGACCGTCGTCGCCGGCGCGCTGGGACAACTCGGCACCAATGTGGTGCGGTGGGCGCTGGCCGGCCTGGCCGTGGGAGCTCAGCCGGTGGCCGACGGCGCCTGACCCGCGTCGGTCACCAGTTCCTCGATGCGCTCCAGGGTGGCGGCCATATTGCGCCGCGTGGTGCCTGCCAGCAACCGCACCGCAGGCTTGCTGAGCACGCCCTCACGCGAGAGATCCCACGACTCGGTGACCATCGTCCCGCCCTCCACCGGCTCCAGCACATAGCGCCAGATCCGGCCACCGACAACTCGCGACATCGCGCCACGGGCTCTGGTCTGCCAGGCGATCCGCTGGTTCTCGTCGTACTCGACCACCTCGTTGAGCGTGGCGTAGGACAGCCCGATCTTCATGTCGACGCCGAACCGGTCGCCGAGCCCGAGCCGCCGGCCGCCGCTGCGAGCGCCCTGTACGGTGCCGCCGCCGTCGATGTCCACATGTCGTCCAGGGTCAGCGAGAAGGTCGAAGATCAGCTCGGGCGGGGCCGGGATGAGGCGCGTGACGCTGACGATGTCGGATGACGGGCTCACCTGCCCGACGCTAACGCACCGGCGGGTGCGTCATCCGTGCGGCATCCCGGCGAGATCTTTCACCGACAGGTCACGGCCGGGCGGCCCGGGCAGCTGCGGTGAGGCCCCGGTCGAGATCGGCGCTCAGGTCCCCGACGTCCTCCAGCCCGACCGAGAGGCGCACCACGCCGTCGGTGATGGCGAGCGCCGCGCGAGCCTCCGACCCCAGGCGCCGGTGCGTGGTCGTGGCCGGATGAGTGGTCAGCGACTTCGTGTCGCCGAGGTTGTTCGAGATGTCAAGCACGCGAAAGGAGTTCATCATCGCGAATGCAGCGGCCTTGCCGCCGGCCACCTCCACGGTGACCACGGTTCCACCTCCGCCATCGAGCTGGCGGACCGCGAGTTCGTGCTGCGGGTGGCTGGGCAGGTGCGGGTAGAGCACCCTGAGCAGGCCCCGGCCGTCGGCCTGCCAGCCCTCGAGCCTGCGCGCGAGCGTGAGCGCCGAGTCGGCCATCCGCCGCACCCGCAGGTCCATGGTCTCCAGCCCCTTGGTCAGCACCCATGCGTTGAACGGCGACAGCGACGGCCCGGTGTGCCGCAGGAGGTTCTTGACCGGGCCGTTGATGTACTCCGCAGGCCCGAGGATCGCCCCGCCGAGCGTTCGCCCCTGCCCGTCGATGTGTTTGGTGGCGGAGTACACGACAACATCGGCACCGAACGCCAGCGGATGCGAGAACACCGGCGTGCCGAACACGTTGTCAACCACCACGGTGGCGCCGGCCGCATGGGCCAGCTCGGACACCGCCGCAATGTCGACGAGTTCCTGCAGCGGGTTGCTCGGGGTCTCGAAGAACACCGCAGTGGTGGGCTCGGCGAGGGCACGCCGCCATTGGTCCAGGTCGGCACCATCGACGAGGACGGTCTGCACACCCCAGCGCGGCAGGATCTCCTCGACGACCACCAGACATGAGCCGAAGAGCGCCCGCGAGGCCACCACTCGATCGCCGGCGCCACACAGCGCGCCGAGCGCGGTGAAGACCGCAGCCATCCCGGATGCCGTGGCGAAACATGCCTCGGCTCCCTCCAGCAGTCGGAGCCGTTCCTCGAAGGTGGTCACCGTGGGGTTGCCGTAGCGGCTGTAGATGTAGTGGTCGACCTCGTCGGCGAACGCCGCCTCGGCCTGCTCGGCCGATTCGTAGACGAACCCCGAGGTCAGGTACAGCGCCTCGGAGGTCTCGTCGAACCCGCTGCGAGACAGCCCTCCTCGCACCGCGAGGGTCTGCGGATGAAGCTCCTCACGAGACATGGTCAGCCCTGCCGCCACGGCAGGCCGGAGTTCTTCCAGCCCGAGACGGTGCGATGCCCCGCAGCATCATGCGGGCCCTCGAAGCCGTCGAGCACGTTGTACGCCGGTCCGAGGCCGGCCGCGGTCAGCGCCTGGGCCGCCGCCACGGAGCGGACTCCGCTGCGGCACAGCAGGTACACCGGACGCCCTGGCTCAGCACCGGCCGCCCGCACCTCATCGACGAACCCGTCATTGCGGGCGCCTCCGGGGTACCCCGACCACTGCGCGAACACGACGTCACGCCCCTCGCCGGTCACTGCGGGCACGCCGACGTACGTCCATTCCGCATGGGTACGGACGTCGACCAGCAGCGCCTCGGGGTCAGTGGTGACCGCGGCGAATGCCGCTGCGGGTGTGACGTCTCCGGCATAAGTCATAGAAGCCAGCGTAGGTGCATATGCACGCCGGAGTCGGAGACGTCTCAGGTGCGGTTGGTGAAGAGCACCGAGAGTTCGCCGTCATCCCAGACCTCAACCGCGGTGAGCGAGCCCGGTGCGGTGGCGAGCCGCCAGGCCCGCTCGTGAGAGAGGCCGAGCAGTTCGGCGAGGACCACCAGGATCGGCTTGCGGTGACAGACCACGACGGTGGTGCCGCCGGCGGCGACCGCGCGGTTCCACGCGGGCACCACTCGGGCGACAAGTTCATGGTGAGTTTCGCCGCCGGGCGGGCGGTAACCGGCGTCGGTGCGCAACGCCTGGATGCCGTCGGGTTCGTCCTCGATCATCTCGCGGAAGGTGCGGCCGTCCCAGTCCCCGAAGGACTGCTCATCCCAGTCGGGGTCGACGCAGGCACCCACTCCGAGCGCCGCGGCCACCGCCGAACCGGTCTGCACCGCCCGCGCCAGCGACGATGTGACGACCCGGGCCGGCTCGTCCTGAACCACCGCGGCGACCAACTGCCCGGCGGCCGCAGCCTGTGCCTGCCCCGCGGCGCTGAGCGACGGATCGAACCCACCTCGCCCGTCGATCCGCCCCTCGGTGGTGAAGTCCGTGACTCCATGGCGCACCAGCAGCACCCGGGCTGCCGGGGCACCGAGGTGAGCTGGCCGGGTGCCGAGGCCGACCCGCGCCGCGACGGCCACTGCCTGATCGGGCCCAGGTCGACCACTGCTGGCGCCGGATGACGCCGAGCCGGATGACGCTGAGCCGGATGACGCTGAGCCGGAAGACGCTGAGCCGGGTGACGCTGAGCCGGGTGACGCGGCATCCGGCGCCGGGACCGCTTCGGGCATCGGTCAGCCGCCGTGTCCGCGGTCGACGGTGCGGCCGTCCATTGCGACGTTGGAGAGCGCATCGGCGGCGGCGTTCTCGGCGCGCGGAATCCACGTGTAGCGCACCGACCCACCGCCGTCCGAGATACGGCGCGCCACCTCGCGGGCCTCGAGCGCGAGCGCCCGCATGTCCGGGTGCTTGATCTTCCACCGGCCCGACATCTGTTCCACGACGAGCTTGGAGTCCATTCGCACCAGCACCTCGGCGCTCGGGTCGAGCGCGACCACGGCCGACAGGCCGGCAATCAGCCCGCGGTACTCGGCAACGTTGTTGGACGCCCTGCCGAGCGGCTCCGCACGCTCGGCGAGCAGGGCGCCAGTATCGGTGTCGCGCACCAGCGCGCCGTACCCGGCGATACCCGGGTTGCCGCGCGAACCACCGTCGGCCTCGACGGTCAGCCGGCGGCTCACAGGCCCGACTCGGGGGTACGCACGAGGATCCGGCGGCACTCCTCGCAGCGGAGCACCTCGTCGGGCGCGGCATCCCGGATGCGTTGGAGGTCAACCGAGTTCAGCTCGAGCTGGCACCCGAGGCAGCGCCGCTGACGCAGCGCCGCAGCGCCGGTGCCCCCGGATGACGCCCGGACCTTTTCGTAGAGCGCCAGGAGATCCCCGCCCACCTCGCCGGCCACCACCGGCCGCGGCCCGCCGATCTCGGCCGCCTCGGCGTCCAGGGTGGCGACCGCGGCGTCGCGGGCGGCCTCGAGGGCGGTGATCCGTTCGGCGAGCTCGGACCGGCCACGCTCCAACTCGGCCAGGTCGCGTTCAGCGGCATCGACCCGCTCCATGACCTCGAGCTCGACATCTTCCAGTTCGGTCTGCCGTCGCGCCAGTGACTCGAGCTCGTGCTGCAGGGCCTGGAGGTCCTTGGCGGTGCCGGTGCCGGCATCGAGACGAGCCTGGTTGCGCGCCGCCCGATCACGGACCAACTGCACGTCGGCATCGGCCTTGGCAACCTCGCGCTGGACGTCACCGAGCTCGGTGCGGGTGCGTACCAACTGGTCGTCGAGCAACCGGGCCTTGCCCTGGAGGTCGGCGAGTTCGGCGAGCTGCGGCAGGGTCGCTCGCGCGTGAGCGAGTTGATCGAGTCGGGTGTCGATGGCCTGGAGACCGAGCAGGCGCTGTTGGCGGGCCGAGTCGGCGTTCACGGCATCCCTCCCTGGGAGGCACCGACCACGAAGGTCCACGGGTCGGTGCGCACTGTGCTGATGTGGATCTCCACCCTAGCCGCGGCGTTGCCGAGGTGGGCACGCAGTGCTCGCTCGGCGCGGGCCAGCCACACATGTTCACTGGCCCAGTGGCCGGCATCCACGAGGTACGGCGGCCCACCGCGGGCCTCCTCCCGAGCCTCGAGTGCAGGGTGATGCCGCAGATCGGCGGTGACGTACACCTCGGCGCCGCTGTCACGGACAGCGTCGAACAGGTCATCCCCGGCACCGCCAGCCACCGCTACCCGGCGCACCTGTGCATCGCCGGGCCCGGCAACCCGGATGCCGCCTGCCGCGCGTGGCAGCCGCGCGGCCAGCGCCTCGACGAAGTCACGCAGGGTGGTGTGCTCCGCCAGGTCACCGACCCGACCGAGCGGCTGCCCTTCGGCCACGGTGAGCGGCGTACGCGGGCCGAGCCCGGCGGCATCCGCGAGCGCCTCGGACACGCCCTCGGCAGCGATGTCGGCGTTGGTGTGCGCCACATAGAGCGCCACCTGGCCGACGACCAGCGAGGTCACGCTCGCGCCCTTGGCCGTGCTGGTGGCCACCGAGTGCACGCCGCGCAGCAGCAGCGGATGGTGCACCAGCAGCAGGTCGGCGCCGAGGTCGCGGGCTTCCTCGACCACGGCCAACGTCGGGTCGACGGCCAGGTGCAGCCGACGTACCGGCTGGCCACGGTCGCCGGTGACCAGCCCGACCCGGTCCCACGACTGCGCGGTCTGCGGCGGCCAGAGCCGTTCGACCACCTCCAGCACCTGATCCAGGCTCGGTGGGGCTGCGAGGTCGGTCATGTGGGCCCGGCCGGGATCGAACCGACGACCTACGCGGTGTAAACGCGGCGCTCTACCAGCTGAGCTACAGGCCCCGGCCGCCGGCGAGTGACCCGACGGCGCCGCCGCACATTGTGTCAGGTGCGCCGCACCCTGGACACACCGTGGCCCTGATGTGGGCTCACCGCAGCGCGGCAACCGCGGCGGGGAGGGCCGAAAAGTCCCGCCGCTCCCCCGGCCCGTTGACCAGGACCCACCGGACCACGCCGTCGCGCCCGATGAGGAAGGTGCCGCGGATCGGCGCACCCATCGCCGGGTCGAGCACGCCGAACGCGTGCGCCACCTCGCCGTGCGGCCAGTGGTCAGCGAGCAGCGGGAAGAAGTAGCCCTGGATGTCGGCCCACGCCCGCAGCGTGAACATCGGGTCACAGGACACGCACAGCACCTGAAGGTCGTCGGAGACGAACCGCTCGAGGTGGTCCCGGATCTCGTCGAGTTCACCGGTGCAGATCCCGGAGAACGCGAATGGGTAGAAGACCACCACGACGTTCTTCTCGGCGGTCAGCGCCGAGAGGGTGACGTCGCCACCGTTCTGATCGCGCAGGGTGAAGTCCGGCGCCACCGCGCCGACAGCGAGCGGGGTGGGCGCGGAGTCGGGCATGGCGTCATCCTGCCAGCCCGGCCGAGCTCACCGGCGGGCCGGGCCCTTCGGGGCCACCAGCCGGTGGGCACGCCACCCTGCGCCGACGGTGAGGGTCCCGGAGAGGTGCAGTCCGGCGGTCACCGCCGCTTCCTCCACCTCGCTGGCGTCGACCTCGGTGCCACCGCGTGAGGTGAGCAGCACCACGAAGCCGCCGTCGTCGAGGACCCCGACCATGTCGACCAACGCATCACCGAGATCACCGTCGTCGTCGCGCCACCAGAGCAGCACCGCGTCGGCCCCGCCCGTGTAGTCGTCGTCCTCGATCTCGGCACCACAGGCGTCCTCGACCGCGAAGCGGAAGTCGTCATCGACGTCGGAGTCGTACCCGAACTCCTGCACGACGTGCTCGCGGGAGAAGCCCAATCGCTCCACGGCACCGTCGCCGGTCGACCCGGAATCCACCGAGTGCGGGGCGGGGTTATTCACGTCGTACACCTCTTTCTGATTGCGACGACCCTGCTCGTCGGGGCCTAGTCCACCAACCACGGTCGATCCGGTGCAAGTGGGGTTCGGGCTCTATCGTTCCCGACCGGCACCGGACGCACCTGCGGGGGGTCGTGCGATGGGCCACCGCGACGGGCCGTCCGGGCCCGGGCGGCCACCTCGACCAGGAACCTCTCGGCGTCGAGCTGGTCGAGGTTGGGCACCCGCGCCGTCACCGGGCCGGGGGTCGAGACGACGATCGCGTTCGCGATGCCAAGCCGCCGCTCCAGTGGGCCCTGGCTGAGCGCGAGGGACTGGACCCGGGCGTGCGGCACCACGACAGCCCGGCGGGTGAGCACTCCGGACCGGATGACGATGGCGCGGGACCCCAGTGCGTAGCCGATCCGGCGCCACACCAGCGGGCCGAGCCACCGAGCCCGGGACGACGACCCCACCCACCCCGGTTCGCCACCCAGACCGGTCAGTGCCTGGTGTAACCGTCGGTCGTCGGGGCGGGCGCCGAGCCTGGCCAGCACGGCGAGGGCGTCGTCGAGCGTGCCCACCGGCAGGAGCGTGGTGTGCCCGTTGGACTGATCCTGGCCCCCTTCGACCCCGGCCACGTTGACCCGGATGCGCCACCAGCCGAAGTGGCGCCACCACCGCGGCTGCAGGATCTCCACCGCCTGCACCCGGTGCAGCGGGATGGCGGCCGTCCGCAGGTCGGTAAGTCCGTGCCGCACCCGGAGCGCAGCCGGCCCTGCGGTGAGCGTGAAGTTGCCGTGCACGAGCAACTCACGCACGCGGCTCACCGCGATGCCGAGTACCGCCGGCACGAGCGCCGGCACCGAGCCGAACGCAATCACCCCGAACCGATCGACCCCGAGACCGAGACCGAGCAGCGCGGCGGCCGCGCCGAGGACGAGCGTGGACCCGTGCAGAATCGTGGCCGCGAACAGTCGCCCGTTCGGCACCGTGACCAGCGGCTCGTCAGCGGATGACGGTGCCGTCCAGGGGGTCGGCGCGGCGCCGGCGACCTCGGGTGCGGCCCTGACTGGCTCGGCATCCGCCCGCCCCTCGTCATCCGCCCACTGTTCGTCGCTGCGCCCGGCGAGATCGAGAAGGTGGTCGCGAACGGCATCCGCACGGGTGGCCGACAGGAAAGCGAGGGTCAGCTCCGAGTCCGAGCCGCCGGCCGACTGGACCACCACCCGCGCCAGTCCCATCAGCCGGGCCAGCACGGGGCGGGACAGCTCCACCGTCTGGACCCGCTCCACCGGCACCTGTCGATGCTGGCGGAACAGCACCCCGGTGCGGAGTTCGACCTGCCCGCTGCTGATCCTGAACTGCGAGAACCGCCAGCTGACCCAGACCACCAGCGCCACGACCGCGACGAACGCGACCAGGGCACCACCTGCCAGGAGCGGCCGGTCGAACACTTCGTCCGGGATCCCCGGCACGGTGTCGTCGAGGTCGTCGATAGGTCCGTCGCCGATGGCGGGAGCGACTGAACCGACCACCCGGTCCATCACCTGGGTGGCGAGGTAGCCGAGGGCAGCCACGGCGATGACACCGCCGCGCAGGAGCGGAGAGAGCGGATGCAGCCGCTGCCACCCGGAGCCCGGACCCGCCGGCGCGTCCGGTGCCCCCACCGGGCTCGGCGACGGCCGAGTCGACCGGGTCACAGGCCCGCCCGCTGGGCCTCGCCGCGAGCCGCGAGCCGCGAGCGCAGCGCCTCTGCCTCCGCCACCGGTAAGCCTGGAATGGCGCCCCCGCTCTCGGGAGACGCGGTGTGGATCTCGCACTGCGCGATGCCGAACGCCCGGGCGAGCGGGCCGGACTGGATGTCGACGTACTGCAACCGCCCGTAGGGCACGCTGACCACCGTGCGAAACAGCCGACCGCGACGGATGACGATCTCCTCGTCAAGCTCGACCCAGCTGATCGCGCTCACCTGCCGCCGCACCACCCACCCGCCCCACCCAGCCACCATCAGGAGGGCTCCGACCCCGACGAACACCCACGGGGTGACCACGAATCCGACGACGGTGCCGGCGACGATCAGCGGCACCACCGCGATCGCCAGGCTGACCATCCGCACGGTCGCGAGCGCCGGTGACACCGGACGCCACGGCAAGGTACCGCCATGCAGGGTGACCTGGTCAGCGCCGGGCTCGAGCGGGCCGAGCGGGGTCGTGGAGGACACCTGCCCAGTGTGCCTCAGCGGTGCGCCCTCACGGACGCGTCGTGTGCTTCCATGGGCGGGTGGGCGCAGTGACGACACGAGTGCCGCGGGTGCGGGTCGACACCGAGAGCGGCGCCCTCAGGCGCCGCCCGGATGTCGTCGTTGTCGAGGAACCGCTCGAGATCCGAGTCGGCAGCCAGGTGGTCACCACCACGATGCGCACTCCGGGCGATGACTTCGACCTCGCCCTGGGGTACCTGCTCACCGAGGGGCTGCTGTCGTCGGTGACCGAGGTGGCCCGATTGATGCACTGCACCGACACCGGCGCCGATGGAGCGCCTACCTTCAATGTCGTCCAGGCCACCGTGCGGCCTGGCTCCGAGCTACGCCGCCCGGTCCGCGAGCGAGCGGCGGCGGCCACCAGCGGGTGCGGTATCTGTGGAGCGGCATCGGTCGAGGCGGTGCGCACGTCGTCCGGCATCCTTGTCGACGAGGACCCGGTGCAGGTCGCACCGGAGGTGCTGGCGCGGCTCCCCGAGTCGCTGCGGGCCCGGCAGCCGGTGTTCGATCGCACCGGAGGCGTCCACGCGGCCGGCCTGGCGACCCCGGACGGCGAGCTGCTCGCCGTCCGCGAGGACGTCGGCCGGCACAATGCCGTCGACAAGCTCGTCGGGTCGCTCGCGCGGAACCGCGAGCTACCACTGGCCGGGACCGTGCTGGTGGTCAGTTCGCGGGCCGGCTTCGAGATCGTGCAAAAGGCCGCGGTGGCCGGCATCCCAGTGGTTCTCGCGGTTGGTGCGCCCACCTCGCTGGCCGTCGCGATGGCGGTCGAGGCGGGGATGACGCTCGCCGCCTTCGCCCGCCCGCCTCGGTTCTCGCTCTACTCCCGCCCGGACCGGGTGACCGGTACGGGCTCCGGCCTCTGCCAGACCGACGCGAGGTCCTCAGCGACCTCGGACCCGGCCGGATTCGGACGCCCTGACCCGGGGCCGCCGGCGTGATCGCAACCAGCCGAGCTGGACGCGATTGCACGGCCGGGCAGGATCGGGTGAAAGATAAGAGTCGGACCCCGCACCCGGGGTCTCGTGTCCCTGACCGGTGAAAGGACCATGCGTGGTCACGCACGACAACGTCGGCCCCATCCTCAACGGCATCCCGACGCACCTGCCCGACATCGACCCCACCGAGACCCAGGAGTGGCTGGACAGCCTCGACGGTGTCATCGATGGTCCCGGCCGGATGCGCGCTCGCTATCTGATGCTGCGGATGCTCGAACGGGCCAGAGCGATGCAGGTGGGCGTGCCCTCGCTGACCACCACTGACTACGTCAACACCATCGGCCCGGAGCAGGAGCCATGGTTCCCCGGCGACGAGGATGTCGAGCGCCGGTTCCGCGCACTGGTGCGGTGGAACGCGGCGATGATCGTGCACCGTTCGCAGCGACCGGGCACCGCGGTCGGTGGGCACATCTCGACGTACGCGTCGGCGGCCACGCTCTACGAGGTCGGGTTCAACCACTTCTTCCGCGGCCGGAGCCACCCCGGCGGCGGCGACCAGGTGTTCTACCAGGGGCACGCCTCCCCCGGCATGTACGCACGGGCGTTCCTCGAGGGGCGGATCGCGCCGGCCCGGCTCGACGGGTTCCGGCAGGAGCATTCGCACGTCGTCGATGGTGCGCCCCTCGCCCTCCCGAGTTACCCGCATCCTCGGCTGATGCCGGACTTCTGGGAGTTCCCCACGGTGTCGATGGGCATCGGGCCGATGAACGCCATCTACCAGGCCCAGTTCAACAAGTATCTCCGTGGCCGTGGCATCAAGGACACCGCTGACCAGCATGTGTGGGCCTTCCTCGGCGACGGTGAGATGGACGAGCCGGAGTCGCGTGGCCTGCTCCAGCTCGCCGCCCAGGAAGAGTTGGACAACCTCACCTTCGTGGTCAACTGCAACCTGCAGCGGCTGGACGGGCCGGTACGCGGCAACGGCAAGATCATCCAGGAGTTGGAGGCGTTCTTCCGGGGCGCCGGGTGGAACGTCATCAAGGTGGTCTGGGGCCGCGGCTGGGATCCGCTGCTGGCCGCCGACGGCGACGGCGCCCTCGTGCACCTGATGAATTCCACCAGCGACGGCGACTACCAGACCTTCCGTGCCAACGACGGCGCCTACGTGCGCGGGCACTTCTTCGATCGCGATCCGCGCACCCGCCGACTGGTGGCCGACTGGAGCGATGCGGACATCTGGTGGAAGCTCAAACGCGGTGGTCACGACTACCGCAAGGTGTATGCCGCCTACCGGGCCGCGGTCGAGCACACCGGCCAGCCCACCGTCATCCTCGCCAAGACGATCAAGGGCTACGGCCTCGGACAGAACTTCGCCGGGCGCAACGCGACCCACCAGATGAAGAAGTTCACTCTCGACGACCTCAAGGCGTTCCGCGACTCACTGAACATCCCGATCAGCGACGCTGACCTTGAGCAGGACCCATACAGCGCGCCCTATTACCACCCGGGCGAGCAGGACGACGTCATCGAGTACGCGCTCGAGCGGCGCGAGAAACTCGGCGGGGGCGCACCCGAACGCCGGGCACGGCACATCCCGGTGCACCTTCCGAACGACTCCGCCTACGCCCATGTGCGGAAGGGGTCGGGCAAGCAGTCGATCGCGACCACCATGGCGTTCGTGCGGTTGCTCAAAGATCTGATGCGAGACAAGGAGTTCGGCCGCCGCATCGTGCCGATCATCCCGGATGAAGCGCGCACCTTCGGCATGGACAGCTTCTTCTCGACGATCAAGATCTACAACCCGCATGGGCAGCGGTACACCCCGGTCGACGCCGAATTGATGCTCGCCTACCGGGAGGCCACGGACGGCCAGATCCTGCACCTCGGCATCAACGAGGCAGGGTCGGTGGCGGCCTTTACGGCGGCCGGGTCGTCGTACGCCACGCATGGCGAACCGATGATTCCGGTGTACGTGTTCTACTCGATGTTCGGGTTTCAGCGCACCGGCGACTCGATCTGGGCCGCGGCCGACCAGATGACCCGTGGCTTCCTGATCGGGGCCACCGCCGGCCGCACCACCCTCACCGGCGAGGGGCTACAGCACGCTGACGGCCACTCACCGCTGCTCGCGTCGACGAATCCGGCTGTGGTGCACTACGACCCGGCGTACGGGTACGAACTGGCCCACATCGTGCAGGACGGCCTGCACCGCATGTACGGCACCGATGAGTCCCTGACCGACAACGACCGCAACGTCATCTACTACCTCACCGTCTACAACGAGCCGCTGCGGCAGCCGGCCGAGCCCGCGAACCTCGACCGGGAGGGCCTGCTGCGCGGCATGTACCTGGTGGCCGAGGGTTCGCCCGACGGTCTGCCAGAGGGGTCGCCGCGGGTGCAGTTGCTCGGGTCCGGCGTCGGCCTGCCGTGGGCGCTGGAGGCCCAGGAACTACTGCGCAATGACTGGCATGTGGTGGCCGATGTGTGGTCGGTGACGTCGTGGAACGAGCTGCGACGTGACGGGTTGCGTTGCGACGAGGCCGCATTCCTCCAGCCGGAGGTCGAGGCGCCAGTCCCGTGGGTGACTCAGCAGCTGTCCGGCCGCCCCGGGCCGGTCATCGCGGTGTCCGACTACCTGAGGGCGGTCCAGGACCAGATCGCGCAGTGGGTCCCGGGTGACTTCCACTCCCTCGGCGCCGACGGGTTCGGCTTCTCCGACACCCGGCCGGCGGCGCGTCGGTACTTCCACATCGATGGACCGTCGATGGCGGTCCGGGCGCTCCAGGCCCTGGCCGCTCGAGGCGAGGTGGACCGGGCTGTGCCCCTGGAAGCCGCCCGCCGCTACCGGCTCGGCGACGTGACTGCCGGCTCGTCGGGCAGCCTCGAAGGCGGCGACGCGTGATCGGCGGCGCCCGGTGATCGCGGCGTTCAGCATCGCCCCGGCTGCACCCGACGACACCGGGTCCTACGCCGACGCGGTCGCCGAGGCAGTGTCCATCGTCCGCGCCTCGGGTCTGCCGCACGAGACCAACGCGATGTTCACCAACATCGAGGGCGAGTGGGATGAGGTGATGGGCATCATCGGCCGCTGTGTCGAGGTGATGACCACCCGTCATCCGCGGGTCTCGCTGGTGGTCAAGGCTGACATTCGCCCCGGCCATACCGGGATGCTCGAGTCCAAGGTCCGCCGGGTCGACGACCTCCTCGACCGGGGCTGAGCCACGACGCGGTCTTCCACCCCCTCCGGGAAGGCTTTTCCGCCCCATCCCGGAATTGCGTGCATGACAAGGGTCGTCAACCGCTGCGAACCGGTGCCTTCGCTTGCGCAGCGATGCCGGACGTGGCGCGGGCATCGACGCACACGTCGGGCTGGTCGCAGAACGCGCCGTCGATACCAGCCCGCAAGTACGCCGTGACCTCATCGACGGCGCGGCCGCGAGCGGTCGGATCGGTGCCCACCCGATAGTCCACCGGAAGAAAACTGTTCTCGGCGCGGAAGGTAAACGGCACCACTGCGAGACCGGCAGCATGAGCGTCATCCACGAAGGTCGTCGGGGTACCGAGGGTGCCGTCGGCGTTCCGCGGGATGACGTAGGTCTTCTCCGGTCCGAGGGTGTCGACCACACCGGCCAGCCGCACCAGATTCTCGGGGGCAAGCAGTTCGGCGTAGGTCTGCGGGCGGCCCTGGGCGGCGAGGTCGTACGGCCCACCGGCCGCGGTGGCCAGGAACACCAGGCGCGCCCGGTACCGGTACGTCTCCCGCAACTCGACGAGGTTGGTGAACTCGAACGACTGGGTCCACAACGGGGCGCGCGGGGTGTTGAGCCCGTACCGGTGAGCCGCGCGCACCAGGGCACGTTCGGCATTCAGGCCCTGAGCGCGCAGGTAGGTCGAGTGCTTGATCTCGGGGATGACGCCGATGGTGCGGCCCGACTCGCGGCTCAGCTGGCTGCGCAGGGCCAGCACCTCATCCAATGTCGGCACCGGGAAGCGTCCATCGAACTGCGCACTGCCCGAGCGCAACTCGGGCAACCGCTCGATCGCCCGCAGGGTGCGCACCTCGGCAAGGGTGAGGTCGTCGACGAACCAGCCGGTGACCGCGACTCCGTCGACCAATTTGGTGGTGCGGCGGTTGGCGAACTCGGGCCGTTCGGCGATGTCGGTGGTGCCGCTGATCTCGGGCTCGTGACGGGCGACGAGCACGCCGTCCTTGGTCATCGTCAGGTCGGGTTCGATCACGTCGGCGCCGAGCGAGACCGCCAGTCGGTACGCCGCGACGGTGTGCTCGGGCCGGTATCCCGACGCGCCACGATGCCCGATCACCAGCGGCGTGCGCATCGTGCCCTGCGGCTCGGCGGGCGCGGCCTGGGGCCGGGACTCGGTCGTCGGTGCCGTGGTGTGGGCGGGTGGCGCAGTGAGCAGCCCAGCAGCGAGCGCGGTCGCGACGGTTCCGGTGCTCAGTCGACTCATCGCCCGACTCCGGGGTTCGGTCGGCTCATGGGTCGAGGGTTCGGTCGGCTCATGGGTCGACGCTAGAAAGTCGGCGCGGAACGGCGGTCGACATCATCATGACCACCGGATGACGAGTGCGCGGCTACCAGCGAACGGTCGGGCAGTCGCCGGGCCATTCACCCGCGCTCGGCTATCTGTGAATATGCACAAATCTGTATATGCTTGCAGTCATGTCCAAGGTTCTCACCTCCCTGCCCGTCGGCGAACGCGTCGGCATCGCGTTCTCCGGCGGCCTCGACACCTCGGTCGCGGTCGCCTGGATGCGCGAGAAGGGCGCGGTGCCATGCACCTACACCGCCGATCTCGGTCAGTACGACGAGCCCGAGATCGAGACCGTGCCCGCCCGCGCGGCGCAATACGGCGCCGAACTGGCGCGGCTTGTCGACTGCCGGGCATCGCTGGTCGAGGAGGGGCTCTCCGCGCTGGCCTGCGGCGCGTTCCACATCCGCAGCGGCGGGCGGACCTACTTCAACACCACCCCCTTGGGCCGCGCCGTCACCGGCACCCTGCTGGTCCGCGCCATGCACGCCGACGACGTGCAGATCTGGGGCGATGGGTCGACGTTCAAGGGCAACGACATCGAGCGCTTCTACCGCTACGGCCTGCTCGCCAACCCGGACCTGCGGATCTACAAACCGTGGCTCGACGCCGCCTTCGTCGGTGAGCTCGGCGGCCGGCACGAGATGAGTGCCTGGCTCACCGAGCGCGGGCTCCCCTACCGGGCGAGCCAGGAGAAGGCGTACTCGACCGATGCCAACATCTGGGGCGCTACCCACGAGGCCAAGACCCTGGAGCGGCTTGAGGAGTCCATGGAGGTCGTCGACCCGATCATGGGCGTGCGCTTCTGGGATGACGCGGTGCCGGTCCCGGCCGAGGACGTCACCCTGACCTTCCTGCAGGGCCGCCCGGTGGCGGTGAACGGGCACGACCTCGACCCGGTGGCGCTCGTCCACGAGGTGAACGCGGTCGGCGGGCGGCACGGCCTCGGCATGAGCGACCAGATCGAGAACCGGATCATCGAGGCGAAGTCACGGGGCATCTACGAGGCGCCCGGCATGGCGCTGCTGCACATCGGCTACGAGCGACTGCTGGCCGCGGTGCACAACGAGGACACCATCGCGAGTTACCACGCCGAGGGTCGCCGGCTGGGGCGGCTGCTCTACGAGGGGCGCTGGCTCGACCCGCAAAGCCTGATGATCCGGGAGTCCCTGCAGCGCTGGGTCGCCTCCGCCGTCACCGGCCAGGTGACGCTGCGGCTGCGGCGCGGCGACGACTACACGGTGCTCGACACCCGTGGCGAAAACTTCAGTTATCACCCCGACAAGCTCTCCATGGAGCGGGTCGAGGATGCCGCGTTCGGCCCGGTCGACCGGATCGGCCAGCTGACCATGCGCAACCTCGACATCGCCGACAGCCGCAGCAAGCTCGAGTTCTATGCTGCTCAGGGCCAGCTCGGCGCCGGGCCGGTCGACCTGGTCGGGCGCCTCGAGGCCGGTGGCGCCGACCGGATCGCCGCCAACCCGGCGGTGACCGACGAGGAGGCTACCGCGCTCGACCGCGCCGCCATCGACTCCGGCACTGACTAACTCCGCGACGCCCACACCACCTGACCAATAGGTCACTTCTGCCGCCACCTGAGCGCCTGCAGAACTGACCTATTGGACGAATCGTGGGAGCGTTCGGAGCAGGAGAGTTGTGGCAGGCGCACAAAGCCCGCGCACCGGCAATCTAGGATGACGCCCATGACCGCCGCGGGTGCCGGCAACACCCCGGGCGCCGGCACCACCCCGGGCGCCGGCACCACCCCGGGCGCCGGTACCGCCGCAGCACCTACCCGCAACGCCGCCGCAGGTGCCCGGCCCTCCGACGCGACCCGCCGCCAGGTCGCCCGTGCCGCCGGCGACCTGGGGGCGGCGGCCGTGCGGCAGATGGAAGCCGACCACGCCTGGTTCCGGTCGCTGTCGGCGGAGAACCGCTCCTGGGTCGGTCTCGTCGCCCAGGCCGGGATCACCGCGTTCCTCGACTGGTTCGGCGATGACCGCGACCTGCCGGCGGACTCGGCTGACGTCTTCGGTACCGCGCCCCGCGAGTTGACCCGCTCGATCTCGCTCGCCCAGACCCTGGATCTGATCCGCACCGTGATTGGCGTGGTAGAGCGCGAGATCGCCGGCCTGGCCGCTCCCGGCGAGGCCGACCTCGCCCGGGAGGCGGTGCTTCGCTACAGCCGCGAGGTGGCGTTCTCGGCGGCCCAGGTCTACGCGCAGGCCGCCGAGGCCCGCGGCGCGTGGGACGCCCGGCTCGAGTCGCTGGTGGTCGACGCCGTGATCCGGGGCGAGGCAGACGAGTCCATGCAGTCGCGAGCCGCTGCCCTCGGCTGGGGCGCGGTGGCCGACGTCACGGTCGTTGTCGGGTCCACGCCCGGGGGGGCCGGCCTGGTCGTCGGTGACCTGCACCGCGAGGCACGCCGCCTGGGCGGGCACCTGCTGGTGGCCGTACACGGGCCCAGGACCGTGTGCGTCGCCGGCGGTCTGGCCGAGCCGACTGCGCTGGCCCATGCCCTCGACACGCACCTGGGCGACGGGCCGCTTGTCGTCGGGCCCACCGTGCCGCACCTATTCGCGGCCGGACGCAGCGCCCGGGCGGCGATCTCCGGCCACCGCGCCGCAGCCGCCTGGCCGGCCGCACCGCGTCCGGTACGAGCTGACGAACTGCTCGCCGAGCGAGCGCTCATCGGCGACCTCCCAGCCCGCAACGCGCTCATCGGCCGGATCGTGCGCCCGCTCGAGCAGGCCAGCGCTGGTGCGCTGCTCGAGACCGCCGCCGCCTGGCTCGACGACGGCCTCGGCGTCGAAGGCACCGCGCGCGCGTTGATCGTGCACCCGAATACGGTGCGGTACCGGCTCGCCGGCATCGCCAAGCTCGTCGGATACGACCTTGCCGACCCCCATGACGCGCAGACCGTGCGGATCGCGCTCGCTTACTCACGGCTCGGTCCGGCACCTCGGAGCGTCATCCGTCAGCCCGGATGACGCTCCGGCGGGTCGCCGTCCCGGAGACCACCCCGGCATCCCCGCGCCTTGTGGTAACCCTCCAAAACAGATGGCTCAGCTTCGTCCGTGCTCGTGGCGACCGCAGGCGCCGCTGCGCGACACCCTGGTTGGGTGATCGCGATCGTCTGCCCGGGCCAGGGGTCCCAGACTCCCGGCTTCCTCACGCCATGGCTCGAACTGCCGGGGGTTCCGGAGCACCTCGCCGCGCTATCCGAATCGGCGGGGGTCGACCTCGCCACTCACGGCACCACCTCCGATCAGGAGACGATCACCGACACCGCGGTCGCTCAGCCGCTGCTCGTCGGAGCCGGGCTCATCGCGCTCCGGACGCTGGCGGCCGCGATCCAGGATGACGCACCCGCGCCTCCTGCCGCGGCGGCCTCGGCGGCGGCATTCCTCGCCCCTCCTGGCACTGCCGTGCTGGCCGGGCACTCGGTCGGCGAGGTCACCGCCTGCGCCGCCGCCGGTGTCCTCGGTGAACCCGACGCGATGGCACTCGTCGCGCTGCGCGGCCGGGCGATGGCCGAGGCCAGCGCAGCGACGCCCACCGGGATGAGCGCGGTGCTCGGCGGTGACCCTGACGAAGTCCTCGCTGCGATCGAGCGGCATGGCCTGACGCCGGCCAACGTCAACAGCGCCGGTCAGGTCGTCGCGGCCGGGGCGCTTGACGCACTCGCGGCGTTGGCCGCCGAGCCACCGGAGCGCACGCGCGTCATCCCACTCACCGTGGCCGGCGCGTTCCACACCGGCTACATGGAGCCTGCGGTCGGTGCGCTGCGCGCCATCTGGGGTGACCGCGAGGTCCCCGGCCCGGCCGTCCCGGTGCTGTCGAACCGTGATGGCGAGGTGGTCGCGAGCGGACCAGAATTGCTTGAGCGTCTGATCACGCAGGTGTCGAGCCCGGTGCGCTGGGATCTGTGCGCCGAGCAGCTCGCCAGACTCGGGGTCACTGCCGTCATCGAGTTGCCACCGGCGGGCACCCTCGTCGGCTTGGCCAAACGAACCATGCCAGGTGTGGCACGGCTCGCGTTGCGCACGCCGGACGATCTCGAGGCCGCCCGGGGCCTGTTCAAGGAGCACAGCGCATGACCCCGACATCCAAGGGATTCGCCGGCCGTCTCTCCCCCGGAGGCCCCGTCTCCCACTCCCGCATCACCGGCCTCGGTGGCTACCGGCCGCGGCGGGTGGTGCCCAACTCTGAGATCGTCGAGCGAATCGACTCCTCCGACGAGTGGATCCGCGAGCGGTCCGGGATCATCGAGCGGCGGTGGGCCGGGGATGGCGAGTCAGTCATCGACATGTCGGTGCTGGCCGCTAAGCCGGCGCTCGAGATGGCCGGCATCCCAGGCAGCGATGTCGACTGCGTCCTCCTCGCCACCGTCAGTTGGCCCTACCAGACCCCGGCGGCGGCACCGCTGGTGGCCGAGCGTCTCGGCAGCAGCGGCGCGGCGTTCGACATCTCGGCGGCCTGCGCCGGCTACTGCCACGGCATCGCGATGGCCTCCGACATCGTGCGCGCCGGCACCGCGCGCCACGTGCTCGTCATCGGCGTCGAGCGGCTGTCCGACTTCACCAGCAAGGACGACCGCGGCACGGCGTTCATCTTTGCCGACGGCGCGGGGGCTGCGGTGGTGAGCAGGTCCGACACCCCGGGTATCGGGCCGACAGTCTGGGGCTCCGACGGTTCGCAGTGGGACGCCATCGCCCAGACCGAAAGCTGGATCGATGTGCACGAGCAGGGGCTGGACTGGCCGCATATCGGGATGCAGGGCCAGACCGTGTTCCGCTGGGCCGTGTGGGGGATGGCGCCGGTGGCGCAGAAGGCCCTGGACGCCGCCGGCATCACCCCCGACCAGCTCGACGCATTCGTGCCACACCAGGCCAACGTGCGCATCATCGACGCGATGGCCAAGCAACTCCGGCTCCCCGCCGATGTCGTTGTCGCCCGGGACATCGTGCACGCTGGCAACACCTCCGCTGCGTCGGTGCCGCTGGCAATGGACCAGTTGCTTCGCGACGGTCAGGTGCCCAGCGGTGGGCTGGCGCTGCAAATCGGCTTCGGCGCCGGGCTGTCCTACGCGGCCCAGGTGGTCGTCATCCCGTGACCGTACCGTCGTCGCCCACCGTTCTCGGCGGCGCGTCCCAGCCCCGCAGTACCCGACCAGAGAAGGAGCACCATCCATGGCACAGACCGAACACGAGATCCTCGCGGGCCTCGCCGAGATCGTCAACGAGGAGACCGGGCTCGACCCGGCCGACGTCCAGCCGGACAAGTCCTTCACCGACGACCTCGACATCGACTCGCTGTCGATGATGACCATCGTCGTCAACGCCGAGGAGAAGTTCGGCGTGCGGATCCCCGACGACGAGGTCAAGAACCTGTCGACCGTCGGGGACGCCGTGGGCTTCATCCAGTCGAACCAGTCCTGACCCCACCACCCTCCCTCCTCCGTCCCCGACTTTGCCGGCAACGACCCGTGCAACACCCCGATCACACGGAGTTCCGCGCGGACGCACGCCGACAAAGTCGGGGATGGGGCAGCAGGATGGCGGGAAGCGCACCCGAGCAAGGAGCAGCACCAGCATGAGTGAGCGTCGCGTCGTCATCACCGGCCTCGGGGCCACCACGCCACTCGGTGGCACGATCGCCGAGACCTGGGAGGGCATCCTCGACGGGCGGTCGGGGGCAAAGCCGCTCCCCGAGGATTGGCCCGAGCGCTACCAGTTGCCGGTGCGCTTCGCGTGCACCCTCGCGCAGCAGCCCGGCGAGATCCTGAGCAAGGTCGAGGTGCGCCGGATGGACCCCAGTGCCCAGTACGCCGCGATCGCCTCGGATGCCGCGATGGCCGACGCCGGCGCTCCCGAGGTCGACCCCGAACGCTTGGCCGTGGCCATCGGCACCGGCATCGGCGGCGTGTGGACGCTCCTGGACCAATGGGACATCTTGCGCGAGAAGGGCGCCCGCCGGGTCTTCCCGCTCGCGGTGCCGATGCTGATGCCAAATACCTCCAGCGGCAACGTGTCGCTGCGGCTCGGCGCCCGGGCCGGCGCCCACACCACCGTGTCGGCGTGCGCCTCCGGCGCCGAGTCGATGGGGTACGGCTGGGAGATGATCCGGGCGGGCCGGGCCGACGTCGTCGTCGCGGGCGGCACCGAAGCCGCGATCCACCCGCTCCCGTTCGCTGGGTTCACCCAGATGCAGGCCCTGTCCACGCGCAACGACGACCCGGCGGGAGCAAGCCGGCCGTACGACACCGGGCGGGACGGCTTCGTGATGGGCGAAGGCGCCGCAGTGATGGTGCTCGAGGACTACGAGCACGCCATGGCCCGCGGCGCCCGGATCTATGCCGAATTCGCGTCGATCGGGATGTCGGCCGATGCGCACCACATCACCGCGCCCGAGCCCGAGGGCGCCGGCGCGAGCCGGGCGATGCGTGAGGCGGTCGACCGAGCCGGCCTGAGGGCATCCGACATCGTGCATGTCAACGCACACGCCACGTCGACCCCGGTCGGCGATGTGGCGGAGGCCAACGCCATCCGGCGAGCCTTCGGCACCGCGGCCGACGACATGTGCGTGAGCGCGACCAAGTCGATGACCGGGCACCTCCTCGGTGCCGCCGGGGCCCTCGAAGGGCTGCTAACCGTACTCGCGGTCCACCACCGCGTCGCGCCAGCAGCGATCAACATCCACGACCTCGACCCCGCGGTCGACCTCGATGTGGTCCGTGGCGAGCACCGCAAGCTGCCGCAGGGCGACATCGCGGCACTCAACAACTCCTTCGGATTTGGTGGCCACAACGTGGCGCTCGTCATCACGAGCGTCTGACCGGAGGGCCTGGCCGGCCGCGGCGCCGTGACGGTGCGCGCGTCAGCGTTCGGCGGCTGGGCGTCATCCGACCTTGTGCAGCCACCGCACTGGCGCGCCGTCGCCCGCATAGCGGAACGGTTCGAGTTCTTCGTCCCACTCCACCCCGAGCATCTCCTCGAGCATCTCGCTCATCGCGTCCGGGCTGCCCTGACAGAGCATCACGACTTCGCGAAGCCGGTCCTCGTTGACCACGGTGTCGCCACTGGCGGAGGTCCAACTGTGATGGATGCCGAGCCTCGGGGTGTGCGACCACCGCGAGCCGTCGCACCCCGGGCTGGGCTCCTCGGTGACCTCGTAGCGCAGGTGGTCCCAGCCGCGCAACGCTGACGCCAAGCGCGCACCAGCACCGGGCTCTCCCGCCCAACTGAACTCGGCTCGCACCATTCCGGGAGCGGCGGGCTGGTCGGTCCAGTCCACCGCGACCCGAAATCCGAGGACACCTTCGAGTGCCCACACGATGTGCGGGCACAGGGCTTTCGGCGTCGAGTGGATAAACACCACTCCTTGCGTCGAGGTGCGTGATATCGCGACAGACATCCGGGTCTCCTTCACGTGCGTGGGACGTCTTCCCCAACGCCGTCGCACGTGATGCGAACAATGAGTCTGCCCGGTGCACACCCCTCGTCGGGGCCGCCGTATCCACCTGACGTGGACCTGCCGGTCGCTGTACGGGCACCTCTGGAGTGCTGTTGTGCAGCACATCATGCACCACCGGACGCACCGGCACCAGCGACATCCCCAGCATCATCTCGGACAAGATTTCGTGGACCGGTCAGCGAGCGGATGCTGCCGGATCCCGATGCGTGCAGACTGGCCCGCGGGGTTCTGGTGGAGCGCCAGCCCCGGTCGCCGCACTGAGGAGTTTCTCGATGATCCGTGGGTCGGTATGCCTGGCCGTGGTTGCCGCCACCGCTGCGTTTGCGCTGCCTGCGACCGGCTCGGCAGCGATCCGCCCCGACGACGGCGCCACCGGTCGAGTGGCGGTGGGCGACGCGGCATCTGCGACCGCAGCCGTGACCTGGGGCCAACCCGGCGACATCCCGGTGGCTGCCGACTACACCGGCGACGGACGCGCCGACATCGCGGTCTTCCGGCCCAGCGCCGGCACCTGGCATCTGCGCGGACGCACCCCCGCCACCGCCTGGGGCCAACCCGGCGACATCCCGGTACCCGCCGACTACACCGGCGACGCGCGCGCCGACATCGCGGTCTTCCGGCCCAGCACCGGCACCTGGCATCTGCGCGGACGCACCCCCGCCACCGCCTGGGGCCAACCCGGCGACATCCCCGTACCCGCCGACTACACCGGCGACGGACGCGCCGACATCGCGGTCTACCGGCCCAGCACCGGCACCTGGCACTTCCATCGAGGCCGGGCCACCACCGCCTGGGGCCAACCCGGCGACATCCCCGTACCCGCCGACTACACCGGCGACGCGCGCGCCGACATCGCGGTCTACCGGCCCAGCACCGGCACCTGGCACTTCCATCGAGGCCGGGCCACCACCGCCTGGGGCCAACCCGGCGACATCCCCGTACCCGCCGACCACGACGGCAACGGCCCGGTCGACATCGCGACCTACCGCCCGAGCACTGGAGCCTGGTTCGTACGGGGAGCACCTCCGGTCACCTGGGGGCGGCCCGGCGACCGGCCGCAGCCTGGCCACTACCTGGGCGATGTCCGCGCCGATCAGGTGCACTGGCGTCCCGACACCGGCACCTGGCTCCAACGAGCGAAGGCCGACACTGCACCGCCCATGCCGGGATGTCGCGTGGCAGACGAGTTGACCCGACATCGGGCCGCGTCCGACTGGGACCGGTCGCTGCTCGACTGGACCTACCGCCTCGAACCCAGCTCCGTGCCGGGCGACTTGCGCTCGACCCGGCTGGCTGGCCTGGGCGACGGGCATTCGGTGCGGGCCGGGCTTATGCCCGACCTGACCGCGCTGGCCGCGGCTGCCCGTGCGGCTGGCGCACCACTCGCCGTGCAGTCGGGGTACCGCAGCCATGCAACGCAGGTCGACCTGTTCCGCCAGGATGCCGCAGACGTCGGCGACGGCCGCGCAGGGCTCGGCACGGCACGGCCCGGGCACAGTGAGCACCAGCTCGGCACCACGATCGACTTCCGCTCCGAGGGAGGCCCGCCCGCGTGGAACCTCACCGACTGGGGCACGACCCGGGCTGGCGCCTGGATGGCGTCCAATGCCTGGCGGTACGGCTTCGTGCTCTCCTACCCGAAGGGCAGCCGGTCGCAGGTCTGCTACAAGTACGAGCCGTGGCACTACCGCTACGTCGGGCGCGCGCGGGCTGCGACGATCCGAGCGAGCGGGCTGTCGCTGCGCGAGTTCCTCTGGAAGGAGGAACGCCGCTGAGCCGGGGCGATCAGATGACGCCCGACCCGTGGTGGTTGCGCGCGGCGTTCGAGAGCCGCCCGGCTCGCCTCAGCAGCACGGGGCCCACGTCGCGACTTGCGGCCGGATGATGGGTGGCTGGCGGCCGGATGGCGCCGACCGTCACCCGCGTCGTTCGATCCATGATCGGGCGGTAGGCTCACGGCTTGGTCGACCGCAGTCCAGGAGCCGGGCTCGCCGCACCCGCAGTGGCCCCGGCATCCGAATCGGGCGACGCGGGGCGTTAGCTCAGTCGGTCAGAGCAGCGGACTCATAATCCGCCGGTCGTCGGTTCAAGCCCGACACGCCCCACCACCTCTCACCAGGGATTTCCTGTCCGAGCCGCCCTCAGCGGGCGGTCGCGTGACATCACACGTGGTGCGAGCGCGCTCGATAGGTGTGGCCATT
>JBOFLG010000153.1:0-2269 GCA_051657745.1 Dermatophilaceae bacterium | reverse complement strand
GCCGCCGGGCTGGGAGACTTGCCGACATGCGGCGGATCGTCCAGAGCAAGAAGCTCCAGCACGTGCGCTACGACGTACGCGGCCCGATTCTCGTGGAGGCGCAGCGACTCGAGGCCGAGGGGCATGAGGTGCTCAAGCTAAATATCGGCAACACCGCCCCGTTCGGGTTCCGCGCACCCGAAGCGATCGTCGCCGACATCGTGCACAACCTGCCCGAGAGCCAGGGCTATACCGACTCCCGCGGCATCTACTCTGCGAGAACCGCTGTGGCGCAGTACTACCAGGCGCGTGGGCTCACCGACACCAGTGTCGATGACGTCTATATCGGCAACGGAGTGAGCGAGCTTATCTCGCTGGTGCTGCAGGCCTTCGTCGACGACGACAACGAGATCCTCGTGCCGGCGCCCGACTACCCGTTGTGGACCGGCGCGGTGTCACTCGCCGGCGGAACCCCGGTGCATTACCGGTGCGACGAGTCGAACGGGTGGGACCCCGACCTCGCCGACCTCGAGTCGAAAATCACCCCGAATACCCATGCCCTTGTTGTCATCAACCCGAACAACCCCACCGGTGCGGTGTACTCGGAAGCCACCGTGCGCGGGCTGGTCGACATCGCGCGGCGGCATGGGCTCGTTGTCCTGGCCGACGAGATCTACGAGAAGATCGTCTTCGATGACGCAGTGCACCACCACGCCGCGACGTTCGCCAGCGATGACGTGCTGTGCCTGACCTTTAGCGGCCTGTCGAAGGCGTACCGCGTGTGCGGGTACCGGGCCGGCTGGGTCATGGTGAGCGGCCCCAAGCACCTTGCCGAGGATTTCCTTGAGGGCGTGACCCTCCTCGCCAACATGCGGATGTGCGCCAATGTGCCTGCGCAACATGCCATTCAGACCGCGCTTGGTGGGTACCAGTCGATCACCGAGCTGGTCGCGCCGGGCGGCCGGTTCCGCGAACAGAGCAAGCTCGCCTGGCGGCTGCTGACCGACATCCCCGGTGTGAGTTGCGTCGAGCCGCGCGGCGCGCTGTACTGCTTCCCGCGGTTGGACCCCGATGTGTACCCGATCGCGAGCGACGAGGCCTTCGTCATCGACCTGCTGCGGGCGAAGAAGATCCTGGTCACTCACGGCACCGGGTTCAACTGGTTCGAGCCGGACCACTTTCGCCTCGTCACCCTCCCCGACGAGGACGTGCTGACCGAGGGGATCGGCCGGATCGCCGAGTTTCTCGAGACGCTACGGGGCTGACCGCTGGTGCTCGGCTCCGGTTGGTGCGGCGCCGGACGCCCGGATGCCGCGTCGCCGCACCCCAGCTGGCGCCCAGGTCAGGTGCGCCCGGACGCGGCAACACTCGCCGCAGTCGCGCTCGGCGGCGGGGCCGGCTCGCTGGGGCGCTGGGCGGTCGGCGCAACACTGCCGGCGGCATCCGTCGGGTTCCCGTGGGCGACGGTGTGCGTCAACGTCTCTGGAGCGTTCTCGATGGGCTTGCTCACGGCGTATCTCGCCCTGCGGCGACGGACTCACCGGCTGATTCAGCCGTTCGTCGGGGTGGGCCTACTCGGCGGCTGGACCACATTCTCCGCACTTGCGATGGATACCGTGGTGCTCGTCTCCGCGGGGCGCGGGTCGGTGGCGCTGGCCTCGGTGGCTGCGACGTTCGCCCTCGGAGTGCTCGCCGTACCAGTGGGGATGTGGGTTGGACGCCGCGCGTCGCCCAGCGGGCACGAGCCGGAATGACGTTCGCGGATGCCGCGCTCGTCATCGTGGGTGCAGTTGTGGGGGCACCGGTGCGTTTCTGGGTCTCCTGGTGGGTCCTCACACAGTGGGGTTGCGTTCCGACGCGCGGAACGCTCATCGTCAATGTCGCGGGGTCGTTCGCGCTCGGGCTGCTGGTCGGTGGCGGGGTGGGCGGCGGGTGGCTGGCCCTGGTCGGCACCGGGTTCTGCGGCGCACTGACGACGTTCTCGACTCTCGCGCTCGAGGTATGGGAGGCGATCCAGGACGGTTCCCGCGGGCCTGCGGCGGCCAACGTCGCGCTGAGCCTGGTGCTCGGCACCGGCGCAGCCGCCCTCGGCTGGTGGTTGGGGGCACGCTGAGCGTGGCCGGGCGGCATCCGACCTGGGCAGTGGCCGCGGGCACGCTGAGGGCGCCGGGCGGCATCCGACCTGAGCAAGGGCCGCGGGCACGCTAAGGGCGCCGGGCGACGTGTCGGCCGCCGACCCGGGCTCGGCCGCGGCGGCCGGCTGCGCCTCCGCGGCCTCCTCGAACAGCTC
>JBOFLG010000152.1:0-52812 GCA_051657745.1 Dermatophilaceae bacterium | reverse complement strand
CGGCTGCTCGCGGCCCGCTCCGCCCGGCCGCAGCCGGCCCGGGACGACAAGGTGGTCACCGCATGGAACGGGCTCGCCATCGCCGGGCTGGCCGACGCCGGGGCCCTGCTCGGCCGGCCCGACCTGGTGGCTGCGGCCGCCGGGGCCGCGAGGTTCGTTCTCGATGTCCACCTGGTGGGCGGCCGGCTCCGCCGCACCAGCCGGGAGGGTCAGGTGTCCACCGCGCCAGCGGTGCTCGAGGACCACGGCGACCTTGCCGAGGGCCTGCTCGCGCTGCACCAGGCCACCGGCGAGGCGCCATGGTTGCATGCGGCAACCACCCTCCTCGATGAGGCACTCACCTGGTTCGTCGATGACCGCGGCGTGCCCCACGACACGGCGCATGACGCGGCCGGCCTGATCGTGCGGCCGGCGAACCGGGCCGACAACGCCGAGCCGAGCGGCACCTCCGCACTCGCCGGTGCGCTGCTCACGGCATCCGCGCTCACCGGCACGACGACGCATCGACAGGCCGCCGAGCAGATGCTCGCGGCATGCGGTCCGGTCGCCACGCGCGAGCCACGCTTCGCCGGGTGGGCACTCGCCGTCGCCGAGGCTTTCGAGGCCGGGCCGCGACAGGTCGCTGTGGTGGGCTCGGGGGCGGATGCCGCCGCGCTGGCTGCGGAGGCGAGGCGGTCGTCATCCCCGGGTCTGGTGGTCGTCGCCGGCGAACCGGACACACCCGGCGTGCCACTGCTCGCCGGGCGCCCGCTGGTGGCCGGGCGCGCTGCCGCCTACGTGTGCCGCGGCTTCGTCTGTGAGGCACCGGTCACCGACGTCACAGCCCTGCGCGTCGCGCTCAGCAGGTGAGCGTGCCGAGCACCAGCGTGTCGGTGCGCCCGCCGACGAGCACGGTGCCGTCATCGCCAACCGCCACCTGCACCCGGCCGCGTCGGCCGACCGCCGTGCCCTGCGCGGCGAGGTAGCGCCGGGGCAGCACCCCCGCCGGAACCAGCCACTGCGCCAGACCGGCGTTCAGGCTGCCGGTGACCGGGTCCTCGGCAACCCGTTCGTCGCTGGCAAACGCCCGGACCTCCACCGCCGCGCCGTCCGGGTGGGCGCCGTCCGGCCACCGGCCCACGACGCCGACCTGCAAACCGGCCAGCAGGGCGAACTGTGGACGCAGGCCGAGCACGACCTCGGCGTCGCGGAGCAGCAGGCCGACCCAGCCCGGTCCGTTGTCGACCCACGCCGCGGCAACGACATCATCGACGGCGACCCCGAGCGCCTCCGCGAGCCGGGCGACGTGCGCGGCGTCGACCGGGCCCGAACGCACCAGTGGCGGCGCCTCGAACGCGAGCTGCTCGCTGCGGCGCACGGCGACCAGCCCGGCCCCACACTCCTGCACGACCAGGTCGTCAGAGCGGGCTACCCCGCCGGCCGCCAACCAGGCGTGCGCCGCGCCGAGCGTCGGGTGGCCGGCGAACGGCAGCTCGGCGGACGTGGTGAAGATGCGCACGCGGTAGTCGGCGCGTGGGTCGAGCGGCGCGCCGAGAAATGCGGTCTCGGACAGGTTGGTCCAGCGGGCAATCGCGGCCATCTCCGCGTCGGAAAGGTCGTCGGCGTCGTGGATGACGGCCAGGGCGTTTCCGGTAAATGGTGCGGCGCCGAAGACGTCGACGAACCGCACCGGGCGCTGCGGCGGTGGATCGGCGGCGACGGGGTCGATACGCATTCCATCATCATCGAGGATGTGCCCACCGACGACCTCCCGAGCCTGTCCAGGCGCGTGCTCGGGCGGCACCAGGACCCGGCTCCCTGAGGGCGCGACACCAGGACACGCCGCCCCATCCGCGAGGACTGCGTGAGATCGGTCAGAATGGCGCGCGTGAATGCCGTTCCGTCGCCCCGGGTCGTCATGCCTGCCGGTCTGGGCACCGACCGAGCGGTGATGCTGCAGGCCCGGATCGACCGGTGGTGGCCCGATGTCGCGGCGGGGCTCTCCGTGCTGTATCCGGATGATGCGCAGCGCGTCAGTTCGGCCCTGCTTCAGCTGGTGACCGCGGCGTACGTGGCCCGACCGGAGCGAATGCACCGCCGCGACCTCGACCGGATGCTCCGCCCGGACTGGCTGCAGGAGCCGTCGATGGTCGGATACGCCTGCTACACCGAGCGGTTCGCCGACGACCTGCGTGGCGTCATCCGGCACCTTCCGTACCTGGAGGAGTTGGGAGTGCGCTACCTCCACCTGATGCCGCTGCTGCGTCCGCGTGCCGGCGACAACGACGGCGGCTACGCGGTGGCCGACTACCGCTCGGTGCGGGCCGACCTGGGCACCATGGACGACCTCGCCGCGCTCGCCGACTCGCTCCACGCCCGCGGCATGAGTCTCACCCTGGACCTGGTGCTCAACCATGTGGCTCGCGAGCACGAGTGGGCGGAGAAGGCCCGCGCTGGCGACCCCCGATACCGGGCCTACTTCCATGTCTTTCCCGACCGGGCGCTACCCGACGAGTACGAACGCACCCTGCCCGAGGTCTTTCCCGACTTCGCGCCCGGGAGTTTCACCTGGGATGCCGACCTCGACGGCTGGGTGTGGACCACCTTCAACGAGTTCCAGTGGGATGTCGACTGGTCGAACCCGGAGGTGCTGCTCGAGTACGCCTCGATCGTTCTCGACCTGGCGAACCGTGGCGTCGACGTGCTGCGGCTGGACGCGATCGCGTTCATGTGGAAGCGGATCGGCACCGACTGCCAGGGCCTGCCGGAGGTGCACACGATCACCCGGGTGCTGCGGGCGATGGCTCGAACCGCTTGTCCCGCAGTGGCGTTCAAGGCTGAGGCGATCGTCGCGCCGACGAAACTGCTCGCCTATCTCGGCGAAGGCCACTATGGCGGCAAGGTCAGCGACCTCGCCTATCACAACAGCCTGATGGTGCACGTGTGGTCGATGCTCGCGACCCGTGATGTGCGGCTCGCGGCCCAGGCGCTCGGTGCGCTCCCCCCGAAACCAGCCCAAGCCACCTGGCTCACCTACCTGCGCTGCCACGACGACATCGGCTGGGCGGTGATGGACGACGACGCCGCGGCCGTCGGGCTGAGCGGACCGGCGCATCGGTCGTTCCTCGCGCACTGGTACGCCGGCGACTTCCCCGGCTCGTCGGCGCAGGGGCTGGTCTTCCAGCACAACCCCGACACCGACGACCGCCGCACCAGCGGCAGCGCGGCATCCTTGCTCGGCCTCGACGCGGCGAAGTCCCCGGCTGACGTGACGCGTGCGGCATCCGCGCTGCGGCTGGCACATGCCCTGGTGGTCGGCTGGGGCGGCATCCCGGTGATCTGGAGCGGTGACGAGTTGGGCCAGCCGAACGACCCGGCGTGGGCGTCCGAGCCGGGGCACGCCGACGACAACCGCTGGGCGCACCGACCGCGGCTGGACTGGGATCGGGCCCGGCAACGGCACGACCGGTGGAGCGTGCCGGGCCGAGTGTTCGGCGACCTGGCCCAGCTGGTGCAGGTCCGGGCCTCGTTACCGCACCTGCACGGCTCAGTCGAAAGTGCGGTGGGCCCAGTCGATGACCCGGGCGTGCTGGTGACGCTGCGCGACCACCCGGTCGGCCGGTTCGCCGGGGTCTACAACGTCACGCCCGAGCCGCGGCGGTGGCCGGGGTGGCGGGTCCGTGAACTGGGACTGGCCGACGCCGTCGACGCACTCACCGGCGAACGGTTGCCCTGGGCGGATGACGGCGACGTGTGGCTCCCGCCCTACGCCGCGCTCTGGCTCACGTCGCCCGACCGTGGGTGAATACCTTCGCCCGCTCGCGGGTGATGTGGGTGAATACCTTCGCCTGAACGAAGGGTTTCACCCACGTCACCCGGGGGCCTGTGGATGACGCCCGCGCGGTACGGCCGCGGCGGACCATGCTCGGTCCATGTCCGAGAACGCACTGCAGACGCGCCGGCAGCGGCGGCAGGCTGCTGTCCACGCCGCCAAGGAGTTCGACGGCGTAATGACGATGAGACGGCTCGCGACGTTCGGCTTCGACCACGCCGCGATCGCTCGCGAGGTGGCGAACGAGCGGTGGACGCGGCTCGGTACCCACACCGTCGCACTCCACACCGGCGACGTGCGGGCGGCGGCGCTTCGGTGGCGTGCAGTATGGGAGGTCGCCGAGACCGTGGCGCTGGTCGACGGCGTCACCGCGCTGCATGTGGCGGGGCTGACGGGATACACCGAGAACCTCGTCCACGTGTCCGTGCCGCGCGGCGCGCAGTGCCCTCAGGTCAACGGTGTGCGTGTCCACCGGGTCACCCGGAGCGACGACGAGGCGATGAGCGGCGGTCTACCCCGCACGCGGGTCGAGGTGGCCGCGCTGCGTGCAGCCGCATGGACGAGTAGCGATCGACAGGCGGCGCTACTGCTCTGCATGGTGGTGCAGCAGCGGCTCACGACCGGCGACCGGTTGCTCGCTGCGCTTCGGACCGTACGCAACCGCGGGCGCCGGCCGTTCGTCCGGCAGGTGGTGCGTGATGTGGCCGACGGCGCCCAGTCCCTCGGCGAACTGGACTTCGCGACGATGTGTGTTCGCCACGGCGTCCCTGCACCCGACCGTCAGATGCTCCACCGCACCGCGCGCGGCCGCGTCTACCTCGACGCACGGTGGAAGGGCAGCAAGGTCGTCGTCGAGATCGACGGTGCCGGGCACCGGGTCGGGCTCGCCGTGACGGATGACAACCTTCGTCAGAACGAGGTGTCGCTCGGTGGCGACGTCGTGCTCCGGATCGACCTCGTCGGTCTCCGTGTTCACGAGACCGCCTTCATGCAGCAGTTGCTTCGTGGTCTGAGCGACCGACGCGCCGCCTGAGGTCGGACGTGCTTCTCGAACGTGGGTGAAGATCGTGGCGTCTGCGACGGTGTTCACCCACGTCCTGCGGTGCAGATTGACGGCTCTGGCGGACGTGGGTGACTCCCGTCGTCCCGACGACGACCTTCACCCACGTTCGCCGGGGGGTGGGAGTAGCGGTGGGAGTAGCGGTGGGGGTATCGGTCACCAGAGGCCGGCGAGATCGCCACCAATGCGAACGATGAACGCCGCGACCACCACCACGAAGACCGCGCGCACGAAGCCGCTCCCGAGCGACACCGCGGTGCGTGCACCCGCGTACCCACCGAGCAGGTTGGCCACCGCCATCACCACGCCGACCTGGACCACGACGTGCCCGCCCGGCAGGAAGACCGTGAGCGCACCGAGGTTGGTCGCGAAGTTGGCGATCTTGGCCGTGGCGCTCGCCTCGAGAAAGGCGTACCCCAGGAGGCCGACGAGTGCGAACACCATGAAGGAGCCGGTTCCCGGGCCCAGCGCACCGTCGTAGACTCCGATGACGAACCCGGTGAGCACCGCGACTGCCGTGTGCCGGCTGCCGCTGAACCGCAGTGCGGTCGCCTCACCCAGCGTCGGCCGAAGCAGCGTGTAGGCCCCCACGACGACGAGCAGCACGAGGATGACCGGGTTGAAGACCTCCTTGGGGATGTGCAGCCCAATGAGCGCGCCGCCGATCGCCCCGACATACGCGACCGCGGCCATCGGCAGCGCAGTGCGCAGGTCGGGCCGCACCCGTCGCCAGTACGTGACGGATGCCGTGAGCGTGCCCCAGACCGACCCGAACTTGTTGGTCGCCAGGATCTGAGCCGGGGTCGCGCCGGGGAGTCCGATGAGTAGTGCCGGCAACTGGACGAGACCACCTCCGCCGACGACCGCGTCGACCCAGCCGGCCACGAAGCCGGCGAGACCGAGCAGTGCGACGACCTCGGCCGAGGGGTCGCTCACCCGGCCGCGCGCCAGCCGTCGACGATGCCCAGGACGTCGAGCAGCTGGTGCGCCACGGCATCCGGCTCGGCCTCGACGGCAACGCGCTGAGCCGCCGGGATCGTCGAGTGCGGGATCCAGATCGCCCGCATCCCGACCTGCTGCGGCCCGTGCACGTCCTCGTAGAGCCGGTCGCCGACATACACCGCATCCTCAGGTGCGACACCGAGCGCCCGGCACGCCGTGCGGAACGCCTCGGGATGTGGCTTCACCCAGTCGATCTCGCTCGAGTAGACGTCGGCGTCGACCAGATCGAGGACGCCGTCGCGCTCGAACAGCTCGCGGTGGTATCCGCGGGTCCAGATCGTGTTCGACAGCACTCCGACGGCAATTCCTCGCTCCCGCAGCGCTGTCCACACCGGGCGTACCTGGGGGTCGATGTGCGTGTGCGGTTCCCAGAACCTCCGGTACGCCGCGAGCGCGAGATGGTGCCGGTCGTGAGCCGGGTCGACACCGGCCTCGTCGAGGATGTCGGCGACCGTCGCCGAGGCGTGCACGTCGCGACCGCGCTCCCAGGCCGCCACCTCGGCATCCAGGATCCGGTCGGCGAGCCGATGCGCGGCATCGAGATCCTCCACCGACACGTCCGGGGAGCCGAGCCGGATGCCGTGCACCTCCCGCGCGTACACCCGCCACTGCTCCGGGATGTCGACCTCGTGCCACGGCGTCAGCGTGCCGCCCCAGTCGAAGATCACCGCCGCCACGGACCGGCCGGCGGCACCCTGGCTCATGCGCGGCCGATCTCGGCCAGGATCTGCGCCGCGGCATCCGCGCTGGGGACCTCACGGCGCTCGCCGGACCGACGGTCCTTGAGCTCGATAACACCGCTGACCAGCCCGCGACCGACGACGACGATGGTCGGCACCCCAATCAGCTCGGCATCCTTGAACTTCACTCCGGGAGAGGCCTGCCGGCGGTCGTCGAACAACACCTCGACGCCACGGGCTTGCAGCGAGCGGCTGAGTTCCTCGGCGAAGTGGAACACGGCGTCGTCCTTGCCGGTGGCGACGAGGTGCACGTCGGCGGGTGACAGCTCACGCGGCCAGACCAACCCCAACTCGTCATGGTTGCCCTCGGCAACACACGCGACCGCTCGGGACACCCCGACGCCGTAGGAGCCCATGATCACGGTGCGCAACTTCCCGTGCTCGTCGAGCACCTTCAGGTCCAGGGCCTCGGCGTACTTGGTGCCGAGCTGGAAGATGTGCCCCATCTCGATGCCGCGGGCCGACTCCAGCCCGTGGCTGCAGGACGGGCAGGCATCGCCAGGGCGCACCTCGGCGGCCTCGATGATGCCGTCGGCGGCGAAGTCCCGCCCGGCGACGAGGTCGAGCACGTGTCGGCCGGACTCGTCCGCCCCGGTGACCCAGGCGGTGCCTGGCACCACCCGCGGGTCGAGCAGGTACCGGATGCCGCTCGCCCGCTCCGTACCGAGCACGCCCGGACCGATATACCCCTTCGCCAGGGCTGGGTGGGCGGCAAAGTCGTTCTCGGAGAACGCCTCCACCACGGCCGGCTCAACCTGCGCGCCGAGCCGCTTCTCGTCGACCTCTCGGTCGCCGGGAAGGCCGATGGCCAGCGGCTCCCGGGCGCCGTCGGGCTGCACGAGCATCACCAGCACGTTCTTGAGCGTGTCGGCAGCGGTCCACTGGCGTCCGTCAGCGCGCGGGAACGCCGTTTCCAGGTGGGCCACCAACGTGTCGATCGTCGGGGTGCCGGGAGTCTCCTCGACGTGCGCGGCGGGCACCGCGGCGGCGTCGGCGACATCCGGCACCGGCACCCGCACGGCCTCGACGTTGGCCGCGTAGCCGCAGTTGGGGCACCGCACGTAGGTGTCCTCGCCGTTCTCGGCGGTGGCGAGGAACTCCTCCGACCTCGAGCCGCCCATCGCGCCGGCCATCGCCTGAACGATGACGTAGTGGAACCCGAGCCGGTCGAAGATCCGGATGTAGGCGTCGCGGTGCAGCTGGTAGCTCTTGTCGAGGCCGGCCTGCTCGACGTCGAAGGAGTAGCTGTCCTTCATGACGAACTCGCGCCCACGGAGCAGCCCGGCCCGGGGCCGCGCCTCGTCGCGAAACTTCGTCTGGATCTGGTAGATCGAGAGCGGGAGGTCCTTGTACGAGGAGAAGAGGTCTTTGACCGCGAGGGTGAACATCTCCTCGTGGGTCGGGCCCAGCAGATGGTCGGCCCCCTTACGGTCCTGGAGCCGAAACAGGTTGTCGCCGTACTCACCCCACCGCCCGGATGCCTCGTACGGCTCGCGCGGCAGCAGCGCGGGGAAGAGCAACTCCTGCGCCCCGATCGCGTCCATCTCCGCACGGACGATCGTCTCGATGCGGCGCAGCACTCTGAGGCCGAGCGGGAGCCAGGTGTAGACGCCGGGGCTCACCCGTCGGATGTAGCCCGCCCGCACCAGCAGCTGATGGCTCGGTACCTCGGCGTCCGCCGGGTTCTCGCGGAGGGTCCGTAGGAACAGGGACGACATGCGCATGACCACGAGTTCGCTCCAGGTGTTGGGTGGACAACCCGCCAAGGCTACCGGCGACGTTGACGCCGGCCGTCCCGAGTGCCTGGGTGTCGTCGGCAGCACCCGACGACAGCCCGACGACAGCCCGACGACAGTGGGCGACGGCAGCACCCGACGACAGCGGGCGTCAGCTGACCCGGTGCGGCGGCAGGGTGAGCTCGTAGCGGGCCCGCTCTCCAGCCTCAACGAAGCCGAGCCGCAGATACAGCCCTCGGGCCGGGTTATCCGCGGTCACCGCAAGCCAGGCGGCCGGCACCTGGGCCCGGCGCAACCGACGCAGCGAGCGCACCACCAGGTGCGCGCCAAGCCGACGGCGCCGCCAGGCCGGCACCACCCCCACCTGCTCGACCCAATCGTCGGTGAGGATGACGAACCCGGCCGGCGTCCCGTCATCCGCGACGACCACCCGGGACCACTCCGGATGGAAACCGGGGTCGCGACGCACCTCAGCTGCCCACTCCTGGACGCTCGGAGGCGACTCGGGGAACCGAGGTTGGTCGCTGAACGACCCGACGTACGCGGCGTGGAACAGCCCGACCGTGTCGGCCCGCCACCCGTACGACGCCATGCCACCCGGCCGCCGGATCCGCGGGATGTCGACCAGGTCGTGGCGCAGCACCTGCTCGGCGAACACCCGGGACAGGCCAAACCGGCCGACGAAGGCTTCGGTGTCCGGCGAGGTGGTCTCGGTGAGTACGCGCAGCGGCTGGCCGTCGGCGTGTTCGACGCACCAGGCGACCAACTGCTCCCCGAGCCCCTGTCGCCGGGCCGAGGGGCGCACCAACCCGGTCGCGGTGCGCCGCCCGGAGTCGGCACACACCGCAGCCGCGGCCACCAGGTCACCGGTCTCGTCGCGCCCGCCGATTCCCGGCCCGGTGAGGAACAACCGACGCAGCGTCGCCTCGTGGGCCAGCTGGGGCAGTCCACCATCGGCTCGCAGACACTCTCGGGCCAGACTGGAGAGGTCGGTGAGATCAGCTGCGGTGAGGGGGGTCCAGGCCGCTGTCGACACCAGCGCCTACAGCAGCACGGTGGTGAACTCGCCGACCTGACGGAACCCGAGGCGGTCGTACGTGGCCCGGGCCGCGACGTTGAAGTCGTTGACGTACAGCGTCACCAGCGGCGCCTCACCGGCCATGAGTTGTTCCAGGACCGCCGCGAGCATCGGCACGGCCAGCCCCTGGCCGCGCAGTCGAGGGGTGAGCCACACCCCCTGGAGTTGCACGCAGCCCAGGGCGAAACTACCGACATCCGTCTTGAAGATCACCTCACCGTTTTCGATGACCACATAGGTGTGTCCCTGGGCGATGAGCGAGCCCACCGATGCCCGGAAACCGCGGTCGCTGCCCAGGTACGGTCGATGCCCGATCTCCTCGACGAACACATGCTCGGACGCCGGGGCCACGAGATCGACCTCCCGTGCCGTGGCCAGGCGGACTCTGGGGTCGATCGGCACCCCGAGCGTTGACGGCGGCCGGTCGGTCACCAGCAGCGGCTGGTGAGCCCGTATCGCTCGCGCTGGCCCCCAGTGCGGGGCGAGCTGGCCCCACAGCGCATTCACCTCGTGGCGTGGGCCGAAGACCGACGCCGGTCGGCGCCGCCACCGACGCAACCCCACGACGAGGGCCGCCCGGCTCTCGTCGGTCGTGGCCACCGGGACGACGTTCGCGTTTGCCCAGCACACCGAGACGAGGTCGCCATCGACCCGGTGACCGAGGAGCAAGCCGAGCGACCCGGCGCGGGACCCCTCGATCACCCGGGCCGCGACGAACACGCTCGCCGGGAGATCCCGGGCACACACGGCCAGGGCTTCGTCACGGTCGTCGAGCGAGAGCGGCCGGACCGGGGAACGTGCGAGAACCACGGGGTCAGCGTAGGCCTACCCGGCGGTCGCCGGACCTCTCACCGGCCGGGTGGTGTGTCAGCCGACGGTCACCCTCGGAGCGCCGGCGGACTCCTCGTCGACCGGTTCGCCCATTTCGTCGGCCAAGCGCATGGCCTCCTCGATGAGGGTCTCGACGATCTGGCTCTCCGGAACGGTCTTGATGACCTCCCCCTTGACGAAGATCTGGCCCTTGCCGTTGCCGGAGGCGACCCCGAGGTCGGCCTCGCGGGCCTCGCCCGGGCCGTTGACGACGCATCCCATCACGGCGACCCGGAGCGGCACCGTCATCCCTTCGAGACCGGCGGTGACCTGCTCGGCCAGGGTGTAGACGTCGACCTGGGCGCGGCCACAGGAGGGGCAGGACACGATTTCGAGCTTGCGGGGGCGCAGGTTCAGCGACTGGAGGATCTGGATGCCGACCTTGACCTCCTCGACCGGCGGCGCCGAGAGGGAGACCCGGATGGTGTCGCCGATGCCCTGTGCGAGCAGCGCACCGAAGGCGACCGACGACTTGATGGTGCCCTGGAATGCCGGCCCGGCCTCGGTGACGCCGAGGTGCAACGGCCAGTCGCCACGCTCAGCAAGCATCTGGTAGGCACGGACCATCACGACCGGGTCGTTGTGCTTGACCGAGATCTTGAAGTCGTGAAAGCCGTGCTCCTCGAACAGGCTTGCCTCCCACACCGCCGACTCGACCAGCGCCTCGGCGGTGGGCTTGCCGTACTTCTCGAGCAGCCGCTTGTCGAGCGAGCCGGCGTTGACCCCGATCCGGATGGAGACGCCCGCCGCCGAGGCCCGCTTCGCGATCTCGCCGACCTGGTCGTCGAACTGGCGGATGTTGCCTGGGTTGACCCGCACCGCAGCGCAACCCGCGTCGATCGCGGCGTACACGTACTTGGGCTGGAAGTGGATGTCGGCGATCACCGGGATCTGGCTCTTGCGGGCGATCGCCGGCAGCGCCTCGGCGTCATCCTGACTCGGACAGGCCACTCGGACGATGTCACAGCCGGATGCCGTGAGCTCGGCAATCTGCTGCAGCGTCGCGTTGATGTCGGTGGTGGGGGTGGTGGTCATGGACTGCACCGAGATCGGAGCGTTGCCGCCGACCTCCACCGTGCCGACCCTGATGGTGCGGCTCGAGCGCCGCGCGGTAAGGACGGGAGGAGGCAGGGTGGGCATGCCGAGGCCGACACTCATGGCGACAGCCTACGGGCGAGTCCGCGAACCACGTCGACCGGGACGCGTACATCCGGCGGGAACCTGGAGTCGAGCACCGGGAATGTCGGGGGTGGTCACCCCCGGTTCCGGCATGGGGCGGGAAAGCTGGGGCGCCGCGCAGGGTCAGCCGCCGAGACGCACCGGGTTCACCAGGTCCGCGTAGACCAACAACAGCGTCATCCCGAGCAGCGCGATCGACACCGTGTAGGCGAGCGGCAGCGCCCTGGCCACATCCACATAGCCCGGGTCCGGCCGCTTCAAGATCCGCGCCACCAGCCGCTTCAGGCCCTCCCACAACGCCCCGGCCACGTGGCCACCATCCAGGGGCAGCAGCGGCACCAGGTTGAACACGAACAGCATGAGGTTCAGATAGGCGAGCAAACTGACCAGGAAGAAGAACCGGTCGATCGGCTCCCCACCGACCAGTGCGTCCAGCCGCCCCGACGTCACTTCACCGGCGATCCGCCCGACCCCGACGACCGACATCGGGCTGTCGATCTCCCGCTCGGCATCACCGACGACGGCGTTCCACACCCCGACCATCCGCTCCGGAATGTTCACCAGCCCGATCGCGGTCCGCACGATGCCGTCGCCGAGGATGGCGGGCACGGCGCTCAGCGGCTGGCGCACGTACGCCATCGGGGTGCTCGACGTGACGCCGAGAAACCCTGCCTCGGTGGTAGCGACCTGGCCGTCGGGCCGGGTGACCGGGACGCCCTCGGCATCGACCTGAGTGACCACGTTGCGGATCGGCGTCGCGGTGAGCCGGACCTGCGCGTCACCGCGCTCGACCACGAGCTCGACCTGTTGGCCGATGCGCGGCCGGATGGCGGCCGACACGCCGCGGTTGTTCTCGATTGGCACGCCGTCGATTTCGCGGATGACATCGCCGGGCCGGAGGCCGGCCGCGAGCGCTGGCGTGGGAGCGCGGCCGCGGCACGAGGTCGCGGTGGTGGCGTCGTCGGCCGGCACCACGCACTCGGCGATGCTCTCGACCTTGGCACCGGTCTGCAGTTCCTGGACGCCATGCGCGGTGACCAGCACAGTGAGGAGCACGACGCCGATCAGCAGGTTCATCAGCGGGCCGCCGAGCATCACCACGACCTTCTTCGGCACCGAGAGTGTGTAGAACACCCGGTTCTCGTCACCGGGCCGCATCTCCTCCAGGGTGGCGGCCCGGGCTTCGTCGATGAGCTGGCTGAACCGGCCGGTGCTCGACGCCCGGACCGTGCCCGGCGCCTCCCCCGGCCGCGGCGGGAACATGCCGATCATCCGGATGAAGCCGCCCAGCGGGATCGCCTTGATGCCGTACTCGGTCTCGCCGCGCCGCCGTGACCAGATCGTCGGGCCGAAGCCGACCATGTACTGCGTGACGCGCACCCCGAACCGCTTCGCTGGTACCAGGTGGCCCACCTCGTGCAACGCGATCGAGCCGGCGACACCAACCGCCATGAACACCACGCCGAGGGCAAAGTAGACCCAAGTCACCGAACGTCCTCCTGCGTTGTGTTGGTCGGGCTGACACCGAGCACCGCGCGGGCCTGAGCACGCGCCCACCGATCGGCGGCCAGCACCTCGTCCACGCTGGCCGCGCCAGCGTCATCCCGATGGTGCAGATCAACGACGCGGTGCACCGACTCGACGATACCGGTGAACGCGATGCGACCATCGTGGAAGGCATCGACGGCCACCTCGTTGGCCGCGTTGTACACCGCCGGAAATGTCCCGCCGGCCTCCCCGACCTGCCGGGCAAGCCGCACCGCCGGAAAAGCCTCGTGGTCCAGCGGGTGAAACTCCCAGGCCTGCCCCACCGACCAGTCGGTCGGCAGGTCGACATCCTCGAGCCGGTCCGGCCAGGACAGCCCGAGCGCGATCGGCACCAGCATCCGCGGCGGCCCGAGCTGGGCGATCGTCGACCCGTCGTGGAACTCGACCATCGAGTGGATCTGCTGCTGCGGGTGCACTACCACCTCGATGCGCTCGTACGGCACGCCGAAGAGCAACTGCGCCTCGATGACCTCCAGACCCTTGTTGACCATGGTCGCCGAGTTGGTCGTCACGACCCGCCCCATCGCGAAGTTCGGGTGCGCGAGCGCCTGCTGCGGAGTGACCCCGGCGAGCTCGGCACGGCTGCGTCCGCGGAACGGGCCGCCACTCGCGGTCAGCACGAGCCGCCGTACCTCGGCCGCCCGCCCGCCCCGCAGGCACTGCGCGATGGCGCTGTGTTCCGAGTCAACCGGCACGATCTGGCCCGGCCGGGCGGCATCCGTGACCAGCGAGCCACCGACGATCAGGGACTCCTTGTTCGCCAGGGCGAGGCTGGACCCGGCATGCAGCGCCGCGAGAGTGGGCCGCAACCCGATCGCCCCGGTGATGCCGTTGAGCACGACATCGGCACCGCAGCCGGCGGCCACCGTGGCCGCATCGTCGCCAACGACCACCTCGACCGGGCGGGCCCGCCGCCTCGCCCGAGCAGACGCCCCGAGGCGAGCGGCCCAGCCGTCCAGCGCGGCCCGCACGTCATCCGCGGCGGCGGTGGCCACCGCGACCCTCGGCACATCGTGCTCCACGGCCTGCCGGGCAATGAGGTCGATGTTGCCGCCGGCGGCCAGGGCCACCACCTGGAACTGGTCGGAGTGGGCTGCGATGACGTCGAGGGCCTGGGTGCCGATCGACCCGGTCGAGCCGAGGATCGCGACGGTGCGTGGGGTCACGGTGCCATTGTCAGCGGTCGATGACCGTGACCTGGAACCGGGGATGGGCCAGCGCCACCTCCGCGAGCAGGTCGCGCAGCGAGTCGGCGGCCGGCGGGTCGGCCCAGGTCAGGGGGGCGAGGCCGTCGACCACCAGTTCCCAGTCCCCCACCGCGTCCCGAGCGAACTGGTCGAGGCAGTCGGCGAGGGCGTCGAGATTGCCCCCGAACCAGGCCGGGAGGTCGAGGGTCTGGGCGAACGCGTCGAGAGTGCCGCTGGCGGTGCCGGCCGCGCGCACCACCGCGACCTCGCGGCCCTCGGCCCTCGCGTCGGCCAGCAGCCCGGCCAGGTCGACCCGCGGGCCGAGGTGGCGAATCACTGGCCGACCTCAACCTGCCGGAACGACGCATAGTGGTCGGTGGTCCAGTAGATGTCGCCGGCATCGCCCACCACGAGTCGGCGCGGGCCCCGGTCGCTCTCTCCCGGGGTCACCACGGTGTACTCCCGGTAGTAGCCACGGGGTTTGCCGGGGAGTAGCCGCTCGCGGTTGCCGAAGACCCGGTCGTCCTGGGCGTAGGGGTAGGGGCCGCCCGCCCGCACGAGTACCAAGGTGTCGGCGGCCTCGCTCGGCAACCGGCTCTCGGGCACCTCGGGGAGCCCGGACGCCGGGGTGGCCGCAGGAGCGGACGACGTGGATGCCGTGGCGCGGCCCGTCGGCGACTCCGGGGCGTTCGTGGTCGCGGCGGGTGCCGCACCGAACGTCGGCCCCGAGGAGCCGCCCGGGATCAGCAGCACCAACAGCAGCACCGCAAGAATCGTGGTGGCGGCAAGCGCGACCACGCGTCGGGACGGGCGAGAGGCGGGCGTCATCCGGCCATTGTCGGCGAGCGCGTCACCGCAGACGGCCGGATGGGGCGGGCCGCGAGTGCGTCCCGGCAGCCGGGAGCGGCGTCATTGGGCGGCGACGCGCTCCTCGATCAGGCGCTCGGCGACCGGCTGGTCGTTCGGGCGGAACCTGGCGTGCTCGAAGTCCTTCTCGAGCTCGAGCTCGATACCGCTCATCCCGTGCCGGTTCTTCTCGATCGAGACGACCGACCAACGACGGAACCGGGCCAGGCTTCCGACGTCGTAGATCAGGTGCTCCCGGGCCACCACGTTTTCCTTGCTGGCGAGCACCAGGACAACATCGGCCTCGTAGGCCAGCGCCGACGAGCCGCGCAAATCACTGGTCCGCATCCGCCGCCCGGCGCCCAGGCCGGCGCGGTCGGCAGCAGTGACCGCCACGATCGGGCAGCCCAACTCGAGCGCGGCATCCTTCAACGTCTCGGTGATCTGGGTGACCCGCGACGCCTCGTCACCGTAGTAGCCCTTGATGGGAACCTTCTGCAGGTAGTCGACCACCACGATCGGCGCCTGCCCGGTGGACTCGACTTCGGCCGCAACGGCCGCCGCGATGTCCCTGCCAGTCAACTGTGAGTCGCCCTGGAACACATCCAGCCGCTCCGCCCACCCATGCATCGCCTCGAGCGCGGCGCTCCCGAACGACAACCCGCCAAGACTGCGGGACAGGCCGCGACGGTCCGGCTGGTCGGCCTCGAAGACCGACCGGATTGTCGACACGTCAGCGGGGTGCTCGCCCGGGGTGAGGCAGTCGTCCGCGGCGTACGCCGCTTCCAGGGCGAGCAGCCGCTGCAGCAGGGTGTGCGCATCGTGCTCGTAGGAGAACACCAATGCGCGGCGGCCGGCCACCACCGCGCCCCGCGCCATCTGCATGGCGAACGTGGTCTTCCCGGCCGACTCCCCCCCGGCGAGCAGGATGAGCTCACCGGAGCGGAAGCCGCCGCCGAGTGCGGAGTCGAGCAGGTCGAAGCCGGTAGGCCAGACCGTCGACCCCGCCCGCGCCCCACGGCGCAGCGCGGCGTCGGTCTCGTCGAGCAGATTCTGCACTGACCGCCGCCGGCTCTCGCGGTGCGCTGGGGTGTCTCTGGGCGTCTGGCTCATGCCGGTCATGATGGACAACGGCGCTCCCGCGCACGCGCTCGACCGCCCCGAAGTCGGCCGAACGGCGATCTGGCTCAGTCCTTTTCGTCACGTCCGCGACGTCAAACGATAGCCGCGACACCCGGAGAGGCGTCGATGACGTCCACCAGACGGAGGTGGTGGCAGGTGGCCCAGGGCCGTGGGGCGTCTGGTGGGGTGGCCAGTCGCCGTCACAGCGCGATGCCGACGTACTTGGTTTCAAGGTATTCGTCGATGCCCTCGAACCCACCTTCGCGGCCGTACCCAGACTGTTTGACCCCACCGAACGGCGCCGCCGGGTTGGACACGATGCCGGTATTGACGCCGACCATGCCGAACTCCAGCGCCTCAGCCACCCGGATGACGCGCGCGTGGTCCCGGGAGTAGAGGTAGCCGACCAGGCCGTACTCGGTGCCATTCGCCTTGGCGATCGCGTCGGCCTCGTCGGCGAACGGCACGATCGGCGCCACCGGGCCGAAGATCTCCTCACGAAGGACACGGGCGTCATCCGGCACGTCGGTGAGCACCGTGGGTGCGTAGAAGTGGCCCGGGCCGTCGACCGGGCCGCCGCCGGTGAGCACCGTCGCCCCCCGCGCAACGGCATCCTCGACGAGCTCGTGCACCGCGGCGCGCTGTTTCGCGCTGACCAGCGGGCCGACATCGACCCCCTCCTGCGTGCCCGGCCCGACCCGGAGCGCACCGATGCGCTCGGCCAGTCGACGGGCGAACTCGGCGGCAAGCGAGGTGTGCACGAAGAACCGGTTCGCCGCGGTGCACGCCTCGCCGACGTTGCGCATTTTGGCCAGCATCGCGCCGTCGATCGCAGCATCCAGGTCGGCATCATCGAAGACCAGGAAGGGCGCGTTTCCGCCGAGTTCCATCGAGACCCGGAGCAGTTGTTCGGCCGAGGCCTCGACCAGCTTCTTGCCGACCGCGGTCGAGCCGGTGAAGGTGAGTTTGCGTAGCCTCGGGTCGCGGATGACGGGCTCGCACACCGCGCCGCTGTGCATGGTGGTGACCACGTTGAGCACCCCGTCAGGAAGACCGCACTCCTGCAGCACCTGCGCGAGCAACAGCATCGTGAGCGGCGTCTCGTGGGCTGGCTTGACCACCATCGTGCACCCGGCGGCGATGGCCGGCCCGATCTTGCGGGTGCCCATCGCGAGCGGGAAGTTCCATGGCGTGATCATCAGGGTCGGGCCGACCGGTTGCTTCATGGTCAGCAGCCGAGTGGCACCGTTCGGTGCGGTCGACCACCGTCCGTGCACCCGCACCGCCTCCTCGGAGAACCACCGAAAGAACTCGGCACCGTAGGCGACCTCACCCCGGGCCTCGGCGAGCGCCTTACCCATCTCCAGGGTCATCAGCAGAGCGAAGTCGTCGGCCCGGGCGGTGACGGCGGCGAACGCCGAGCGCAGAATCTCGCCTCGGTCGCGCGGTGCGACGGCGGCCCACGCAGCCTGGGCCTGGTGCGCTGCGGTGAGCGCGGCCAGACCGTCCTCAGGCGTCGCGTCGGCGCACCTGGTCAGCACCTCACCGGTCGCGGGGTTCTCCACGTCGAACCGGGCCCCGCCGGAGGCGTCACGCCACGACCCGCCGATGAGCAGTCCGGTCGGGAGCTCGTCGAGCAGCTGCTGCGCAGTGGTGGCCATGGGCGGATCCTTCAGCGTCGGTGGGTCGCGGATGTCGGTCCGAGACTAGATGAGTGAGTCCTTTTGGCGGGGTTCGGCGTGGCAGCTGGGGGTTGGGCGAGGGCGCCCAGGGTGATCCTGTGGGCGGATTCGCCCGCTTCAACTCCGCGTCGTCACGCCGGAGCCGTTTCACCTCCGCAGCATCCTCCGTACTCACCCCCGCCCGGCTCCCCGCATCGACCGCGGCCTGGCGGCATCACTGCCGCACCGTCTCCGGCGTGGTCACCCCCCAGCAACGCCGCCACTCCGCCCTGGGCTACCTCAGCCCGATACAGTTCGAGAACCAGACACCCGTGCCAGAAAAACTTACCCCGAACGACTCCGGGGACCCGGGGCAGGCCAGAGTCTCCGGATATGCTCAGGCGGTTCACCTGGCAGGGTCGACCTTCGACAGACGGCCTGACCCCGTTGGCAACTGGACGACGCGGGCCTCTCGCGCCCCGGCGTCGCTGATGCCGGTGGTGCACGCAACGCTGGTCACCGCCACTGCCGAGGTCCGCGGCGGCGGCGCGGAGATCACGGCCTGGTCCGCAGCTGCTCGGACCAGCGCGCGATCGCCGGCAATGCGAGCACCGCAGTCTGTCGATGGTCCACCTCTCCCAGGTCGACGATCCGCGCCGAGGCCCCGTACTGCTGCAGGCGGGAACGACACACGTCGGCATTCGCCGGGGTGACGTCCTGATCGTTGCGTCCCACGTAGAGCCGCACCGGCACCACCGGGCGGAACCAACACGTGTCGTTGCGCTGCAGGGCGTCGGCCAGGGCGCCACTCGGGTGGGCCTGCTCGGCGATGAACCGCGGCGTCATGAGGTCCGCAAGCGTCGCAGGCAGCCGGGCACTCACCTCGGTGTTGTCCAGTGAGCCGTCGAACAGCCGGGCGACGGTGCGGTCGTACGGGTGGCGGAAGGCAGTGGCGGCGTCGGGGAGCACCCCGTACCGCTGCTGGTAGGCCGTGAGCAGGTACGGAACGTAAAGGACGGCGCTGGACGCATCCGTGGGGGAGTCGAAGAGGGCCGGCCAGCCGGTGCCCGACAGGTCATAGGGCCCCGCAGCCGATGCCAGGCCACGCAACCGGTAGCCCTCGAGCGGTCGTTCGGTGAGCGACTCGCCGAGGGCCATCGCCGTCTGTCCACCCTGGGAGAACCCGGTGACCAGCAGGTCCGGTCGCAGCCGGATGCCGGTCGCGGATGCGAACGTCCGTGCGGCCACGAGCAGGTCGCGCGAGGCGCTGGCGCCCAGATCCGCCTGCATGTATGGATGCCGACCCGGCCCGTCGCCCAACCCGAGATAATCCGGCAGCACAGCGAACGCCCCTGTCGAGGCCAGGTAGGAGGAGACCGGTCCACCTTCCTCCGTACCGCTGAATGCGGAGGGCGCCTGCGTCCGTCCAGTGATCGTGCCGTGCCCATAACTAATCACGGCCAGTGCGGCACGGCGGGCTGGCACGGTGACCAGCCCGGAGGCCCGGGTGACCCGACCCGTGGCGTCGGTAGTGAGGTAGTCCAGTTGGTAGGCGGTGACGTCGAACCGGGCCAAGGCCGGGTCGAAGCCCAGGCCTTCGAGTTGCTCGCGGACCTCCCGGGCCGTGACCCTGGCGATCAGGGTGGACGAGAGCAGGCGACCCTGCACTGGCGCGGTCGCGGCGGAGGGGCGTACCTGCTCGGCTGTGGCAGCACTCGCCGCTGGTGCATGCGGGGTGAGCAGCAGCCCCGCAGTGGTCAGGATCGCCAGCGCGGCGAGTAGGGAGCGCGGTCGCGTCACGGTCGGTTCCTTGCCTCGATGAAGCCGGTGGGCTGTGCGTCTACCGGTCTTCAGAATACCGGACAGCCGGTTTATCCGCGAGCGGTGTGGGCCTCCTTCTGGCCCGGGGGTCTCCCCACCCGGTGGCGCGGCTCGCTGGGTGGCGCTGGCGGTCCGGGTGCCGGATGGTGACAGGGTCGGCCGCGACGTGAGCGACAAGGAGACTTGGCAGCGGCCAGCCCGACGCTGGGCCATTGCCGTCGTCAGGGACATACCACCGGGGTCAGCGCTGCAGGTTGGGGCCAGCAGGGTGATCTACGAGCACCTGGTCAGCGCACGGCCTCGGTCGCAGCCAGCACGAGGGCGTCGAAGAGGCGTGCGTCATCGCCGGCCTCGGGATGCCATTGGACGCCGAGGCGGAACCGCCCAGCCGGGTTCTCCATCGCCTCGAGGGTGCCGTCGTCGTGCCAGGCCGCAGCCACCCACCCGGTGCGCTCGAGGCTCTCGGGAACGACCCCCTGATGGTGGTACGTCGGCACCTCGAGCGGACCGGCGCCAAGGATGTCGGCCAGTGCCGAGCCCGCCACCGGCGTCACCTGATGCGCGACGAACACCCCCGGCCGGGGGCAGTGCCCATGGTGACCGACCCGATCAGGCAGGTGCTGCTCGAGGCGGGCCCCGGCCGCCACCGCGAGCACCTGCATCCCCCGGCACACGCCGAGTACCGGCAGGTCACGCTCGACAGCGGCGGCGACGAGCGCCAATTCCCACCCATCACGGTCCGGCCGCGGCGCCTGAGCGCTCGGATGCCGCTCCGCGCCATACCGTGTGGCGTCGACATCGGCACCACCGGCCAGGACGAGAGCGTCGACCCGCGCCAGCGCGGTGCGGGCGAGGTCGGCATCGGCATCCGGCCGGGGCGGCACGAGCATGGCCACCGCTCCGGCGCGTTCCAGGTGCGCGACATAGTCGGCGGGGAGCACCACGCTGCGCTGCGCTACCCACGGATCACGGTCGATCGCCTCGAGGTAGCAACTGACGCCGACCACCGGCCGGCCAGCGGCCCGGTTCACTGCGGCGTGACGTAGGCCGCAGAGATCCCGCCGTCGACCAGGAACGTCGAGGCGGTGATGAAGCTCGACTCGTCGGAGGCGAGGAACAGCACCGCGTTCGCCATCTCCTCCGCCGTGCCGAACCGGCCCATCGGCACGTGCACCAACCGCCGCGCGGCCCGTTCGGGGTCGGCCGCGAACAGTTCCCGCAACAGCGGGGTGTCGACTGGCCCCGGGCACAACGCGTTGACCCGGATCCCATCGCGGGCGAACTGCACGCCGAGTTCACGCGTCATCGCCAACACACCACCCTTGGACGCGGAATACGAGATCTGCGACGTTGCTGACCCCATCACCGATACGAAACTCGCAGTATTGATAATCGAACCGGAGCGCTGCTCGAGCAGGTACGGGATGGCCGCTTTGCAGCAGAGGTAGACCGAGGTGAGGTTGACTTCCTGGACCCGGCGCCAGGCGTCGAGGTCGGTGGTCAGAATGGACTCATCCTCGGGAGGGCTGATCCCGGCGTTGTTGAACGCCACGTCCAGCCGGCCGAAACGCTCGACCGCAGTAGCGAACAGCCGGTCGACGTCACTGCGCTCTGCGACGTCGCAGTGCACATATGCCCCGCCCACCTCGACGGCCACGGCCTCCCCCACATCGTCGCAGAGGTCGGCCACCACGACCCGTGCACCCTCGGCGGCGAACCGGCGCACCGTGGCCAGGCCGATACCGGAGCAGCCGCCAGTGACCACGGCGACCTTGCCCTCGAGCCGTCCAGTCATGTCGTCGTCCTTCCGTCACGCCTCGGTGGCGATGAATACGTTCTTCACCTCGGTGAACGCGTCGAGCGCGTCGGGCCCGAGCTCGCGCCCGAGGCCGCTCTGCTTGAACCCGCCGAACGGCGTGGAGTACCGCACCGAGCTGTGGCTGTTCACCGAGAGGTTGCCCGCCTCGACGCCGCGGGCCACCCGGATCGCGCGCCCGACATCACGCGTCCAGATCGACCCGGACAGCCCGTACACCGTGTCGTTGGCCATGGCCACGGCGTCGGCCTCGTCCTCGAACGGCAGCACCGCCACGACGGGGCCGAACACTTCCTCGCGCCACACCCGGTCGCGGGTCGAGCGGGGGATGACGACCGTGGGCGGATACCAGAACCCGGCGCCTGCGGGGATGGACCCCCGGAAGGCGACATCGACGGCATCCGGCGTGCCCTCGACATCCTCGACGAATCCCCGCACGGCGCAGCGCTGCCCGGCGCTGACCAGTGGCCCGACCTGGGTGGCGGTGTCACTCGGGTCGCCAACCACCACCTCGCGCAGCGCCGCCTCGAACCGCTCCATGAAGGCGTCGTAGACCGACCGCTGCACCAGTATGCGGCTGCGGGCGCAGCAGTCCTGACCAGCGTTGTCGAGGAAACTCATCGGCGCAGCCGCGGCCGCCGCGTCGAGATCGGCGTCGGCGAAGACGATGGTGGCCGACTTGCCGCCGAGTTCGAGGGTGACCCGCTTGATGGTGTCGGCGGCGCGCCGCATGATGCCCTGCCCGACCGTGGTGGAGCCGGTGAAGCACACCTTGCGCACCTCCCGGTGGGTCACCAGCCGCTCCCCCACCACCGAACCTTGGCCGGGGATGACGGTGAGCACGCCCTCGGGCAGGCCCGCCTCGAGCGCCAACTCACCGAGCCGGAGCGCGGTCAGCGGGGTGAGCTCGGCCGGCTTGACGATCACGGTATTGCCGGCCGCCAGCGCGGGGGCGAACCCCCAGCTGGCGATCGGCATCGGGAAGTTCCAGGGCACCACCACCACGACGACCCCCAGTGGTTCCCGGAACGTGACGTCGAGGCCACCGGCGACCGGGATCTGCCGGCCGAACAACCGCTCGGGGGCGGCGGAGTAGTACCGCAGCACGCTCGCGACGTTCCCCGCCTCCCAGCGCGCATTGCCGATGGTGTGGCCGGAGTTCGCGACCTCGAGACGGGCGAGCTGCTCAGCGTGCTCCTCGACCAGGTCAGCGAACCGGCGCAGCAGCATCCCGCGGTCGGCTGGGGCCACGGCACGCCAGGCAGGCCCGGCGGCGACTGCGCGGGCGACGGCCGCGTCCGCCTCCTCGACTGAGGCCGACGGCACGGTCGCGACGAACTCCTCGGTCGCCGGGTTGATGACGTCGTGGTGGGTCGCTGCGCCCGAGCCGGGTGGTGGTTGTTTCGGCGCCGGGTCAGTGCGGTCGGTCGGCTGCGTCATCTCTGGGTCCTCACAGCCGCTCGAACCCCCGGACCCGCTCCCAGTCGGTAACCGCGGCGTCGAACGCAGCCACCTCGACATCGGCGGCGTTGACGTAGTGGTCGACGACGTCATCGCCGAACGCGCCCCGAGCGACCGCCGAGCCGGCCAGCAGCTCGCGAGCCTCGCGCAGAGTCATCGGCACGTGGTCGAGGTCAGCGGTGTAGGCGTTGCCGGTCACCGGCTCGGCGAGTGGCAGTTCGTTTTCGACGCCGTGCAGCCCACCGGCGATCATTGCCGCCACGGCCAGGTAGGGGTTGACGTCACCGCCCGGCACCCGGTTCTCCACCCGCAGCCCGGCGCCGTGGCCGACCACCCGCAGTGCGCAGGTGCGGTTGTCGCGGCCCCACGCCACGGCCGTGGGCGCGAACGAACCGGGCTGAAACCGCTTGTAGGAGTTGATGTTCGGCGCGTAGAAGTAGCTGAACTCGCGCATCGTGGCCTGGATTCCGGCGAGGAAGTGGTCGAAGAGGGCGCTCTGGCCGCCCGGCCGGGAGTCGTCCGCACACACTGCCGCACCGTCGTCGAGGCCGCGTAACGACAGGTGGACATGGCACGAGTTTCCTTCTCGCGCATCGTACTTGGCCATGAAGGTCAGGCTCATGCCATGGCGCGACGCGATCTCTTTGGCCGCGGTCTTGTAGACGACGTGGTTGTCGCAGGTGCGGATCACGTCGTCGTACCGGAAGGCGATCTCGTGCTGACCGAGGTTGCACTCGCCCTTGGCGCCCTCGACGGTGACCCCCGCCGCCCACATCTCATTGCGGATGTCGCGCAGCACCGGCTCCACCTTCGTGCCGCCGAGCACCGAGTAGTCGACGTTGTACCGGTTGGCGCCGGTGAGGCCGTGGTAGCGGCGGTCCCAGGCCTGGTCGAAGGTGTCCTCGAAGAGGATGAACTCGAGCTCGGTCCCGGCCACGGCACGGTAGCCCAGGGATGCCGCCCGCTCGGCTTGGGCCGCAAGCACGGAGCGCGGGCTCGGTCGCACCGGTCCGCTGCCGTCGAGCCAGTGCAGGTCGCACTGCAGCGTGGCCGAATGCGGCTGCCCCGGCGTGCGGCGGAGCGTGGTGAGGTCGGCGACGAACTCGAAGTCGCCATAGCCGCGCTCCCAGGACGAGATCGCATAACCGTCGACGGTGGTCATCTCGACATCGACGGCGAGCAGGTAGGTACACCCCTCGGTCCCGTGCTCGAGTACCTGATCGAGGAAGAACCGCCCGTGCACCCGCTTGCCGGTGAGCCGGCCCTGCATGTCGGTGAAGGCGAGGACGACCGTATCGACGACATCCGAGGAGATGTCGGCGCGGAGCTGCTCGAGCGTCAGCTGCGGTGGGCCGTTGGGATGGATCGATGCTGGCATCAGTGACCTTCCGTCATCCGATCAGACCGCGGAGCAGGGCGGAGGTGGCGTCGATGTGTTCTTCCATTGCGGCCCGCGCGTCGTGCGGGCGGCCGGCCAGCACGGCATCGACGACGGCGTCGTGCTGCACGTGCGAGTGGTCGATGTTGACGCGAAGTACTGGGATGGCGCCGAGCAGGGTGTCGAGCGCAGCCTGAGCCCGGGTCACCGCCTCGACCACCATCGAGGACCCGGTGACCGTGGCGATCGCCAGATGCAGCCGAGAGTCGGCGACCCGGTGCGCCGCAGGCTCGGCCGTGCGAACCGCGCGGCACGACTCCTCCAGCCAGTCGCGCTGATCACGGGAGAGCCGGCGGTCGGCAGCCAACCAGGCCGCTCCTGGCTCGACGACCCGGCGGAAGTCGAGTGCATCGGTCAGGGCGGCCCCGGTCCGTGGGGGCGGGATGTCGGACCGTGGGGTGTCATCGCCCGGGTCGCGTCCGGTGTACCGCACGACAGTGCCGCCGCCTCGACCGCGACGGGTGGTGACCAGCCCAGACTCGCGCAGTGCGGCGATGGCCTCGCGCAGGGTATTGCGGGACACTCCGAGCCGGTCGGCGAGGTCACGCTCGGGTGGCAGCTGCTCTCCGTCCACGAACACACCCAGCCGGATCGTCGTCGCGAGCTGCTCGACGGTCGTCTCGAACACGTTCCCCACGGCCGGGCGGAGTACCGCGTCGGGCAGCCGGGTCGTCGGCGTCGACAGTTCCCGTGGGGTCATACCTGTGAGTATGCCCTGCAATGGTCCGGGGGTGAACCTTTGGGTCGGTCGCCGCGAGGCCTGCCACACATTCACCGCACGTAGCACAGGTGCTACCTTGACGACATGACCGAGGTGGGCCTCCGAGAGATGCGGCAGCACGCGAGCGACCTGGTCCGTCGGGCCGAGGGCGGCGAACGCGTGACCATTACGGTGGCCGGCCGTCCGGCAGCGGTGCTGGGTCCGGTCAGTGCACGGACCTGGCGCACCGGGGCCGAGTTGAGGCACGTGCTCCGAGGGGGTCCGGACGAGGACTGGGACAACGACCGCGACCTGATCGACGGCACCGTCGCCGACCCGTGGGAACGATGACGACCCGAGCCGTCGTCGACACCAGCGTGCTGATCGGCGACGACGTCGACGTCATCCCCGGGCACCTCGCGATCAGCGTCGTGAGCATGGCCGAGCTCCAGTTCGGAGTGCTCGTCGCCACGGACGATGAGGTGCGGGCGCATCGGCTGCAGCGGCTGTCTCGGCTGCGCCGCTTCTTCGACCCGCTCCCTGTCGACGACGCGGTGGCCGACAGCTACGGGCAGCTCGCCGCGCGGGTCACCCGTCACGGGCGGCAACCCCGCGCGCGGCAGTTCGACCTGCTCATCGCCGCGACCGCCCACGCGCACGACGCACAGCTGATCACTCGCAACCCGAAGGACTTCCGGGGCCTCGAGGACCTCATCCACGTCGCCGCCCCGTAGCCCGCTCGATAACCGGTTGCCGCTCGGCTGCCACCGGTCGCCGGCGAGCGCGTCGCTGAGCATCGGGTGGCGCGGCGTCATCGGTTCGGCGATGAAGGAGAAGCGCGCCTGCCCGGCCACCTCAACCGGCGTCAACTGCAGCGGTCCGTCATCCTGCTCGTCGAGTCCGACGAGCAGGGCGCCGCCATCGATGGCAAACTGCGCCAGGTCACGGGCCAGTTGCTTGGTGGCCCCGCCACCCGTGCCGACCCCTTGCGTGCGGTCCAAGTCGTGGGTCTCGGCGAGCAATCAGCCGGTGACGACCGTCGTGGGGTGGTCACCGGCTGGCGTCGCCGACTACTTCACCCAGACCTTGAAGTCGTCGAACTGAACGTGATCGCTGTTGGGCGAGTAGAACCGGCTGTCGTCCGGCTTGCCACCGCGGTAGGTGTGGAACAGGACGTTGTTTATCTGCACCTTGGACTTGCCGCTCATGCGGTAGTACATGTCTGTCTTCTGCAGCGTCCGGCGGCCGTCAACAAACATCTCGAGCACCCCGTCGCGCATCCCGGGGGTGTTCAGCCGAATGTGCTGCCGGATGGTGTACCAGCGGTCCGGAGTTGCCCCTTCGAAGAAGGTGATGTCCACGCCACATCTGCTGCGGTCCCGGTCAGGAAGGTACATGTAGGCCGCCAGTGCTCCGCCCTTGCGCCACATCAGCCGTGCCGAGAAGCCCCCCTCGATCGCACTCGCGTTCGTGGTACACCCGGTCGGGGACTGCCCACCGACGGTGCCACCGAGGCCCGGAAGTTTGCCGCCAGCCGCCCATTCGAAGGCCTTTCCCTGCTCCGCGCCCTCGAAGCGTACGCGGTACTCCAGGGTGGCTTCCTCGGCGCCTGGGAAGAACCTGTCGAAGATAAATCCGGAGTTGTGACCACCGGCTTTGTTGGCCGGGTAGTTCGCGCGGAGCACGCCCTCACCGACCATGTTCTTGGAAGGCCACTCCGTACCGCCCCCGCTAAAGCCGCGGACAGCACGGGCCGCGATGGTGCCGAAGTCGGAGTTCAACATGCCGACCGAGTAGGGCTGCCACGACGCTGACGTGTGGTTGTCGAAGCGCTCGTCGAGCACGAGGGACCCGGCGGCAGGCGCCGCAGTAGCGGGCGACGGCGCGGCCGGAGTGGGACTCGCGCTGGCCACCGGAGTGGGTGTCGCACTGGCCGCCGGAGTGGGTGTCGTGCTCGCGGCCGGGGTAGGACGGACGCTCGCGGACCCACCTGGCGATGGCAAAATCTCCGGCGCCTGCGACAGCGGCGCGGGGCTGCTGGCACCCGCTGAGGGACCCTGGCTCACGGAGACAGTGACCGGGCCGGATGGCTGACACCCAGCGAGCAGTGCCGGCGCGAGAAGGCCAATAGTGCAGACTGAAAAAAGGCGCGTGGGGGTGCGCATTGAGGTTCCTCCAGTGATTCCGCAACGGACGGGGAGAGGTGCGTCGCGTGGGTCGTCAAATTGTTGAAAAACCCTAGCAGGAACCCAACAGCGTAGAGGTTCTCGTACCACCGCGTGGTACTCGAAATCGCCGAGCACCCATGAAATTCCGTGGTGTGGATGCGGCACCGGCGGTGAACATCGGCCCGAGAACCGCCGCGGTCGTCGACTATTCCGGCGAGCCAGGTAGCCCACCGGGGGCGCCGAGGTGACCGCGCTCGTGACGAGCCGCGGCCGAACGACCCGCGGCGGCCCTCAGTGGACCAGGTGCGGACATGCGAAAGCCGGTGACGATCGCAGCGCGATCGTCACCGGCTGTGACGCTACTGACTACTTCACCCAGATCTTGAAGTGGTCGAACTGGAGGTGGTCATCGTTGGGCGAGAAGAACCGCGGGTCGCCGTCCTTGCCACCCCGGAACGTGTGGAACATGGCTCGGTCGATCTTCACATCGGACTTGCCGCTGATTCGGTAATACATGTCAGTCTTGTGCAGAGTGCGCTTACCGTCCACGTACATGTCCAGCAGCCCGTCGCGCTCGCCTGGGGTGTTCATCCGGATGTGCTGCCGAATGGTGTACCACTTGTCCGCGACAGCGCCTTCGAAGAAGGGAATGTCCAAGCCACACGCGACATCGCCAGGATTACGATCCGGCGTGTAGAGGTAAGCCACCAACGTTCCGCCCGCGCGCCAGGTCGTCCGAGCCGAGAAACCGTTGTCGATGATGTCCTGGTCCGTCAGGCACCCGGTCGGCGGCTTCTCCGCGGCAGTCCCACTCAGGCCCGGAAGCTTCCCGCCTTCGGCACTCACGAACTTCTTGTCCGGCCCGGCACCCTCGAAGAGCACCCGGTACTCCAGGGTGGCCTCCTCAGCCCCGGGGAAGAGCGAGTTGAACATGAATCCGGATTTGCTTGTGCCAGCCGAGTTCGCCGGGAAGTGGGCACGCAAGACGCCCTTGCCGACCGTGGTCTTGGCCGGCCAGACGCTGCCGTCGTCCTCGATGCCCTGGTAGTCCCCACCCTTGAGATCCTCGAAATCAGCCTTCAGCATGTCGACCGTGTAGGGCTGCCACTCGGCCGAATTGTGGGTGGCGAAGTTCTCTTCGAGCACCGGCGTCCCTGGGTCGGGGGGCGGCGCACCATCGGACGGGACCCACGGGCCGAGCGAAGCGGTCTTCAATGGGGGGAGAGTCGCGGTCGCCGTCGGAGTCGGCGACGTCGTGGGCGACACAGTGGGCGACGCAGTGGGCGACGGACTGGCCGACGCGGATGCCGACGAATTCGGCTCAGGGGCGACCGCCGGATCTGCGGTCGGCGAGGAACTGGCCGAGGGTGACTGACTCATCGACACGGTGATCGGGCCAGTCGGCTGGCATCCGGCGAGCACGGCGGGCACGAGCATGCCTACCGCGCAAGCGGATACGAGGCGCGAGGGTACGCGCATGGTGGTGCCTCCAGTGGTTTCCGCAACGGACGGGGAGAGGTGCGTCGCATAGGGACTATTAGTAGCGAGGCTGAACCTAGCACCGGCCGCTGCGGGCCGGGATTCCGGCGGTCCCCGATTGCGAGGAAACCCCTAGTGGACGCTCGCGTGCTGGATCGACGACCACCGGGCAACCATCCACGATGACGGCGCCACCCGCCTCAACCCGCGAGGCTGGTGCCGGCCGAGGGCGCGTCACTTCGGTCAAGCGAGCCGGCTGAGCCAACCGTGAGTGTCCTCGACCCGGCCGTACTGGATGTCGAGCAGCCGTTCTCGGATGGCGTTCGTCACCTCGCCACCGGACTCGCCGGCGGTGGACGGCGCCGACCCGCCCGCCCAGCGCAACTCACCCACCGGCGTGACCACGGCCGCTGTGCCGCAGGCGAACACCTCACGGATCGCGCCGCTGCGCACACCGTCTTGCCACTCCTCGATCGGCACCGGGCGCTCCTCGGGGTCGAGACCAAGCTCTTTCGCGAGTTCGATGATCGAGCTACGAGTGACCCCTTCGAGGATGGAGCCGGTGAGCTCCGGCGTCACAAGCCGACCGTCGTTGGTAACGAGGAAGAGGTTCATACCTCCGAGTTCCTCGATGTGCGTCTGGGTCTCGGCGTCGAGAAAGACTGCCTGGTCGCAGCCGTGCTCGATGCCCTCCACCTGCCCCGCGAGGGATGACGCGTAGTTGCCGCCGCATTTGGCGGCACCCGTACCGCCGGTGCCCGCCCGAGCGTAGTGCCGCGACACCCACAACGTCACCGGCGTCAGCCCTCCCGGGAAGTACGCGCCGGCCGGCGAGGCAATCACCGAGTACGTGACCGCGGCCGCTGGGCGTACCCCGAGGAAGCTCTCCGAGGCATACATGAATGGCCGCAGATACAGGCTGGTCTCGCCGGTCCCGGCCGGCGGCACCCAGGCCGCATCGACGTCGAGCAGGGCACGCAGCGAGCCGAGGAAATCCTCGGTCGGCAACTCCGGGAGAGCCAACCGACGAGCGCTGCGCTGCATCCGCTCGGCGTTGGCCTCCGGGCGGAACGCCCACACCGAGCCATCGTCATGGCGGTACGCCTTGAGCCCCTCGAAGATCTCCTGGGCGTAGTGCAGCACGGCCGCGCTCGGCATCAGCGTGATCGGGCCGTAGGCGTGCACCCGGCCGTGGTGCCATCCGGTTCCGGTGGCCCAGGTGGCCGAGACCATGTGGTCGGTGAAGTGCACCCCGAAGCCAGGGTCGGCGTGAATCGCGGCGCGTCGTGCCGCATCGGCCGGGTCAGGACGGCGCTCCAGGTCGAAGGTGAGGCTCATGGGCGCGGGTGGTCCTTCCTCGGCGGCGACGGTGCATCTCAGAGGCTACCCGCCACTGCTTTTCCGCCCCATCACGAAAGCGCTCGGTTCGCAAGGGTTGATATCCCGTGCGAACCAGCCGTTTCCGTGATGGGGCGGAAAAGCGTGGATGACGACCGGGCGGTCAGAGTCGGGCCACGATGGCCGCGCCGACCTCACCAGTGGTGCGGGATGTCGTGCCGCGCTCGGCGAGGTCGGCGGCGACTGCCCGCTCGACTCGTGCCGCGGCATCGGCCAACCCGAGGTGGTCGAGCAGCATCGACACCGACAAGATCGTGGCGGTGGGGTCGGCCACGCCTCGGCCGGCCAGGTCAGGTGCGGAGCCGTGCACCGGCTCGAACATGCTCGGATGGCGCCGGTCCGGGTTGATGTTGCCGCTCGCCGCCAGCCCGATACCCCCGGCGATCGCCGCCGCGATGTCGGTGATGATGTCGCCGAAGAGGTTGTCGGTGACGATGACGTCGAACCGGCCGGGGTCAGTGGTGAGGAAGATGGTCGCCGCATCGACGTGCTGGTAAGCCGTCTCGACGTCCGGGAACTCCGTGCCGACCTCCTCCACAGTCCGCCGCCAGAGGTGGCCGGCATGCGTGAGCACGTTGTGCTTGTGCACCAGCGTGAGGTGCTGGCGCGGCCGGGCCTGCGCCCGGGCGAACGCGTCACGCACGACCCGCTCGACGCCGAAGCGGGTGTTGACGCTGACCTCGGTAGCGATCTCGTGCGGCGTGCCAGTGCGTAACGCACCTCCGTTACCGACGTACGGGCCCTCAGTGCCCTCGCGGACGACCACGAAGTCGATGCCGCCCGGGGCTACCCGCGGGGTGTCGAGCGGGCTGCGCACACCTGGATACAACCGCACCGGACGGAGGTTCACGTAGTGCTCCAGAGCGAACCGCAGCGGCAACAGAACCCCTCGTTCGAGCACGCCGCTCGGCACACTCGGGTCGCCGATGGCACCGAGCAGGATGGCGTCGTGGCCAGCGATCTCGGCCCGCACCGAGTCGGGAAGAGTTTCGCCGGTCGCGTGCCAGCGCCGGGCCCCGAGGTCGTACTCAGTGGTGCTGACCTTCGGGCCGTCGTCACCGAGCACAGCCTCGAGCACCGCGACGCCCTCGGCGACGACTTCCGGCCCGATCCCATCCCCGCCGATCACGGCGAGGTCGATCGAGGTCGGCGGGTCTGCGGTACCGGCGCTGATCATGCCCGCCACCCTAGGGCGCACCCCGCCGAGCGGGGCGGCCCGTCCGGAGTGCGGATCCTCCGGGGTGCGGATCGTCTGGGGTGCGGATCGTCGCGGCTCGCTGCCGATGCAGCCAGCGAGATGACCGCGCACCTGCAGGGGGTGACCGGCCCACCCCCTCGGCCACCAATCCGCGGGTCGCGGCCCCTGCCCGGTGTGGTGCAGGTGCCGCGACCGGCGTCACGCGAGGTCGACGACCCGCACCGAATCCGCGCCGATCTCCTTCTCGATCGCACCGAGCACGTCGGCCGGGATGGCGTGGTCGACGGTCAGGGCGACCAGCGCCCGGCCCCCGGAGTCCAGCCGGGAGACCTGCATCCCGGCAATGTTCACGTCGGCGTCGCCCAGCAGCCTGCCCACCACACCGATGACGCCAGGGCGGTCGACGTACGAGAAGAACGCGAGGTGCTCGGCAAGTGGGATCTCGAGGTCGAACCCGTTGACGCCAATGATCTTCTGCGCCATCTTCGGCCCGGTCAGGGTGCCTGCGATGGACACCGTCGTGCCATCGCCGAGCGTGCCGTGGAGCGTGGTGACGTTGCGGAAGTCCTCGGACACCGCATCCGTGATCAGGCGCGACTCGCACCCCCGTTCCTTGGCGAGCAGGGGCGCGTTGACGTAGGTGACCGGGTCCTCGGTGATGTCGGTGAACAGGCCCTTGAGTGCGCTCAACTCCCAGATCGACACGTCATGCTCGGTGATCTCGCCACGAACGTCGATATCGATCTGCACCGGGACGGAGCCGGCAACCGCGGTGAACACCCGGCCGAGTTTCTCGACCAGGTCGATGCCCGGTCGCACCTCCTCGGCGACCACGCCGCCGGAGACGTTCACGGCATCCGGCACAAGGTCGCCGCCGAGCGCGAGCCGGACCGAACGGGCCACTGCCACACCGGCTTTCTCCTGCGCCTCACCGGTGGAGGCCCCCAGGTGCGGAGTGACGACGACCGACTCGAACGCGAACAGCGGGCTCTCGACGCACGGCTCCTTCGCGAAGACGTCGATTCCCGCGCCGGCCACTCGGCCCTCGGCGAGGGCGTCAGCAAGCGCCTCCTCGTCGAGCACCCCGCCCCGGGCCGCGTTGATGATGCGCACCGTGGGCTTGACCTTCGCGAGCGCCTCCTTGCCGATCAGACCGAGGGTCTCCGCGGTCTTCGGCAGGTGGATGGTGATGAAGTCGCTCTCCGCGAGCAGCTCATCGAGCGTGACGAGCCGGGCACCGAGCTGGCCGGCGCGCTGCACCGAGACATACGGGTCGTAGGCGAGGATCTCGACTCCGAAACCCTTGAGCCGCTCGGCGACGAGCTGGCCGATGCGGCCGAACCCCACGACACCGACCTTCTTCTCGAGCAACTCGACACCGCCGTACTTGCTGCGCTTCCAGGCGCCGCCTTTGAGCGCTTGGTTGGCCGGCGCGATGTTGCGGGCGCAGGCGATCAGCAGGCCGACGGCGAGCTCCGCGGCGCTGGTGATGTTCGAGGTCGGCGCGTTGACCACCATCACCCCGGCCTTGGTGGCCGCCTCGATGTCGACGTTGTCGAGCCCCACCCCGGCGCGCGCGATGACCTTGAGGTTGCGCGCGGCAGCGATGGCCTCGGCATCCATCTTCGTGGCCGAGCGCACCAGCACCGCGTCGACGTCGGCGAGCGCCGGCAGCAACTGGGACCGGTCGGCGCCGTCGGTATGCCGTACCTCGAAGTCGGGCCCCAGCGCGTCGATCGTCGCGGGCGAGAGCTCCTCAGCGATGAGGACAACGGGTGTGGTCACGTGACGTGCCTGCCTTCGGGTGGGGGAAATCGTGCGAGGTCGATCACCCGCCATGATAGGAGGCGCGCCCAGGCCAGGGACCGGGTGCCCGGCGTTCGGTCAGAGTCACCTTCGCGGAGCAGCACCATGCGCTCCCCGCAACGGGAACCTGACGTTGTCGCCTCGGGCCTGCGGCGGCGCGCCGGCGCAGCACCAGCGACGTCGCCTCGGGCCCGCGGGTCAATCGGCTGGATGCCGCCCGCCCGGTGTCGTGCAGACTGGCGCTCCGGCGGACCACTGGGGTCGCGGAAGATGACGCCTTCCGCGACCCCAGTGTGCGATCACGTCGACGTGGCGGAGCAGGACGACGTGCTACCGCAGCATGAGCAGGAGTCGCACGAGCTCGTACCGGACGACGCGCCCGTCTCCGGGAGCGCGACCGCGTCGCGGACCGACACGACCTCGACCGCCTCGAAGGACAGGTCCGACAGGTCCAGGCTGTCGAGACTCAGAACGTTGTTCATCGGATTCACCTCCTCTCACGAGAAATCTGTCCGACACCCGTGGATCAGCGGATTTTCAGGTGGACGTCACCGAGCAGGACGACGTGCTGCCGCAGCATGAGCAGGAGTCGCACGAGCTCGTACCGGACGACGCGCCCGTCTCCGGGAGCGCGACCGCGTCGCGGACCGACACGACCTCGACCGCCTCGAAGGACAGGTCTGACAGGTCCAGGCTGTCGAGACTCAGAACGTTGTTCATCGGATTCACCTCCTCTCCTTGGACGTGACAAATCCCTGACCGAGGGGGCCAGGGAGAGCTGGAGGCCGAACAGCCGCCTCAAAGAACCTCGTAATCGTCGCGACGTCCTGAAGCATCCGACGGTCCGACGGGCCGAGCCACCGTGAGAACGCCTCCGCTGCCGCGGCGGAGAGGTCCACCTCGGTCGGCAGCGACCCCGGCATCTCCCAGCGGGCGAGGACGCGGCTAACAAGGTCTCCGAGCGGCGCGCCGTGGTTCGGCGCGCCCAGGCCTTCGACCGTCTCGGAACTCCCGGCCGCGATGAAGTGGTCGGCCACTCCGGAGTCCTCGATCACTCCGGAGCCCTTGGTGATCGCAGCGACCGCGACCGACAGCCGCTCCCGCGAGCCGGCCCAGCGGCCGACGGTGCCGGCTGACTCGATGTCGTGCGCCCACGCCGGCAGGAGCCAGGACATCGCCGTGCCCTTGTCCACTCCGGCCGCGGTGGCCACGGGTGTCTGCAGATACCACAGGCTGTGCGACCGGGCATCGCGCCCGATCCCCGCAAGCTGCGTACCGGTCAGACACACGGTCCAGAGCAGGTCGTCGAGCACCGGCCTGGCGACGTCACCATCGGCGATCCGCGAGCCGAGACGGGCGAGATGACGAACGAGCTCCAGCGCCATCCGGTCGACCACCTCGACGTGGACGCCGCCCCGGACGAACGGAGCGAGCACCCGGGCGACGGACTCGACGACGCCGGACAGCAGGGTGCGCCGGCTCAGCGTCGACAACAGCGAACCGTCGAGAATCGCCGTGGACGGCAGCAACCAGTTGCTCACGGCGAGGCAGCGGAGGCCGTCCCGGTGCACAGCGGCGACTCCGTTCACCTCGGAGCCAGTGGACGCCGTCGTCGGGATCGCAACCGTCGGAAGGGGGGGCCTCCCGATGACGTCGTCCAGCTCGACGATGCCGACGTCCCAGACACCGCTGTCCAGCAGGCTCGGCGTCGTCAGGGCCGCGGCAGTGATCTTGGCGAGGTCAATCGTGCTGCCCCCGCCGAGCGCCACCACGACGTCGACCGGGATGCGCCGGACCGCGGCGACGCTCTCGTGCAGCGCGGACAACTCCACCGGCACCTCGACCACGACCGTGGCCGCCACCCCGACGCCGAGGCGGTCCAGCCCGGCGGTCAACCGCTCGCCCACCTCGGTGTCCACGTGGGCCGAGTCGAGCAGAACGAGCGCGCTCGTCCCGATCGTGGCGGTCTCGCGGGCAGCGTCGCGAGCGGCGTCGGAGGACCCGACGACACGAGTTGGCACGCCCCACACCACCGAGGCGCCGACTCGAGCTGGGTGGGTCAACACGCCGACCCCTCGAGGGCGTCGAGTGCGCCGTCGACCGTGGAGACGATGACGTCGAGCTCGTCGTCGGTGATGACGTATGGCGGCAGCAGGGTGATGCCCTGCGGTGAGGGATGGACGATGACCCGCTCCAGTCGACAACGTTCGGCCAGCGCCGCGCCGGCCCTCGTCCGCGCCTCCTGCTCCAGAGCACGGAGATGGATGCCGCGCATCAGCCCTCGGCCGCTGAGCAGCAGCCCGTGTCTCTCGTGCCGCTGCTCAAGCGGCCTCAGCAACCGTTCGAGACGCTGTGCAGCACGCCGGGCGCGGTCGACCAGACCACGCTTCTCGATGAGGTCCAGCGTGGCGAGCGCCGCCGCGCACGACAGCGGGTTGCCCGCCTGAGTCTCGCCGAGCATCAACTCGACTCCCTCGCGCTCGAACCGGCGCCACACGGACTCCCGCACCGCCACCGCGGCCATCGGCAGCAGCCCGTTGGTCACCGCCTTCGACATAACCACCAGGTCGGGTTTCAGCCCGAGCTCCTCGTAGGCGAACATGGAACCGGTCCGGCCGAAACCGGTCGCCACCTCGTCGGCCACGACGAGGAAACCGTGCCGGCGCGCCAGCTCGGTGCACCCCGCGGCGAACGCCGGGTCGACCGCACAGGCGCCGGCCGACCCGAGCACCGGCTCGACGAAGATAGCCGCCACGTCGGGCAGGTGATCCGCGAGCTCGCCCAGCGCAATCTCGCTGCTCGCCGGATCGAGCGGTGTCGTGAGGTGGAGGAACGGGTCGGCGGGTAGCCCATAGTCAGACTGTCCAAGGTCCTCGCCGGTCAGCAGGAACGCATCCCCCAACCCGCCGTGATACGAGTCGCGAAAGCTGACGAGGCGGCTCGCCGGGCGCCCGTGCAGCGCGGCGAACCGGCGGGACAGCTTGCCGGCCATGTCGTTCGCGCCGCTGCCCGAGGTGGTGTAGAAGATGCGGCCATCGTCGAAGCCGGGATGCAGGGCGAGCAGTCGACGAGCGAGCTCGACCGCCGTCGGGTGTGAGAACCGGAAGAGCGTGGAGTAGGGAAGCCGGGCCAGCTGCTCGCGGACCGCATCGACGACCAGGTCCTCGTCGAGCCCCGCGCACACGTTCCACAACCCCGAGTTGGCACTTAGGTACCGTTCGCCGTCACGGCCGCGCAGGGAGGTGTCATGTCCGCTCTCGATCATCACCTCGTGGTCGACGAACCGGCTCATCCTCGTCATCGGGTGCCACACCGGGTAGTGGCTCATCGCGCGCTCCTCTCTCCTATGTCGCGGTTCTCGGCCGCCAGCCAAGCCCGAAGCCCGCTGTCGACCCGCTCGACCGCGTCGCGCACCTCGGCCGGACCGCGGCCGAACGCGGTCGCGACCGCGTCGAGAGCGTCGAGTGGCCGTCGAGCACCGTGGTCGCACGCGACCTCGACGATCGCTGCGGATGCCGGTGTGACCGCCAGCCGCGCTCCGGTCCGCGTGTGCACCAACAGGGAGGAGCGATCGCCCGTCAGCAGCGCGACCGGTACCGGCCAGGACGGTGCGCTCGACCCGGCGTGCAGCAGTGGGCCGCCGAGCCCGCTCGCCCGCCACCCGGCTTCCGATCCACCAGCGTCTCGGACAGCACCGGCCGTGGCAACGACCCGAGGAACCCACGGCTCGCGCAAGCGGGCGTCGCCGTCGGCGTCGTGCGGCCGGCACACGCAGTCACCCGACAATGACCCGCCGATGCGGCGGACGGACCCCAGCAGCGAACTCAGCGGGTCACCCACGGTCCCGATCACCGGACCTCCAGGACCGAGCCGTACCCCTGAGCTGTCGATCACCAGCCGGCGTAGCCGGCGACCGGGGCAGGCCGCTCCTCCGGGAAGGCAGAGGTGCGGCATCCGGACGCTACGTCTCAGCAGCGGGCCGCCGTCGCCGCCGGTTCGTGCCGACACCAGGTCGCCGACCAGCGCAGCGACATCGGTCGCTGACTCCAGCAGGGCGCGCACGGCGCCCGGGCGCACGATCGCGTCGACGAGATGTGCGTACGGCGTCATCCGGTGCCGGACCGAGGACACCGCACTGCCGGACAGGTCGTGCGCGGTGACGACGTCGTCGTCGTCCTCGACGGTGACCCGGGCACTGACGTCGCACACCGAGCGCAGCCAGGTCAGATGCGGTCGCCACGGTACGTCGGCCCGCCACCACACCTCGTGACATCCGCCGTGGAACGGGTCGGCATCGACGAGGGCTCCGGTCAGGGTGCGCTGGATTCGGCGCCGGCCCGCGGCAGCCTGGTCGCGGCGGGCCACCAAGAGATCGACCGGTCGTGCGTCCGGTGGCGCGGCGAGCGCTCGGCCCGGATCGGCGGCCGGCGCGCCGGTCGTGGACCTGACGCGCGGGTCGACGGTGATCAGCTCGCGGAGCGCATCAGAACGAGCCGGCTCGGCGCTCGTCAGGTGAGCGCGGACGGCGACGCCGACGCCGTGGGCCGACGCCGCGCACAGCAGACGCCGTAGTTCCGACGGACGGACGGCCGAGGTCACGACGACGTCCACCTGGTCCACACCCTGGTCGGCGAGCACCGACCACGCGTCAGGCGGCAGGTCCTCGACTGCCAACGCGATGCCGCGGTCGGCAGGACTCACCCGAGCGAACTCGCCCGGGGTGCGCAGCAGGTGGTTCACCGGCCCGATCATCGCTGCGGGTCGGCGCCCCGAGCGGTTCACCGCAGCCAGGTCGGCGAGGATCAGCTCCGTCTCGCGTGGCAGCCAGCCTCCGGTCGTGTGCCACGCGATCCGGACGCCGAGCCGACTCGCGGCATCCGGATCGACGACGCCCTCGGCGAACAGCGCGCGGGTCCGCAGCGGCTCGTGCGGTGGTGGGTCGTGGTCCCGGACCGGCACCCCGACCATCTCGACGCCGCGGTCGACGAGCGCATCGAGCAGCCACCGGTCGCCCGACCCGTGCTCGAGGACGAGACCGTCAGCGCCGTCGTGACGAATCCGCCGAGCGACGTCGGCGGCCGTGCCCAGAAGGTTGCCGTGGAACATCTCGACGCGCTCTGCCGACGGATGGCGCTGCACGCATCGTTCGACGGCATTCAGGCTCGCCCGGACGCGATATCGTCCGTAGGCATCGCGGCGCAGGGTGCCGGCGCGGAGGATCACGGCCGGACCTCCGTGGGCCGACTCGCACGGGAGAACAGCTCGCCACCCCAGCCGAGGCCCACCGACACCGCCCACATCAGCTGGAGACCGGCCGGGATGACGACGACGGTGAGCGTGCCGAGAATCACCGGGAGCATTCGGGTCAGGAAGAACGTCGTGCGTTCGTCGATCCGCCCCTGGGCCACCGCGGTCGCCCGCTGGACGGCGATGGTCGCGACGACGACCAGGCCGCCGACGATCCATGCGCCCGCACCGTTGCCCCACACGGGTGCTCGAAGGTCCTCGATACCGAAGAACGACCCCGGCCCGGGACGCGCACCGGGTACTGCCACCCAAACCGCACCGACCGCGATCGGCACGCCGGTGAGGAGCACCCGGCCGACCTTCGCGGCCCGACCACCGAGTCGGTGCGCGCCGAGGACGACGACACGGCACGAGATCGCCAGCAGGATCAGGGCCGAACCGGCCACCGCCTCGGGTGGCACCAGCCGGACGGCAAGGTCGAGGAACGGCGTCATGCACCAGGCCGCGCCGGCGTGTAGCGTCTCGAGCATTCGCGTGGTACTCCCGTCGGGTGATGGTGAACGACGACGACCGGATCAGGCCCGCAGGCGGCGGATCTCATCGCACCGGCTCCCACGGCATAGTCCGGATGGCGACTGCCAGGCCTCCCACGGCCCATGCCGTGAGAATCGCCAGGTCGGTCCAGGCGAACGCGCTGGCTCCGGCGTTGTCGATGAAGGCAGCCCGCACCGCGTTGTTCGCAGGGACGAGCGGGAGAAACTCGGTAGCGGTGGCGAGCCAACCGGGGAGCGAGTCGACGGGGAAGAATGTCCCGGAAATGAACATCACCGGGAATAGCGTCGCGACGGCGACCACCATGCCGCTCTCGACAGTCGGCATCAGTCGCGTCACGGCGATGCCAAGCGCGGAGAACGCGAAGCAGCTGATCGTGAACATCACGGTGAGCGCGGCGGCATTGACCGCGGAGAGCTCGAGACCGAACGCGACCATCGAGATGGCGACCATGACCAGCACCGAGAACGCCGAGAGGATCGTGGCGAGGAGGATGCGGCTGCAGAGGTGCGCTACGCGGGGAACGGGCGTCTGCCGGATGCGCTTCAGCACGCTCTTCTCGCGGGCGACCACGATGCTGATCGACATGTTCAGGTACCCGTTGAGGGCGATGACGAAGACGACGATGGCCGCCGTGGTGAACTGCACATTCGACACCCCTCCTCGGGTCTGCCCGTCGCCGAGGACGTTGAAGAGGACGTTGAAGATCAGTGGGAAGAGCAGGGCCAGGACCATCGTCAGCGGCGAGCGAGTGACCGCACGCAGGCCGTAGGACATGTCGTGCCAGATCAGTCGGACGACGTTCCACGAGCCGGTGGATGTCGCCTGGGGAATGGTGATCGTCGGCGTACTCATGCGTTGTCCCCTTTCATCGACCGCGTGTGAAGTTGCGTGGACAGCTGCAGGTAGACATCCTCAAGCTCGCGACCCCGCAACTCGAGCTCGTCGAGCTCCGCGTTGTGCTCGAGAGCCCAGGAGGTCAACAGGTGCAGGTCGGAGGTGACGTTCTCGCTGTGCACCACGGCGACCTCGCCCTCGAGCGTCAGCCGGGCGTCGAGCTCGGCCGGCAGCGGGGCGAGCGCGGACGCCGGCACCCGGAAGCGGATGGTGCGGCTGTGCTGGCCGGGGAGCAGGGCGCCGGGTCTTCCCGAGGCGAGGATCCGGCCTCCGAACAACATGAGCACCCGATCGCTGAGACGCTCTGCCTCCACCATGTTGTGCGTCGTGAGGATGACCGACTTCCCGAGGTCGCGCAGCGCCCGGATGACGTTCCATGCCTGGTCACGCGAGGCGATGTCAAACCCCGTGGTCGGCTCGTCGAGGAAGATCAGGTCCGGGTCGCCTACCAGTGCCAGAGCCATGTCGAGACGCCGTTGCTGGCCGCCGGAGAGACGACCCACCCGGTGATCGGCGACCGCCGTGAGCCCGACGATGTCCAGGACGTCCGCGACGTCGAGGGCTCTGCGGTAGTAGCCCCGGAACAGGCCGACGTGCTCTCGCACGGTGAGCTGGAACTCGAAGAAGGCGCTCTGCGGGACGATTCCGACCCGCTCACGCACCTCAGGCCGGTTGCCGGTGGGGTCGTGCCCCAATACCTCGACGTGTCCCTCGTCGTAGGCACGGTTGCCGGCGAGGATCTCGACCAGGGTGGTCTTTCCCGCACCGTTGGGCCCGAGTAGGGCGACGATCTCCGCGGCATGCACCTCGAGGCTCACCCCGCGCAGCGCCTCCACGTCTCCATATCGTTTTCGAACGCCCTCGGCTTTGACGTAGATCATGCTTCCTCCTCTGTTGACGCCGTGGTGACTGCGGTGGACAGCGGGATCAGATACATCGGCAACTCATTCCACCCGTCGAGGTGGACCAGCGCGCACACGGTGTCGTCGAAGAACCCACCCACCAAAGCGCTTTCGACACCATGGGCGGTACAGGCCAACGTAAACGCCTGAGCGGCGTGGCCCGCTTCGAGCATCGCGAATCGTGACGTCCGCAGTCCGTAGCGCCGTCGCATCTCCGTGATGTCGACGAACAACGCGATGACCACTCCGACCGACGAGAGGTCGATCCACGGCTCCGGCTCGCGGAAGAACGCCGAGGTCTCCATCACGTCCGTCAGCGAGACGGGGTCACCCACCCGAGTCAGCGCATGCGCGTCCGCGTCGTAGTCATAGACACCGGGTTCGAGTCCCTCGACACCCAACGACAGGACCCGGAACCGAGTGGAATACGCCATCCCCGCGCTCGGGTACGGCCTGCCGATCAGCTCGTACTCCCTCCGGTCACGCATCAGGTACGTGCGCCGTATCCCGCGGACGGACTCCTCCAGGACGCTCGACAGTCGCTGAAGCGTGAGGTCGCCGCGCATCCGGCCTCGAGCGGTACGACGCCGCGCCAGCGCGTCGACCAGCGGCATCGTGCTCGGCGTCGAGGGGGGCAGTTCGACTGACGGCCCCGACCAAGCGGCGCGCGACGTCGCCGGGGCGGCCGAGGCCGGGCGCCACCTCGGCATCTGGGCCTCGACGAATTCCGTCGAGCGGAACTTGCTGTCCTGAAGGTACCGACGGTCGGCTGCACCCGCGCCGTCGTCGTGAAAGCGCGACGGCGAGGTGACGCCGGCCCAGTTCAGCGCGCAGAGCTCGGCGAGTCGAACCTCCTCGGCGGCCGACTCGCCCAAGCGGTTATGCAGCATGTGCACCTGGGAGACCGCGACGGTTGACGGTGTGCCCACGAGGTCGCCGGCTCGATCGAGCGCGGCGAGCTCGTCGAGGTAGGCCCTGACCGCCTCGAGCCAGGCCCGATGCAGCGCAGGAACGTCGGCGCCGTCACCGCCGGTCACCAGTGCCGCCCAGCGCTGGACGAGATGTGCGCGGTCGAGATGCTCCTTCGCCGAGGCACAGTGATCGGCCTCCGCGGCCTGCTGGATGGCCAGGTGTCGCATCGCGATACGGGGACTGAGGTGGCGCCACATCGCCGCGTAGTCCCGACACCACCGGATGGCGTGTGCGGCGTCCTCGGACTGGATTCGGGTGAGGCCGTGGATGAGGTCCAGGCAGACGCCGCGACGTCGGTGCGCATCGGGGACCGTCCGGAGGACGACGACCGCGACCTCGCTCGAGGTCTCGAACAGACGCTCGGCGGCCGCGAGCGCGCCCGGGCCGCCGTAGCGGTCGACCTCCGGGTGGTACGCGGCGCCGACGAGCTCGCGGTCGGCGTACCAGCCCAGGTCGACGGTCGGAACCGGGTCCGACGCGACGTCGAAGCCGGAGTAGAACGACGCGCGGTCGGCCGACTCGACCGGAGTGAGGGTGTCCAGGCCGTCTCGGAGCCGGCGATCCACCTCAGCCGCGTGGCCGGCGGCCAGGCCACGCAGCCGAAGCCGCAGATGTGGCCCGCCGTGCCAGTACCGGACGAAGAACCAGCCGGCCAGCGTGCCGGCCGCCTGGAGGTCGCGCACCAGTGGGTGCACGATCTCTAGCAGCACGCGGTCCGTGCGTGCCCGATCACCGTGGACGAAGAGGTGCCAGGACCGCCATCCTCGGTCGTCCGCTGACGGGACGCGCGTCGTCGCCGTCATGCCCGCACATCCAGGAGCAGGTCGACGAATCTGGTCCGGCCGGCGACACCGGCGTACACCGGGAGCGAGCCGTCATCCGCCCTCACCACCGAGCCGAGGGCGTCAGGGTCGAACGACCGCAACGGACGCAGGAACACCTCGGCGTCGGCGGCGGCGAGGCTCATGCGCTGCAGGTGCGCCCCGGCGGCGATCTGGCTGTACCGTGCGGCCCGGGCTCCGCCGCGGGCGAAGCCCTCGGCCACGGGCGAGGAGACCACCACGGCGATGCTGGCGCTCGACAGGTCGGTGAGGGAGGGGTTGTACGGGAAGCAGGAGGCGACATCGGCCATGCCGGCGGACGCGAAGCGCCACTCGAGTTGACCGTCCGGGCGGACGAGGTATACCCCGGTCGCCAGCTGATCGACCCGCTCGACCACCAGGTGCACGCGTAGCGACGGGTCCACCGTCGCCCCGGTCACCCCCGGCAGCCACATCCCCGACACGCTGCTGGCGACAGCGCCGACCACGCCCGCCGGGAGAGGTCGGGTCGAGCACGAGAAGCCCTTGTTGACTCGGCCCGCACTACGCTCAAACAGCACCTGCTCCCAGCTGCGACTCGCCAGTTGTCGGCCAGACGGGATCGGGATGTCGGCTCCCAGCAGCTCGTCCTCGACCCAGCCGGACCGATCGAATCGCACTACCGGGTCGTCGGAGCCGACCGGCAACCCCGCCGGATCGAACGGCCGGGCCGCACCGCCGCGGATGGTGAGCAGCGCCGCAGGGAGAGCGGCGTCATCCCCGGCCAACCCGACGGTGGCCAGGGTCGCAGCGTCCGGGAAGCGAAGGGCGACCCGGTGGTCGAGGCGTAGCACCGCGCAGACGCTGCTCAGAGTCGCGAGGAGATGACCGCTCTCGAGTAGTGCGAGCGACCATCGAAGGTCCTCGTACCAGGGTGGGAGCGCCGCAGTATTGGCGACGACGACGATGTCGACGCCGGCTCGGAGATCGGGCTCGATGTTGGGGTCACCGGTGGAGACCAGCGCGTGCCTCGCCGGATCGAACCGCCAGCACCCCGCGTCGGTGCGGAGCAGGACCTCGGCGGCCATGCACGACCGGGCGGACGGAGTGGCGCGGTGACAGTTGTAGGAGTTGCGCGGTTCGTAGCGGGTGATTCCGGCCGCGAGCGCCAGCACCGTGAGGACATCGGTGCCGGGCTCCGGTGATGTCTCGACACGGTCGCCGAACGCCACGTCGGCGACCGTGCGGTACAGGTGGCGGGGCAGATCCCAGCGAGCCCCGGCGCGCAGCCGGAGGCCTCGGCCGCTGCTGCCGTCATCCACCGGATCGATCTGCCACGCCCGGGCCTGGCGGTCGAGGAACCGAGCCCCGGCGCGCCCGTCCCCGGACGCCCGTTCGACGGTGGCGATCACGGGAAAGGGTGGGGGTAGAGGGACAGGGACTCGAGCTCGCGCGGCGCCTCCCAGAAGCCACGCTCGGCGGGCACCCGGAGCAGCCGGTCGATGCCGCGGACTCGACGGTGACGATGGCCGAACGTCATGGTCAGGCTCCCGGGCACGATCACCTTGACCGTGTGCAGAGCGTCGCGCCCGGCGGAAGGCGGACTCTGGTCGACGACGATCGGGTCGAGCCCGGCCCGGAGGTATCGCTCGGTCGCCGTCGTCAACACCTGCGTGAGATCACGATGCACCCACTCCTCCTCCCAGCCGGTATGGAAATCCGACACCGCGATGCTCGAGGTCACCTCGTCGAGGAACGTCCCCATGTACCTCGCCTCGGGAAGATTGTGGAGCAGGATGTGGTCGCGCAGGCTCCGGACTGCGCCGAAGCCCCGGTTCACGGAGGCGCGAAGGACCTCCATCTCCTTGGCGTAGTCGCGATCGCTCCGCATCTGGATGACGACGTTGGTCACCACCTCGGCGGCGGCGCTACGGATCGCCCGCAGCGGGTCGGCGTGCGCACCTGCGGCGTAGAAGGCCGTCGGCCCGTCGCCGCTCCGGACAGCCCGGCAGAGCACGGCCGGGATCTCGAGGTCGTTGCTGATCGCGTAGAACTCCAACGCGAACCCCCACGGCGCGACCTGAGCCTCGAGCCACCGCAGATCGGCGGGTGGGGAGGTGTCGACATCGAGCCGGTCCACCGGGAGCTGGCCGTACCATGTCATCAGGAAGGCGTCGCGCTCGGCGACCTCGAAGAGCGCGTAGAGCATCGCCTCCTCGATGCACGCCCCGGTGGCGCAGCCGTTGCTCGTCTCGTGGAGGAAGCGGGCGCCGCGCCGCGCCGACCGCGGAGTGGCCCAGTAGGCGAGGTGCTCGGGCACGAGCACGGGAGCGCGGGTGCCGAGGCGCCATCCCCACACCCACTCGGTGGGGACGTCCTCGGCCCAGCGCACGAACCCGAAACCAGGCATGTCGTACGCGTCCTCCTCGTGCACGCCGACCGCGGCGAGATCGAGGCAGGCGTCGAGCTCCCCGGCCGGTCCGAAGACGGCGGTGCGCTTGCCGTGCGGCGCCGACGACATCAGACGCTCGACCGCCTCGAGCAGGGCAATCCGCTCGCTCGTCGCGTAGTCGCTGGAACGTCCGTACCCCGCCTCCCCGCGATCACCGGAGGGGAGCGCGAGCTCGGCGCCGACCAGTGCCAGCGGCGAGTGCTCGGAGCGGTAGACGTTGCCGATCGGCCCGAACCGCCAGTCCTCGAGAGTGCCGCGGAGGTGGTCGGCCGGGATACCCGCGGGCCGTACCCGGAAGCCACGGGGATCGTCCTGGAGTCGCGGACCTGGCCGGATCGCGGCCCGCTCCGCGGTGTCCACTGGAAGCAGGCTGCACCCTGGGCACTCGGGCAACGGGACAAAGGAGTGCACGCCGCCGACCGCGTCGCTCCCCAGGACGAAGACCTCGCGAGCGCCGAGCAGCTCACCGGCGATGACGTGCCGAGCGACCTCGGCGGCGACGGCAGACAGGGCCGGTGAGGCCGACGCCGACGACGGATCGACGTCGAGCGAGACCTCCGAGGACAGCTGGTGGCGCCAAAGCCGTCGGCGACGTTCGGCGCACAGACCGCAACCGTCGACCCCGGATGCGAACCACGGCCCGACACCCACGGCGTGGTCGAAGCCCCGAACCAGCAGGAGCCGTGCGCCGGCATGTGCAGCCGCCGTCTGCCAGCGCATCACGCGGTCCCCGCTCCAGCCCTCCATCACCAAAGCCACGACCTCGTGCCCGGCGAGGTCGGGCGAGTCGTCGGCCCCGACCTCGGCCGCCTCCGGGGACACGACGTCACGGACGAGCCGGGCGAACCGGCCCGAGCCGACGACGAGCGGCGTCATGACCGCACCTCCGCCCAGCCGACCACGCCGACCAAGCCGATGGCCGGCTCGCCGGCCCAGACATGGCAGACCAGCTCGACGCCGAGCTGATCCATCGCCTGGCGTGGGTCCCACCTGGCCTCGTCCCAGGCCAGCGTCGGATGCGGGTCGACCTCGCCCGCCGGGGCGTCGCAGGCGAGTAGCGCCTGCGCCGTGGCAGCGAACGTCGCCTCGTCGTCGTCGTCGTCGAAGACGACCGAGCGTGCGGCACCATGACCGTCCCGGACCACCACCACGGCGAACTGCTCTCCCACCCGGTGACGGTGCACTAACAGGTCCGGCGCCCCGGACGTCGCCGTCGGGTCGGGGACCAGGAGCGCCGACACCGGTTCGGAGCTCGCCGGCGTCGGCGACATCGAGTGGAGCGGCCGGCCGGTCGCCAGACACCGCGCGACGTGAGCGCGCACCGCATCTCGTTCCATGGATGCCCGGTCCGTGCCGCAGATCGCCAGCATCTGGTCACCGACCGGCACCAGGTTCTTCAACGCACTCAGACCGGCACGACGCCTGGCGAGGTCGGTGGTGGCGCCGAACGCCCAGGTGCGTGCGCCTCGCACCGCCCGCGCCGTGGCCCTGGGGATCGGTTGCTGCGACAGGTCGCGAGGCCCGAGGTCGAGCAGGATGCCGGTCACCGGGTCCGACATCAGCGCCCAGTGCCCGTCGACCACGGCATCGGGCGCCTGCGGTGCCGCCGGTCCGGTGAGTTCCGGCTGCAACGTCGCGGCCGGGCCGGCCTCCTCCGGGCGGACGATGTCGTCGCGCCGACCCGCGCCCAGGTCGCCGGGAAGGAGGACGGGATGCGCAGTGACCCGGAGCCCGTCGGTGACCACACGACGCAGGTAGCCTCGATGGGACGGCGTCACGGCAGCCGTCACGAACCACACCTCGAGTGCGGCGAGGTTGGCGACGAGCCGGGTGACGACGGCGGACGGGTCGTCACCACGGGGCAGCTCCAGTCCGCGGGCCGCCATCCGGGCCAGGCCGTCGTCGAGGGTCGGACGGCTCCCGACCGGACCGGCGGGACCGAGGACGCACATCGCGTCGCCGGTCACCGCCTCGACGCAGTAGCGGTTCTCGTCGGCGTCGGCGACCTCCAGACGCAACCGGTCCGACTCGCTCCGCGGGTGGGGTGCGATCGCGCCGAACCCCAGGTCGGCGAGAACCTGACGAGCCGCCACCACCAGCGACGGGTGGCCCGACACCTCGACCGACGCCTGGTGAACGCGAAGAAAGGAGCGGAGCGGCCGGTCGGCGCACGACTCGAGGAAGGTGATGACGCTCTGATGGGAGTCGGCGACACCGTCCGGCAGCCGGACGTCCGGCTCCGGCCGCACCAGCATCGCCTGCGACTCGAGCGCCTCCAGCAGCCGGTTCAGGACAGGTGCGACGGTGCTGGGGACGGCGGCGATCAACTGGTCGCGCCGCACGCCGCTGTCGAGATGCGGTGCGACGGCGCCCCACAGCCGCTGCACGCTCGTCGATCCGGTCAGGACGAACGAGTTCCGCCAGCCCACGAACAGCAAGCCGTCGGCGACCGGGGCGACGTGCGTCGACGGACGCAGACGGAGCAGGCTCATGACGGTGCTCCGTCGACGAGAATGTCCTCCCAGCGGTGGCCCTCGCGCTCACGCAGCACCGCGGCGATGCAGTAGCCGAGGAACATCCGTTCCAGCGGAGTGACCCCGAGCAGCGGCAGCTGGGCGTACACGAAATTGACGAGGAAGCGGTAAGTGCCGAACCAGCGCGCGCCAGTCTCGTCGGTGTAGTCAAACGCTCGAAGCCGCTCGTGGAACGGGCTGTACTCGCGGTCGTCGTCGACCCGGTACTTCCTGGCCAGATCCGGGTTGAGGCGGTCCGCGCGTTCCAGGTACGGCCGGTGAAGAAGCGGGATGATGTCTCGCGAAGCCACCAGCTCGACGCCGCGACTCCAGCCGAGGTCGAGCGTGCGCTGCCACGCGCGCAGTGCCGGGTCCTCCCCCGGGTACCTGGACGGCTGGTCGACCGTCGGCACGGTGCGGCGGACCAGATCGGCCAGGTTGTCGCCGACCTGCCGGTACTCGTGCCCGAACCGCGCTCGCAGTGCACCGTCCTCGTCGTGGTCGAACAGGAAATCCTCGAGGTGCGAGGTGAAGCTCAACACACCGTGGAGCAGCCCGCGGTCCGGATAGCCAGCCGCAGTCATGAGCAGGACCTCACTCGCCAGTGCGCGCGCCGACGGCCGGACCCGCTCTCGCGCTGCCCACAGCACCTCGCGGAACCCCGCGCCCAGCTGGTCCCAGAGCTGCTGGGCACGCAGGTTGTCGACCAGACCCGAGCCGACCCACGGATCGTCCACCCAGACCGAGCCGTCCGCCCGGATTTCCTCGAACGGCCCGTCGACCAGCTCGGCGCGGCCCAGGTCGCGGCATCGTCGCAGGTAGTCCCCCTTGTCGGGCAGGGGTCGAGAGGGAACGGCGAGAAGGTGCGCCGCGGCGTCATCCGCAAATCGGCTCACGACAGCTCCGTCCGGTCGCCCCGGGTGAGCCACGACGATCTCCACATGAGGACCGTGCCGCCAGTGGCGCCGCACCCAGATGTCGGCGTCGGGCATCTCGGCCGCGATCCGCACCGACAGCGGCATCGCGACGTCGACGATGACGTCCTGCATGTGCGGACCGTGATGGGCGAGGCAGATCGCAAGTCGTGTCGTCATCGCACGTCCGCTCCCCCGCGGCTCGGGCCTCCGCGGTGTCGTCCACCGCGGTAGAACTCGGAGACGAACTCGACAGCGTTCTCCCGGCCCTGGTTCAGATGGCTGGTCCCGTGAGCCGGCAGTGCCTCCTCGATCTCGATGACTGGGCCAGGGAGCTTGCTGGTGAGTTTTTTTAGATGGCTGACCTGCAGCGCACTGAGGAAGTCGAGTGCCTGCGGCTTGCGGTTGGTCAGGTAGGCACCGAAGTACTCGTCCATCCCGGTGCCCTCTGCCGAGCTGTCGCCAAGCTCGGGTGCCGGTGGATGCAGGTAGACGTGTTCCGGGATGCCGTGATCCAGCCGCCAGAGATTGAGGCGGGTGTGGTACTGGCCGGGACGCTCGTCGTGCCGCTGGGCCGGCAGCAAGGCGGCCGGTACCCGCCACCTCCGACGGGTCACCGCCACTCCACCGATCGTGACCCGGGGATAGCACCGCACCTGGTCCGGGGAGGGCGACGCGATTCGGTCGGCGACCGCGTGCGGCTCGAACAGCACCGCACCGCTGCCACCCAACGCGGTGAGGATGGCAAGCCGTCGTGGCAGGTAGTACGGGACGAGGAAACCGAGGTAGAGGGCACGGACCGATCCGGGCGCTCCCCGGCGGGTCAGGCGGACCTCGTCCTCGATGCGGTCGTGGACGACCACCAGCTCGTCCATGCCGATGCTCGAGGCCGTGCGCCGCCCGCCGGTCTCGATCTCCATCGGGGTCAGGCAGGGATGGACGTTGCCGCTGAAGCCGTTGACCGCTCGGAACTCCGCGACGACCTCACCCGGGAGGCGCGAGCGCTCGATCATGTCCTCGACGGAGTGTCGAGCCTCCGGACCGAACAGGGAGACGTACCGGCTGAGGAAGTTTCCCCAGCCGTTGTAGATCTTGTTGGTCACCGCGACGACCGACCCGGAGTTGCGCAGCGGCTGCCAGAAGACCGAGTATGACGCTGGATGGCGGTGCAACCAGGAGGGGGTCGAGGTGGCGACCCGGGCCATCACGTCATCACCGATCTCGACGTCCCCCCCGTCGCTGGCCAGGACGCGCTCGCCCACCGCGGCGAGGATCGACTCCCGGAGCTCGACGAGCTCGCCGAGTCGTGGGTCGCGCATTGTGCCGATGTCCTCGGCGCGCCCGGCAGCGACGAGCAGTGCGTCATGGAGGGCCTCCACGAAGACGTCCCCCAACAGCACCCAGTCGGTGCTCACGAAGCCGGGACCCAGCTTCTCGACGAGACGACGCGTGTAGATCCGGCCGAGGACGTGCTGCTCGTCGAAGATGTGGACGGTGTCGACCAGCCGCCGGATCGCGCCGATCGTCTCCGCGAGACCTTCCGGGCGCAAGCGACGGACCTCGGGGTCCGCGACATCCTCGTAGAACAAGGCGTCGGCGACTGCGGGAACGCCGAGCGACCGTACCGACCTGTCGACGTGGGCCGTGACGGCCCGTCCGATCTCCACCCGGCGCTCGGCCGAGGCCGCCGGGTACTCCAGCAGCACATCGTGCGCGTCGACGAGCGCCGCGCCGGCTCGCCGTACCGGGCCGTCAACGGCCGCAGCGACGGCTCGCGCCCACGGCAGCCAGCCGTTCGGCTCCGCCGACTCGGCCGCGGCGTCCGCCACCAGGACGCCGCGCCGGACCAGACGTACGAGCACGTCGGCGACCCGGCCGAAATCCTCCTCCCCCGCCGCGAACAGGGAGGCGAACTCCCCGATCGACGCCGAGGCACCGTGCCGCGTGCCGAACCACGCGAGCAGTCCCGTCATCAGGGCGCCGTGCGGAATGCGCACGTCGAACGCCGCGGTCGCGCGGGCGTCGGTGTGACCCAGGAGCGAGCCGCGGACGGTGACCTGGTAGCCGTGCTCCCGCTCGACCAGGGTGGGGTTGGGCCGGAGCCTGCTGACCAGCACCCCGTCCGGTTCTCGGGCGACGGCCTGCTCCACTGCCCTGATCAGGCCTCGATTCAGCGACATCGTCCCGCGAGCATCCAGCCGGACGTCATCCATCGACTCGGCCGCGTCACCCGACCAGAGCACGAAAGCCGTTGCGGTGTAACGGGTCAACGGGCTGGTCTTGTGCGCTGCCCGAAGGGCGAACCGCAGCAAGCTCTCCTCGGCCTTGCGAGCCCGCTTCGGCAGCCCGGTCTCGGCGTGACGGGCGTAGCGGAGTGCACTCCCGGGCAGCCACTCGCTCGACATGGCCAGTGACTTGCGCAGGTCGTCGTCGGCGAGCAGGCCAGCCAGGACCATCCGCTCGGCGCGCACCGAGCCCTCGTACCGGTCCGCCAGAATCGCCTCGATGCTCGCGATGCGGTTCTCGACCTCGTGCCACCGCAGGGTCTCGGCGAGACCGTCGGCAGCGCGGGTAGACGACGCCCACGGCCGTCCGGCCCGAAGATCGCGGCGGAGCGCGATCAACTCCTTCCGCTCGGGGCCGGAGGCGATGCTCACCCGGTGGTGCAGGTCGGCGTCCATGGCCGCCCGACAGACCTCGCGCTCGGACCGGAGCGCCGACAGCTCCCACAGCGTTGTCGCGAGCCGCTCCGGGTTGTCGGCGATACGCCGGCTCGGCAGCAGGTTGTGGCGGAGCAGCGCATACGGTGCCGCATGGAACATGGGACGTCCTCTCCACCTAATCGTGCCCTATCAGGGAGATGCCCCTGCAGATGGGAAGGAAACTTATCCACCGAGGAGCGCAGACCACAAGAACCTCTCAGAAACCTGTGGATAACCTCAATTCAGTTGTGCGGCAGCACTACTCGAGCGAACCTTTCGCCACCAGCAGGATCAACGACGCCGCGCCGGACGTCGGGATTCCACGATTCTCGGGTTTCTGTGGACAACACGCCAAGGGTCGCACCGTCAATGCTCCGAGACCCCTGCACGCGGTGCCCGCGTCAGCCCAAACAGGCAGCAACTCGACTCCACCACCGCTCGGCGTCGGGAGCCGGCGACCAGGAACCGAGGAGAGTCAGCTCTCGAACTCGATGCGCACCACGGTGATCCGCTGCACGATGCTCACTGATGCACCATCGTCGTGTTGGTGGTCTCGGATAGGCCGCTGACTCACCCCTGGTCCCCACCGGGCCATCACCATCGACGCTCGGCCCTCGAGGTCCAGGATGAGTTATGCGAGGTCCGGTGGCCCAGGACACCCAGCCCGGCTACCGGGCTGTGCCGATGAACGCCGATCAGCGAGCGACCGGCTGCGGGGTTCCGGGACCACCGGGTGTTCTCTCACGGCTCGAACAGCGAGGAAACAATCATGAGTGTTTCCCCTGAGGCAGGCTCGGCGCGAGTGTGCGCGGGCTTGGACTGGGCCAAGGACGTTCACGCGGTCTGCATCATCGACGCAGACGGCGAGGTGCTGCACCGGTTCACCATCGAGCACACCGCCGCCGGGCTCACGCAGCTGGTCGGGCGCTTGCTCGCGGCCGGCATCGACGAAATCGGGATCGAACGCGGTCCGCGTCTGCGGCGAGCCGCTTGAGGTTGGCCGTCACGGTGGGCCGCGGCGCCCGAAAGCCGAAGTAGTCGGTGAACGCCGGCCCGGTCGCCAGGATGAGCGGCACCAGCACGAGGAGCAGCGACCCGGCAAGCCAGGCGCCAGCACCGGAATCCCGGATGACGCACCGCGCGTCATCGCGCCACCGTCCCGGACTTTCGGACCACCGGCGCCGCTCCGTTCCCCGGTCGAGGTGCTGCTCCTCGGCTCGCAACCGGAGATCGACCTGGGCACCGAGAGATGGCGCGCCATCCGCGCCGACCCGCGCGAGCACTCCACCACCGACCCGACCCCGCCGATCTCGACCCGCACGAGGCACTCCTCGCCCGCGGTCTCGATGCCGACGACCCGGCCGGTGGGGATCGTGCCCGCGAGCGGGCGGTCGCCACCGTCGTCATCGAGAACTCGGTGCGCGACGCGTTCGGGACGGACGCCCACGACCACGCCGTCGGGCCCGCGACACTAGAGCGTGTCTCCCAATGGTGGGTGGTTCGGGCGGCGATGATCGGGGTCTTGGTGCGTCAGGGGCAGGTTTCGGATGAGTTCTGGGCGGTTGTCGAGCCGTTGCTGCCGTCCTCGCGAGGGCGTCGGGGTCGTCCGTGGTCGGATCACCGGTTGATGCTGGAAGGGATCTGCTGGCGGTACCGCACGGGGTCGCCGTGGCGGGACGTGCCCGAGGTGTTCGGGCCGTGGCAGACGGTGTGGAAGCGGCATTTCCGCTGGTCGA
>JBOFLG010000151.1:0-3291 GCA_051657745.1 Dermatophilaceae bacterium | reverse complement strand
GCGACCAGACGACTCCAGCCGGGCCCTGAGATCGGCGGCGGAGAGCGGGCGGGCCGGGTCCGACCTGAGCGGGTACCAGTCGCGGTCGCCGGTGCGGTCACGGGCCGGGCGGGCGTCGAGGAGGCGCACCGAGGTGAACTCGTTGTCGTGCCGGAGGAGCACCAGCGCGTCGGGCGTAGCGGCCGCCAGGGCGAGGTCGAGACGGGCGTCCCAGTCGAGATCCGGGCTGTCGGTGGTGGTGACGCGGTCGAGACCGTCGAGGGCGATGAGCACGTCGGCGGGCTGGTGCGCACCGGTGCTCCATCCGTCCAGCGAGCCGGCGACCGCGGTGACCCCCTGGATGCCGAGTTCAGCCACCGCCGTGGCATCGCTCGGCGACCGACGAAGGACGGTCACGGCGTCGAGCCGCTGCGCCAGCAGCCGCACCACCGCGTCGTCGTGCGGCCCGATGACGAGCCCGTGCCCGCCGGTGGGGAGCAGGTCGGCAAGCAGGCGCCGCAGCACCGGCCCACCGGCCGGCGGGCGTTCGGCATCCTCGTCGGTCCAGGGCTGCATCTCTCCGGGAACCACGTCTACCACGGTCTGGTCGGGCTGAGTCATCAGTCGTTGGCTCCGTCGAAGAGTAGGGACCGGATCTCGTTCGGGGGCAGGAGCCATGGCGACCCCAGTTCGTGTGCGGTGACCTCGCGGGCGACGTGCTGGTCGAGGTCTTTCCCATGCAGCTCGGGCCACAATCGTTCGACGCGGGCGACTCCGCCGAACCGCGGGTCCTCGCCGCCCATCGTCATCGGGTCGCCGTACACCGCGACGTCGCAACCGACGCTTGCCCCGTAAAACACGGCCGTGGAGAGTCGGTTCGCCGCGACGCGACGGTGCCGCTGCATCGCGGCGAGCTGTTTGTTCAGGAACTGGGTGTCGGTGCCTTCGTAGTTCCAGCCGCGGCGGCCGAAACTGACCACATCGAACCCGGCGTCGAGGTAGTGGCGGCGCACCTCGGGGCGGTCGTACTCGGTGTAGTACAGGCTGAAGGTGACCGGCCCGGGCTCGGTCTCGCGGATCTCGTCGATGAGCCGGCGGTGGTCGCCTTCGATGCGGCCGCCTTCCCACCCGTGGAAGAGGAACCAGAGCGTCCCCTCCCGCTCGGCGTCGGCCACCGGGCTCGGGCCCTCGAGGTCGAGGAGGTAGAGCCACGGGGCGCCGATCACGTGATGGTTGCGCCGACCGAGGGAGTACCCGCGGCGCATCGGGGCGTCGCTCCACACGTAGCGCCAGGCGCCGTCGAAGAACTCGTGTTGCGGGTTCCAGCCGCAGCCGACGTTCCACCCGTGCTGGAGGTAGCCGCGGATTCGCGGTGGCCAGTCGTGGCGCAGGCCTGCGTACCGGGCGAGGATGTGCGCCTGGCCGTAGTAGTGGTTGTGATGGTGCATTTCTTCCTCGAGGCAGGCGGTGAACGGTGCCGGGTAGGGGCCGAGACAGCGGGTCAGCCGCGGGAGCGGGCGTGGACGTCGAGGTGGAGGATCTGCCCCGGGGCCCGCACCAGTGCCTCGCGGTCGCGATGCGTGGTGCGCACCGGGAGTGACCCGAGCAGAAACTGGTCGGCCCGCACGGTGTGGTCCTCGCCGTCGCGGTGCTCGAACAGGGACCACCTCCCGATCCGGGCCGAGAGGCCGCCACCGTCGTCGGGGATGTCGAGGAGGCGAGCCACATCGGCGACCGCGTGCCATCGCCTCGCCGCGTCATCGATCTCGACGGTGGGCGCGACCTCGTCAGCGTCGTCGCGCTCGCCGTGGAACCACCGCCAGGCCACCGATACTGGCCCCGAGCCCGGGGGGATCGGCCCGGACACCACGAGCAGCCCGGCGTCATCCTGACCTCCGGGGCCGATGGTGACCGTGTCGGCGACCAGTCGTGGGGTGTGCAGCAGGACGTTCACCCGGCCCGCTGGCGAGCGGGTGACGCACACCAGATGGTCGCCGTGCCGTACAGTCCGTGACCCCTCGTCGGCGACCCAGAGCACCGTCTGAGCCGCCGGTGCTGCTGGCCCGGCGGTGCCCGCCGGCCCTGCGGTGCCCGCTGGCCCGGCGGTGCCCGCTGGCCCGGCGGCATCCGCTGGCCCCGGCGGCGCGCCGTCATCCGGCTCGATGTCGATGGGGAGTGGGTCGAGTTCGAGCCGGCGGGTATTGGCGGGCATGAACGGGTCGTCCTCAACAACCCCGGCCACGACGTCTCGGGCGCGCAGCCTGGCGCGGAGCTGCCTCGGGTCGCTCGGGTCGACCACCGCCGGCACTGAGACCGCAGGGGAATGGCGGTTGCCCGGCAGCGACAGCGTGCGCCCGGTGCCTGGCTGCGGCTCCGCGGTGCGGATGTCGAGCAGCAGGTCGTCGCCGTCGGTCTCGACGCTGACGAGCCGGGGCAGATCCTGCACCAGGGCCACCACGAACTCGCCCCTCGTGGTGGTGGTGGGCTGCGCCCAGGTGTCGTCGTCCACCGGTGTGCCGGGAGCCCACCGCACGCCGTCCAGGGGGCCCCGGAGCGGGTTCTCGCTGTAGCGCCCCGCCTCGGCGACCGAGACCACGAACGAGCCGAGCGGCTCACCGGCCCGGGCGAGTTCGAGCAGTTCGTGGTGCGGCACGGTGACCTCGAAACCGACCGGTCGCCGGCTCAGGTGGCTGTCCTCGGTGGTGAACCGCTGCACCGGGAGATCGACCCGTGAGCGCCCGCACCCGAAGCGCACCCGTACCCGGGCCTGCGCGGTGGTCGGTACGTGTCGGATTTCAGCGGTGCCGCGCACCAGGAGGTCGGGGCCTCGCCAGGCCACGCTCGTGACCGAGGTGCCGAGCGACACCTGGCGCCACGGCACGGCGTACAGCGAGCGGGGGATGCCGCGCCGTCCCCGCCCAGGGAACGGGAACTCGAGCCGACGGGGCCGCCAGGGATGCCGCTCGGCCCGGGCACGCCCAGACAGCCCGACCTCGGCCCGATAGCAGGCGAGCTCGCGGAGCAGCGGCACGTCACGGGCCCGGAGCGCGTGCAGTTGGATGCGGTCATAGACGTGGCGCCGGGCATGGATCTGGGGTGAGATGCGGCCGGCCAGGCGCAGGCCAAGCTCGAGGAGGAAGGCGGCCTCGTCATCCGGCACCGTGCCGAAGGACTGGTAGATCGTCAGCAGGTCGGCCTCGGCGATCGCGTTCTCGGTCTCCCTCCGCACCGCTCGAAAGGCCGGGTCGAGGCCGTCGAGCACCATCTCGGCGGAGGTGACCCGGTCGTGGAGGTTGTCATGCCGGAACCGCA
>JBOFLG010000150.1:0-4011 GCA_051657745.1 Dermatophilaceae bacterium | reverse complement strand
CCACGCCGGGTGCCTCGGGTTGTACAGATCCATGTCGATGGTGACGAACCCGCCGGCCATAGAGAGCGCTCGCTTGACCATAGTCGTCGCGGCAGTCTTGCCGGAGCCGGTCTGACCGCCGACGATGACCAGGACAGGTCGGTCCTGAGCGGGCGCGTCGGTGAAGAACCTCGGCACGATCTGCTCACGGAAGATGCGCTCGTTCGCTTCCTCCGACAGGACGTCGGGGCGCAGTCGGGTCACGCGTCAAGCCCGCGGGCACGACGCAGGAGCGCCACGCACTCCGCGCGGACCCGAGCCACCTCAGCGGTGTCGGTGGGGTCTAGCGAGACCATCAGGGGCGCGAAGTGCTGGTCCAACTCGTCGGCCGCCTGCAGGGCCGCGTCATCAACCGGGACAGACTGCTCAGCCGCAAACCGGCGGCTCGACGCGAGCCCCACCACCTGTTCGAGAAGGCGCCTTGTCGCCTCGTACTCCTCCTCCGCGTCCGGGCCGAGGTCGATCGGGGTCATGCCGGCCAGGATCGAGTCATGCGGGCCGGCCGAGGGTCCTTCAGTCATGACTGAGAGTCTGCTGCCCGGCCCGTGGGATATCAACGTGCTCAACGCGATTCGCCGGAGGTTCAGCCCCCGCCGGCGCTGTCGACTACGACGCCGTCGAGGTGGTCAATCAGGTTGTACCGGTCGAGCTGCATCCCGCCCTGCCGGGCGACGAACCGGGTGATCGAGGCGTTGGCCACCGGTTGCGTCTCGGCGATCACGGCCAACTGCTCGACGGTGAGCTGCTCCAGGACGAAGCGCAGCATCAGGACGACGGCGTCGTGCGCGACCAGCAGCACCCGCTGGCCAGGATGGTCCCGGTGCAGGTCGGCGACCAGCGACCGCACCCGATCGGCGATGTCGGTGAACGATTCACCCTCCGGGGGCCGATAGGAGAAGTCTCTGACGGCGAGCCGTCGGGCGATCTCCGCGCCGTACTGGTGGGCCACCGCTGCCGGGGTCATCAGTTCCAGTTGGCCCATCCGGCGATCACCCAGCCGGTCGTCAGTCAGCGCCGCGGGTACCGGCCTCCCGCCCGTGGCCGCCACGTCAGCAGCGCGCTGCCAGGTGTGGCGGGCGCGCCGGTAGGGCGAGGAAAACACCACGTCCGGGGCCCAGCTCGTGGCGGGGTCGCTCAACCAGCGCCCGAGCGCGGCGGCCTGCTGCCAGCCGAGAGTGGACAGTTCGACGTCGACATCTCGGCCAGTCACGCCCGCGTCGAGCAGACCTGTAGCGGCCGCTTGGGCGAAGGCGACGTTTGCGGTGCTTTGCCCATGTCGTACGACGACGAGGTCGCCGATGATGTCCTCGGCGACTTCGCGGTTGATCCCCTCCTCCTGGGTCCATAGCGGCTTCGGCAGGCCGCTGTTGTCCAGGTGGGACAGGTCGGGCAGACCGCCGGACGGATTCGTGATGGGCGCGGGACGCGACGATGTCGATTCCACCATGCCACCCTAACCAGCGACTTATCGAGACCTCGCGACGTGGCCTTGCCCGCCTGGACGCCGGCTCGGGTCGGTAGGTCGGCCGCGACAGTTGGTGGGATGACGGACACTTTCGCTGGGTTCTGGTGCCGGGTGCCCCACGGAGCCGGTGGGTCAGAGGCCGACCCCGTGCCGTGCGGTTGCGCCGCGTGCTGCGATGGCGGCCGGGCTTCGTGGTGCGGGCGCGGTGCCGGGGTCGGGGGTGGTGGGGCGGTCCGGCGACGGGTGTGGGAACGCCGCACCCGCCGTGCGTTGTGCTTCCGCCCCCATTGCGCGCTGGTGCGCCACCAGGCTGACCTCGTCCAGGGCGGTAATCAGGCGTTCGGCCGCGGCGAGGCTCGACCTGTCGGCCAGGGCCATTCCGGGGCACGCTCGCACACCGCTGATGACCAGATTCGGGACATCGGTGCGGTGCGGGCCCTCCTCTGAAACGCGAGCGACCACGTGGTAGCCGGACCGCGCCACCGACTCGGCCGTCTGCCTGCTGAGGACTTGCCCACCGCCGCCACCCGCGTCCCATGACAAGTCCAGGGACAGAATCGGCCCTTCACGCCCCGCGACAGATCGCCCTATCGCTAGGGCCGCAGCGACGTGTAGCCGTACAGATCCTTACCCAGTTCGATAGCGAGGTCTGCTAACTCGGGCGAACCCGCGCGGCGCCCCTCCTCGGCAGCCAACCGAAGACGCGCGGCGCACTCGTCGAGAACCACGGCCAGGGTCAGCACCCGCACCCTACTCAGTGTCGGCGGCTGGCCCTCCTCGGACCACGGTCGAACTTCCGCGGCGAGCCCCGCCCGAAGATTCGCGATCTCGTCGGTGATGAGGCGCGGGGACGACACCGATCGATGTTCGGCATCCCACTCGTAGTCGCGATAGATCAGCCAGTGCCGACTCGGATCGGTGTTCGCCTCCATAGCCCTACCCCTTCGTGACAACCGCAGCAACACAACACTGAAAGCCGTACCCGCCACATTCCGCGGCCGCCATGGTTCACACCGCGTGCCAGGATGGAGGCTATGAGTGAGGGTGTCCCGGCCCAGTTGCCGGCGAGTTCTGTTTTGCGTGGGGTCCGGCCGTACGAGTGGGACATGCAGTCCGCGGTGCGCTTCGAGGTGATGCACGAGGTCATCAACGACGAAGTGGGGGCGATCAATGGTTTGTTGTACCGACTGGAAGGTCAGGTGGGGGCCGAGGTAGTCCGGTTGCGTGCTGAGGCGGAGGCGGCGCGGGAACGCCTGGTGCGCACGAGGCGTGCTGTGCGAGCTACCGACGCAGCGGGGATCGACGAAGCGCTGTCCGGCGCTCGGGAGCGGATCGCGCACTGGAACGGCCTTGGCGTCTCGTGAGTGGTGCTGAGGTCGACCTGACCCGGTATCTGCAGAGCGAGGCGGAAAGCCAACGAATCTTCGAAGAGGAGATCGTGCCGGACGAGATGGCCGGGTCCGTCACGGCGGAGCAGCCGGTGGTGCTGTTCGTGGCTGGTCAGCCCGGCGCAGGCAAGACCCGCACGACCGACGATGCGATCGCCGCTTTCGACGGCACCGGCGAGGGTGTTGTCGTCGTCAACAGCGACACGTACAAGCCGTACCACCCCAAGTGGTCGGAGTTGCTGGCAGCTGACGATGTGACTGCGGCGCTGTACACCCGGCTGGACGACCGGCGGTGGATGCAGCAGGCCTATGACTGGGCCGCGGTGAACCGGCGCAACGTCATCGTCGAAACCACGATGCAAGGGCCGGACGTGTTCGAGGATCCGGTGGCTCAGTTCCGGGGTACCGGCTATCGGGTCGAGGTTCAGGCCCTTGCGGTGCCGGCGGCGTTGTCTTCGACTCGGCATCCTTGATCGCTACGTGGCGCAGGTCGCTGAGAAGGGCACCGGTCGACTCACTGCGACCCGTAACCACGACGAGGCATTCGATGGGATGCAAGCTCGCCTGGCCCTGATCGACGAGGGCGTCGTCCCGGTCGACGTGGTCTCGGTGTGGCGCCGGGGTGGGCAGCTCTTGTGCGCCAACGAGCTCGACCGGAACAGCGGTCGGTGGGTCGCGCCGGCGGTCGCGGCCCGTGCACTGTCTGACGAGCGCCGCCGCATCTGGACCTATCCCGAGGGGGCCACGTTCCTCGCCGCCCTGAACCAGGTCCGTCAGGAGATGCCACACGGCTTGCTGGAGCAGGTTCGGGAGACCAGGCGGTTGGCTGACAACCTTCTTCCTCTGGGGGCTGCCGACTATGCCGTCGCCCAGGCCGTATCTCCGGGGCTGGCACGACCTCACCAACGTGGCGCAACGGCGGTCGCCAGACGCATCGCTCGGCCGCCAACTGACCGCGAGGTAACGGGCGTAACGCCGGAACGGTGAAAGGTCTGAGCCACGTGGGCGCTGTCATCGGGTGCGCCAGGGTGGGCACTAGATTCAGCAGGACATGCGTTACGTGTCGGCGGCGCGGAGCGGGTGTTCATGAATGCCACAGTCTCATCGCTGCGCGCCAAT
>JBOFLG010000149.1:0-5903 GCA_051657745.1 Dermatophilaceae bacterium | reverse complement strand
ATGCGAAAGCCGTCGCGATCTCCTGGAAAAATACGGCAGATGCCGACAAGAATTTCATGACGCTTCTCCGACTGGTCCAGGACAAGGAGAAGGATTGCGAGATCGTTGACTTGGATCTCTACACCACAGGGCCTGATCCCGCCCGATGACCGATGCCGGGGGCGACGAGGAGCCGGCGACGTCGGCATCACCCTGCATCAGTCGGTAGCTGGCTTCACGATGCTGAAGCAAGGCACCCGAGCATTCCGCTGGGCTCCTGACGTCATCCACCTGAATGCCCCTCCCCGGTTGTCGGGGAGGGGCATTCAGCGGTGGGTCCACCTGCCCGGCCACGTTCGACGGGCCAGCACCGGTTCGGCGGCCCCGGCTCAGATCAGGCCGCGGGTGCGCGCGATCCTGGCGGCCTCGACTCGGGTCGAGGCATGCAGTTTGGTGATCGAGTTCGACAGGTAGTTGCGCACCGTGCCGGGGGAGAGGAACAGCTCGTCGGCGATCTGGTTGGTGGGCAGCCCTTGGTCGACGAGGCGGAGGATGTCGCGCTCGCGGTCGGTGAGCGGGTTCGGCCCGGTGGTGAGCGCTTCGGCGGCGACCGCGGGGTCGATCGCGACACCTCCCGCTGCGACCGTGCGAATGCTGTCGACCAGTTGCCGAGCGCTCAGCGTCTTGACCAGGTAGCCGGAGGCGCCGGCGGTGAGAGCGGCCGAGAGATGGCCGATCCGGGGGAGCGAGGTCAGCAGGATGACGCGGCACGACGGCACCACGGTGCGGACCCGTGCGCAGGCGTCGATGCCGCTGGCACCAGGCATGACGACGTCGACCAATGCGATGTCCGGGTGATGTTCCATGGCCGCCGCCAGTACGAGATCGCCATGCGTGACCCGGGCGACGACCTCGAGGCCCGGCTCGGTGCCGAGCAACGACTCGAACGCCTCGGCGACGAGGTCGAGGTCTTCGGCGATCAGGATCCGAATCCCCATCGGGCACCTTTCCATCCGATCAGGCCGGTGGGGCGACCCGAGCCCGAACCGGTGGGTCGCGACGACCGTGCCGGGAAGCGGACCAGCACGTGGTAACGACCGCCCTCGAGCGTGCCGGTGGAGATCCGCGCGCCGAGATGGATGACGGTCCGCTGCCACCGGCGTTGCCCCGACCCGGCACCGATCGGCACGGACCCGGCGGGGGGCGGCGCCGCGCCGTTGTTCGTCACCGACAGGACGGTCTCGTGGGCCGAGCAACGGATGGCGATGACGCATCGGGTGGGAGCGGCGTGGCGGAGCATGTTCGTGATGGCTTCGCGCAGCACCAGGGCGGCGGCATCGGCGATGGCATGGTCGGCCACCGGGTCGGCGCTGATCACGGCCACGATGCCGAGGCGCTCGCACACCTCGCGGGTCGCGCGCAGCTCGCTCGGCAGACAGGCCGCGACGGGCTCGACCGACAGTTGCTCGAGTTGGTCGATGCCCGCCTCGACGAGGCCGTCCAGGGAGCGCAGGTGCTCGAGCACCTGGCCGCCGGTGCGCTGCTCACTGATGGCGGCGACCTCGATGGCCGCGCGGATGTCCTGACGGGCGGCGCTCAGGGTACGGCCGATCTGCGACCTCAGCTCGTTACCGAGCCGAGCCCGGTCTCGGTCGAGGCCACGGGCAAGCGCGGTCGCGTCGGCGGAGGTGGTCGTCGTGGCAGCGGTGAGGCGGTCGAGGACGACCACGAGGACGGTCAGGGCCACCGCCAGTGCGCTCGATGGCAGCGCCGCGGCGCTCGTGGACCGCGCTCCGATGTCGGTGGGATGTGCCGTTGACCCGAGGGCGAGAACACCCAGAGCGGCGATGGCGAGCGTGTGCGTCATCCGGTGCCGCCGTCGATGGTGCGCGAGCACCCAGATGCCGCATGCCACGGTGGCTGCCGCGTGCCCGACCTGCCATGGTGTGGAGCCGTTCCCACCGCTCGTTGCGACCAGGGCGACCAAGGCGAGCAGGACGAGAACGCTGGTGAGCCGAAGCGCTCGAGGGTGGTCGAGCAGGGCGCGCGACCCGGGGCCCGATGCGGTCATCGGAAGGGCCGACCGGGGTGGGCCGCAGGCAGGCATACCTCGAGCGCCCAGGCGTGGTCGCCGTCGGAGACGGTGAGTGACCCGTTGGTCTGGTCGACGGCCTCGAGCACGCGCGTCGGCGGGGTGACGGCGGGGCCACCGGGCGCTCTGGTGACGACGACGCGGACGACGGTGGCGTCATCCGGCGTCACCTGAACCGTGGCATCGACGTGGACGGTCGCCCGTAGTGAGATTGCGACAGTGACGCATTCGCGGAGCACCAGGCCGGCCAGGGCTCGGTAGTGAGACGGCGGAGGGTGCCGCTCATCGACGGTGAGTGTGATGCCGAGCCGCGCACAGAGCGCCCGGGCGAGGCCGAGCTCGTCGTCCCAGGTGCTGATCACCGGCTGAGAGGCCAGCGCGCGCACTCGCCGCTCACCCGCTGCGAGTGTCTCGCGAAGTCGGTGCACTTTGACCTGCAGGGTCGGGTCGCCCGTGCCGAGCGCTCGAAGGACCCGCTCGGTGCGGATCGACGCGGTGACCAGGGTGCGGCCCATCAGGTCGTGTGCATCGCGGGCGACGCGGTCGCGTTCGAGGTCGACGTGATGGCGGAGCAGCTGTTCGGGCAGCCCTCGGGGCCGGTGCAGGTCGAGCGCGAGCCGGGTGAGTGCGGCGAGGAGCAGCGCCGGCACCCCCGCCTGCACCAGCAGATCGGCGGCCGCGGCGCCAATCGGTCTGTCGATGCGGTCGCCGGCGACGGTGCTGCCGCCGAGTGCGGCGAGGGCGCTGCCGCCGAGTGCGGTGAGGGCGCTGCCGCCGAGTGCGGTGAGGGCGCTGCCGCCGAGTGCGGCGAGGGCGGGCCGCACGCCGAGCCGGAGGATGGCCGCAGCCGCCCCGGGAGCCAGTGCCCAGTACTGGCCGGTCGGCACGGTCGCGACCAGGCCGAGCCCGAGAATCACCCACGGCCAGGAGGTGTCGTCCTCGGCGCGAACGAGGCGGAGCTGGACCCGGACGAACAGGGCGCAGGCTGCCACGACGGGGATGACGACGAGAGCCTGGATTATCGCCGATGGGTACCCGTCAGGCAGCGGTGGCCTGAGGTGCGAAACGGCAACGACCAGACTGACCGCCGCACTGGCGAGGAACGCCATCCGCGCACCCGGAGGGGGTGAGCGGGTCGGCTCGGGCTGCACCCCGTCATCCGTTGCCCGGTCGGGGCGCGACACTGTCACGTCCGGCGCGCGTCAGCAGGGCACCGGCACGACGGCCGGGCGCACGGCGGAACCGTCGGTGGCTGCCGCCGGCCGCAGCGGCACGCGTCGAGACTCCGTCGTCATCAAGGTTCTCCTCGGTCGGGGGCGACGGGGCCCACGGAGGGGGTGTCCCCCGGCGCCCTCGACCATTGATTCAACCGACGCCTGGGCCAGTGTTCTATCCGCGGTTGTCACCTGATTGGCATGACAGGTGTCATGCCGTGGTGGCGGCGGGCCGGTGCGGCGGCGCGGGAGGGCGGTGGTGGCGAGGATGCCGGAGGGCCAGTTCATGAGACATAGTATTCGAACGCACGTACGACATTGAACTCGACTCTGGATCGGGCCGCCGACACGCTCGAGGCCGCTGGGGTTCGCGGAGGAAGCTCGCAATACGCACTGGTTCTCTTCCCTTGTGTAGCAGGGACTTCCGTGCGGGTGTGAGTAGGCTGCGGTCATGTCCGAGCCGGTCACCTGCATCATCGACGGCGGCGTCGCCCAGGTCCGGCTGGCCCGACCGGCCACGCTGAATGCGCTGACTCTGGACACCCTCGAGGCGCTCGTCGGCGCCGCCCGCGAACTGCGGCGCGACCGCACGCTGCGCGGCGTGGTGCTCGGCGGCGAGGGCGAATCGTTCTGTGCCGGGCTCGACTTCGCGACGGTGCTGAGCGAGCCACCACGGGTGGTGCAGGCGTTCGTGCCCCGGCCCTGGCGTGGCACCAACCTGTTCCAGGAAGCGTGCTGGGCCTGGCGTCGGCTCCCGGTGCCGGTGGTGGCTGCCGTGCACGGTCACTGCTACGGCGGTGGGCTGCAGCTCGCTCTCGCCGCAGACCTCCGCCTTACCACGGTGGACGCCCGCTGGTCGGTGCTGGAGGCCAGGTGGGGTCTGATCCCCGACATGAGCGGCATCCGCTCACTCGCCCAGGTGCTGTCCATCGATGTCGCCAAGCGGCTCACGATGACCGGCGAAGTCATCGACGGCCAGCGCGCCGTCGAGCTGGGCCTGGCCACCGAGGTCGCCGACGAGCCATTCGTGGCGGCCACTCGCTGGCTCGAGCAGGTCGCCACCCGGTCGCCCGATGCGGTCGCCGCCACCAAGGCGCTGTTCGAGCGCACCTGGACCGCCGGCCCGCGCCGCACCTTCGCCCGGGAGCGGCTCGCGCAGGCCCGTCTGCTCGCCGGCGCCAACTCCGCAGTGGCGCGGACGGCGGCGCTCGCCCGCCGCGAGCCGCAGTTCGGCCCCCGAGCCCGCTGAGCGGATGCCGGGGTGCCGGTTGTCCTCCGCTGACGTGATCGTCGTGCCACGGCCACCCTGACGTCATCCGCCATGCATCAGCGGCCGATGGGCTGGGTCGGCCCTCTCAACCCAGGGGCGGGCACTCACGCATCGGAGGGCGTCATGACTGACCTGCCGAATCAGGCCACGACCACACACCCGACCACGAACCACATCCCGACCACGGGCCAGAACCCGACCGCGAACCAGGGCCAGAACCCGACCCTGAGCCACACCCCGGCCCGGCTCGGCCTGGACCGGCGCACCGCGCTCGCCGGCGGCGTCGCCGCGCTCGCCGCGCTCGGCCCGCTACACGCGCTCGGGGCCCGCACCGCGAGCGCCGCATCGATGGCGAAGCGGCCGTTCAGCCCCGACTACGGGCCGCTGTCCCCCGCCCGCGACCAGACCACCGGGCTGGAGTTGATCCGACTGCCCCGGGGCTTCGAGTACCTCACCGTCGGCTGGACCGGGGACCTCATGGATGACGGGCGTCCCACCCCGGGCGCCCACGACGGGATGGCGGCCTTCCGGCGGTCGAACGGCACGGTGTCGCTCGTGCGCAACCATGAACTCGGCGGGTCCACCGGCGTGATCGCCGGCACTCCCGCCTACGACCGGACGGCTCCGGGCGGGACGACCACCCTGGTGTTCGACCCGGATGCCGGCCGGTTCCTCAGTGCCACGCCCAGTCTCGCCGGAACGGTTCGCAACTGTGCCGGCGGCCCGACCCCGTGGGGCACCTGGCTCAGTTGCGAGGAGACCACCGAGGTCAGCCCGGACGGCACGCGGCACGGCTACGTGTTCGAGGTGCCCGAGAACGGGCGCTCCACGGGTCGGCCGCTGCGGCAGATGGGCCGGTTCAGCCATGAGGCGGTGTGTGTCGACCCGGGTACCGGCATTGTCTACCTCACCGAAGACGCCACCCCGGCCGGCTTCTACCGTTACCTACCGACGCGGCGTCGCGACCTCGCGGCCGGCGGCGAGCTGCAGATGCTCGTCGTGCGGACCCCGGACGGCTCGTCTTACAGCACGTACGCCGACGGCACCGGCACCACCTACCGCACTTCCTGGGTCACCATCGACAACCCCGACTACGCCCCCAACGAGACCCGGCCCGCCGAGCAGGGAGCGGCCAAAGGAGCGGCGGTGTTCCGCCGGCTGGAGGGCGCCTGGTGGGGCAACGACCGCGCCTATGTGGTGTCGACCAGTGGCGGGCCGGAGGGGCAGGGGCAGGTCTTCGAGTACGACCCCGCGGCCGAGACGATGCGCGTCCTCTTTGCCTCACCGGACGCGGCGGTGCTGAACAACCCCGACAACATCTGCGTCAGTCCGCGCGGCGGCATCGTGC
>JBOFLG010000148.1:0-1845 GCA_051657745.1 Dermatophilaceae bacterium | reverse complement strand
GGTCTGGCGCAGCAACGCCACCAGCAGATGGATCGGCTCGGTATTGGTGTGCCCCGCGGTGGTCGCCGCCACCTGCGCGGTCTCGACCACCTCGCGGCTGCGCGTGGTGAACTTGTCGGCTCCGAACTGACTCACTGATACCTCCCTCGTTGCTCGACAGGCTCAACTATCACGCGATTGAGTGTGTTCCACCGAAACTACTAGGCCCCATGATGTGGCATGGAGGTGCTCTCGCGGCACTACAAGGTATGAGCAACTTCGACAACAGTGGACGCGACGCTCACGGTCGATTGGCGGCAATGTACGACGAGTGCGCCCCGCGGGTGTATGCCTATGCGCTGAGGCACTGTGGCTCGGCGCATGCCGACGACGTGATGGCAGAGACCTTCGCCATCGCGTGGCGACGGCTCGACGAGGTGCCGACACCGCCGCTCGGCTGGCTCATCGGAACCGCCCGGCGCGTGCTTGCCGGGCGTCGACGTGCCGAACGCAAGCAGGTCGCGTTGATCCGTCTGGCCGAGACTCGGCTATTCGCGGAGAAATCACTACCCGTGCCGACACCGGACGAGATCGTCATCGAGCGAAGGCAGATGCTGAACGCCCTCGACTCCCTGACCCACCGAGAGCGCGAGGCTCTCCTCCTGGTCGCCTGGGACGGTCTGAGCACCGCCGACGCCGCCGCCGTGACCCGCTGTAGCGAGCGGGCGTTCCGCGCCCGGCTCAGCCGGGCGCGGACTCGGCTCAGCCAAGCAGTCCACCACGACGAGGTGGATCGAGACACCCCCATCACCGAGAAAGGGAAGATCTATGCGAATCGACCAACTTCTGCGTGACGCGGCTCCGGACGAGACCGCGATCCGAGCCCACGTGCAGCGCCGCCGTCCGGAACTGCTGCGACGAGCCATGGCGAGGGAATCTCACCGCAGCAAGGCCAACCGCACGATGATCGGTGCGGCGCTGCTCGGCGCGGCCCTGGGCACCGGAGGAGTTGCCTACGCTCTCGACCTCGTCCCCGGCTTCATCGACAAGTCCGTGGCCGAGATGGTTCCCCGGGCCGACGAGAGGCCCCAGATGACCTTGATCGCCGACCTCACCCTGCCCGACAGGAGCCGCTTCGCGGCGTGGGCCGGCGTCTCCAAGACCACGGCGTGCGAGATGAGCGCCGACAACTGGAACGGCGAGGAGAAGAGCGGTCTCGGCGGCGGAGGCTGTGGCGACGCGGCGGACTATGACCTCAATCGCGATCGACTGTCATGGGCCATCGGCAAGGACCGCAAGACCTACTATCCGGTCATGTGGGGTGCCGACCTCACCGGGGCAAGCAGAGCTGACGCGACCCGGGTCCGCATCACCGGGACATTCGCGGGCACCAATCAACCCGTGGACGAGACGCTGAATCTGGACTCCGCCACGAAGGCGTACGCCCTGCTTCTCCCCGGAACCTCGAAGGATCCGTGGAAACGCGGGTTCCCTGCGAGCGGGCTCACGCTTACCTTCCTCGACGCCGACGGGAAGATCGTCGAGAAGCTGGCGGCGCCCACTATGTAGCAACCGCATGGACGTGGACCTCGGCCGACGCCCATGCGACACGACAGACGGGGTTCCGCCGTTACGGGGGTGCGGCGGACTCTTGTCGCCCTCGATCGCCCGGCGGCATGAGCAAGGACGGATCGCCGGTGAGGATCCGGCGCCACACCCTCACCGTACGCAGGGTCGGCTCGATTCTCAGCTCGTCGCGCAGTCGATCGTGCAACGCACGGTATGCGCACAGCGCGTCACGGGTGCGACCGTCCCGATAGAACGCGACCATCAGCATCCGCACCGGACGCTCCCGGAAGGGATGCT
>JBOFLG010000147.1:0-16798 GCA_051657745.1 Dermatophilaceae bacterium | reverse complement strand
CGCGTCATCCGCACTGGCAAGGAGAGCGATATGAGGGCTGCGGCACCGGGATCGGTGGCCTGCTGGTGAGCGCGGTGGTCGTGGTCGGTGGCGGGCCGGCAGGGGTGGTGCTTACCTATCTGCTCGCCCGGGCCGGGGTACACGTCACTCTGCTCGAGGCGCGCGGCGACTTCGAGCGGCGCTTCCGCGGGGACACACTCGCCCCGTGCGTGATGGAGTACCTCGATGCGCTTGGCCTGGCCGACCCGTTGCTCGCCGAGGTGCCGCACGCCACGTCCCAGACGTTCCGCTGGCACACCCCGACGCGCACTCTGACGCTGGCCGACTACTCCGCTGCGAGTGTGAAGTTCGGCTACTACGCACTCATCCCGCAGGCGCGGTTCCTGCCCTGGCTGGCCGACCGCGCCCGTAGCTATGGCGCTCGCGTCGAGCTGGGCGCGCGGTTCAGCTCGCTCGAGCACGACGCGAACGGCCGGGTCAGTGGCGTGCGGTACTCCCGGCAGGGTGGGGAATTCGTGGTGCCCGCTTCGCTCGTGGTTGGCGCGGACGGGCGGTCGTCGAAGGTGCGGCAGGCGTCGGGCCTGCGGGCCATCGAGCTGGGCGCGAGCCTGGACATCGTGTGGCACACCCTGCCGCGTCGGGACGCCGACCCGGCGCTATCCGGGCTCGACCTGTTCTCCGGGCCGGGGACGACGATGGTGCTGTTGGGTCAGGCCGAGCCGACGTGGCAGTTGGGGGTGACCATTCCGGCGGGCACCTTTGGCGAGGTCCGCGAGCGAGGGGTCGAGGCATTCCGGGCGTCGGTCGCGGTGTCGCTGCCGTGGCTTACCGATCGTCTCGACACCATCGGCAGCATCAACGACCTCACGCTGCTGCCGGTCCGGGTCACCACGGTCGAGCGGTGGACCCGGCCCGGACTGCTGCTTCTCGGGGATGCCGCGCACGTCATCTCACCGGTCGGCGGTAACGGCATCAACTTCGCGATCGCGGATGCCGCGGAGGCCGCGAACCGGTTGGCGCCGGTGCTGCTGGGCGGCGGCGACGACGGCCAGGTGGATGCCGCTGCCGCGGCCGTGGAGTCGGCGCGGCGTCCGCGGGTGGAGCGGGAGCAGCGGTTCCAGGCCAGGGTGGAGCGGTCGACGGCGGCGCGTCTTGCGGCTCGCGCGCCGGGGCCGCCGGCGGGGCTCTACGTCGTCGGCCTCCTGCCGGGCCTCGCTCGGCTGATCGGACGGCGCAGCCGCGTCGACATCCCGGCACCGGTGCCGGAGGTACTTCGCGGCGGCTGAGGTGGCGGTAACCAGCGTGATCAGTGAGCAGTTCGAGCGCGTCGACTTCCGGGTCGGGGCGCAGTGCGGCGCACCCGACTCCTCGCCGCTCGATGGCGCGTCCGACGGCGACGCTCCAGGCCTTAGCCGGCCCAGCGCCACAGAGTGAAGGATGCTGCCAGGAGGACGGCTGATGGCACCGTCAGGGCCAGGTACACGCCGGTCACCCAGGTGCGCCGGGCGTGGCCGGCGATCAGCGCCAGGGTGATCCACAGCGGCCACCAGGTCAGGGCGGTGCGGGAGATCGTTGAGTAGGTGGCCATGGGGGCGAGTGAGACGATCGGCAGGGCCACGTAGACCAGCTCCGGCCATCGTCTGCGCCAGGCGAGAACGATCACGAGGAGCAGCCCGATCGCCATCGTCACGAGGTCCGCGCGGTAGATGAACGCCCAGCCGAGGTTCTCGCCGGGAGTGGTCGCGGTGTGCCAGACGTTGCCGAGCGTCTCGCCGACGCCGAGGTACTGGCGTCCCCATCCCTCGCGCTGAACGACAAAGAAGTACAGGAAGTCCCCGGTCCGCGCGTACAGGTATCCGAAGTAGGCGACAACGGGCAGTACGGGCACTGCCATCAGGGCAAGTTCTGCCAGGCTGCGCGCGGACCGGAACAGCGGGGGCCGGCGATCGGTGGCGGTGAGGTATTCGACCAGCAGCGCCAACGCGAGGTATAACCCCGTGATCCTGGTCGTCGAGGCGCAGGCTGCCAGGATGACGCTGACTCCCCACCGTCCTTGCTTCGCGCACAGCCAGGCCGTGAAGGCGAAGGCCATGAAGAGCGCCTCGCTGTAGCCAGCGGCGAGGAAAACGGCCATGGGGCTCAGACATAGGGCGATCACTGCCCGGCTGGCTACGTCGGGTCCGAACTCCCGATCGGCAATCCGGAACAACGCCACCATGGCAACGGCGCCTGCCGCGAAAGAGATCAGCAGCCCGGCCAGTTGCCAGTTGGGGATTACCAGATGCACCGCTCTCAGGGCGAGTGGCAGTCCGGGGAAGAATGCTTCGTAGTACTGCGGTTCGGCCTTCCCTCCTTGCCGCTCGGGATCGCCGTCGTACCCGTGCTGGGCGATGTGGATGAAGAGTTCGGCGTCCCACTGGTCCCAGCGGCCCAGGTAGGGCTCGAGGGTGTCGCCGAGAAGCCAGGCGGCGTGGGCGGCTACCCAGAACGAAGCAAGCCGCGTGGCCAGCCACCACCCGAGCACCCGGCGTTCTTGGGGTGCCAATGACCACCAGGCCGTGGCTGTCGGGTCGCGGTCTGGTTTCGCCCGAAGCAATCCAAGAGACACGAGGAGAACGTAGCAAGAAGTGGGTCGACCACCCGACATCGAATGCCAGCCAAGCCGCCTGTCATCCGGATCCACCGGTCTGATGGCGGTTGTTGCGGGGCTCGCCGCCTGCCTGCCGTGCAGGGTCAGCATCTGAGCCCGCCGAACCTTCGCGCCGTGGGTGACGGGGCGGGGGTGATCGCCGGGCTGCTGGCCGGCGCGGGCGGCATCGATGGTCTGCTCTCGGCAGCGGTGAAACCAGGTTTTTCCCCGGTTGACCAGGATTACGGCCGGTTGCTACGGTGAATTGTTCGCCAATTATTGGAGCCAGACGTGACTGCTTGTCATCACATTCTGCCGACCCTGAAGGAAGTCACGGAGTGACGGTAATTGGTGTTGATAGCAATGTCCACCGTAAGGCGACCAGTATTGCCCGTGAACTTTTGCAGCTGAAATCTTGGCGATTCGGTCGCTCTCACTCCCACTGAGGTGCACGTCCAATGATCACGATCAGGAATCATGCCCGTTCTCGTCCATCGAAATCTGCGCTAGTAAAGACTGGTGCGTTGCTAGTCGCTGCGTCTACTGCCGTCGTACTGTCGCCGGTCGCTTTTGCTGACCGAAAGCTTGCGCCTCCGAATACCCCTAACGCTGTCCCGGCGATCGCTGGCGAGCGCAACGGTTACCACAAACTCTACTGTCCCTCTAAAGAGTCGCGAGCCGATTTTTATGCTGACTGGTCCAACGTTCCTCGGCGACAGAGAGATTTCGGCACTCTCCTCAGTAGGGCCGCCCAATTCAATTGCTATGTCCTGAAGAAGCCGGGTATGAACCTGGGTAGATAGCGTGCGGTGTTCTCGCAGGTGAAGTTGTCTGCCGGAAGAGTTGTCCGGTGGCGACGCGGGCGGCCGCGGGCGTGTCGGAGTCGGGCGCTCGCGGTCGGCGCGTGGCCGAGTCGATCTACTCGGACCCCGCAATCGCCACCGGCCGAGGGCGTGGCAGGTCTACGCGCACGTGATGAAGCAGGTGATCGCGCCCGAGGTCGACGCGGCCACTGAACTCCCGGACACCTGAGCCGACGAACGTCCAGATAGGTGCGGGTAACGACGTCTCGCTCGGGCGTCCTGGTCGCCTTGCCGACTCGTGCGTCTGTGACCAACCCGTGCCCAACCTGGAGGCGGCGACGGCGCACCAGGGTGCCCCTCCCGCCTCTCTATCGAGCCGTGAGAAAGTGGATCCGGATCACCTGCCGCAAGGGCGAGGGCGAGTGGAACTCGACTGAGCGTTCGGTCGTCCGACGACCCAGTCGGGTTCGCGCCCTGAGTTAGCGAGCCGACGTATCAGCATTGCGGCCTGATGAGGTGGAGTGTCCTCCGTGGCGATCCTCAGGGCGGCATCGGGGAGACCCGCCGATGAGTCCCAGGTGGCTAGCCTGTCTGTCACATCGACGGCGCCGCGCTCGACGAGACGGGCCGCCGTGGTGGGTCGCGAACAGGTTAGTGCCACGACTGACCAGTGAGCAGGATCGACGGCGTGTGTGACTGCCGTGACTGCGGCGGGCTGGCCGGCATGGACCACAGGGTGCCCGGTTTCCAGCGCTGCGGTGAGGCCGGCGCGGTCGGTTGCGTAGATGGCTCCGTAGTTGGTGTTCTCCCAGATGATCTCGCCGCGGGCGCGCAGCTGGTCGAGCTCGCGGGTGGTGATGTTGCGGTACTCCGGTGTTGGTCGGCCGCCGGCTTTGAGCCGGCGGAAGAGCCGGAATCTCGGGTCGAGAGCTTCGAGTTCGCGGGTGATGGTGGACTTCCCCGAGGCGGGCGGGCCGTACAGGATCACGCCGCGTCTCATGGTGTGCCGCTCTCGCTGAGGCTGGACAGGAGGGCGCGGGCTTGACTCTGGAGGGGTTCGCTCGATGCGCTGTTCTCGATGACGGTGTGGGGGCGCGCTGGGCGGGAGTCGAAGTCGGATGCGGCGACGTAGGCGGGCCAGTCGGCGAGTTTGACGCTGTCGCGGGCAGCTCCGCGTCGGCGGATGTAGGTGTGCATGGTCTCGACGTCGCAGTTCATCCACACCAGGGTGACGCTCGCGCCGAGGGCTTCGAGCCTGAGGGTCTCACGGTCGAGCCACGCGGCGTCGTTGAACTCGCGGAGGAACGGTGCGGTGACGACGACGGAGACGGCGCACTCGACGTTCTCGGCGGCCGTGGACATCAGGGCTTCGTACTCGCCGGGGCGTACCTGGGTGAGGTAGGTGGGGGACTCTCGGTCGTGGGGCGGCATCCCGAGGACTTCGAGGGCTGCCTCGACCACGGGGCGGGTGGTGGTGTCCTTGTCGATGATCGGCCAGCCGGTGGCGCGGGCGAGGACGCGGCCGAACTCGGACTTCCCGCTACCCGGGTGGCCGCCGATGAGGACGACCTGGGGCGAGCTGAGGCGTAGCGGCCGGGTCAGCGCGGCATCCGGCTTGTGCACCACGCGCATGGAGCGGGACCGGCTGACGACGATGCCCTCGGCGATGAGTGTCGCCATCGCCTGGTTGACGGTGAAGACGCTGGTGTCCCACTCCGCCGCGAGGGTGCGGGTTGAGGGCAGCACCTCGCGGTCTCGGAGGACGCCGGCCTCGATGTCGTTGCGGAGGTGGCGGGCGATGCGCTGGTGCAGCGGGCTGTGGTCGTCGGGAGGGGTGGTGGTGGGCATGGAGCTCCCTGGGTGACCTGGGCGTTCGCCGCGACGGGTGTCGCTAACAAGGCATAACAGTTGCACGATGCTTGTCCTGGCCCAACCTTCCGGACGTGACACAGATCCAGGACTAACAGTTGATCTTCACACATATCAACTGTTAGACATCTCCCATCGTGGGGCCAGCAAGCGGCCCCCGCCGGATGGAGGAGGTCGCATGTCCACCCCTGAATCCACCGCGGACGAACTGGCGGTGATCGAGGCCGAGTGGCCTGTGGTGGCCGCCGAGCTGGAGGTGGTGGCGGCTTGGTGTTGCCCGGCTATGGCTGTGGCCGGCACCGTCCCGACACCGTCGCGAGAGAGGCGCCCCGGAGAAGCCGGCTCCTCCGCTGGGTTGCGCACGATTCCGGGCCGGGCGGCGGCGTGATGGCGTCCACGCTACGGGCCCTGGTCCAGGTAGCCAGGGTGCTGAACCAGTGCCCAGACGTGACCGCCCTCGCCGTCGACATCGACCGCGGCCAGTTCACGACCGGCCAGGAGTCGATCGACATGATCGAGTTCCACGTGCACGCCGGCACGCACGCACACGCGCGAGTGATGGCCAACGCGCTCGGCCTGGTCGAGGGCGTCAGCCAGCGCCGAGTCCTGCCCGGCAAGCCCGGCCACCCACCACGCACCTGGCGGTCCTGGACCGGCTGGGCACCCGACGCCAGCCGCGAAGTCCCTGTGCGTATCGAGGTAGTCGCCTCCGACACGGCACCGGCCACCGCCAGCGCAGCCATCAGCACAGCGGCGCCCGGCTGACTACCGCCACACCCGTAGGTCTCGTCCCGGCCTCGGCTGAGCACACGTGAGGGGCCGGGGCGACCCACTCGGCGTCGAGCACCCATCCGGTGCGTGCGGGTCAACCTGCTGGGCGTCGTCGGCGGTGACCCGGCAGGTCTACCCATACGTGATGAGGTGGGCCACGGCGGACCAGGTCGACGCTGCCACTGACCTACTCACTCGGCACTGTCGTGGGCAATCCGTGGGAAATCCGGCGAGTGGGAAGGACTCCGACCGTGGCGCGCAAGACCCCGAGGTGAACGAACCCCAGTTCAGACGTAGTGCTGAACCGGGGTGTGGTGGTGGCCAGGGACGGGGTCGAACCGTCGACCTTCCGATTTTCAGTCGGACGCTCGTACCAACTGAGCTACCTGGCCGAACCTGTCCCGCCGGGCCGGACGACACCGGCTTCAGCAACACAGAGCGACCCCGACGGGACTCGAACCCGCGACCTCCGCCGTGACAGGGCGGCGCGCTAACCAACTGCGCTACGGGGCCTTGAACTAGTCAAGACCTGCGTATCCCCAACGGGATTCGAACCCGTGCTACCGCCGTGAAAGGGCGGGGTCCTGGGCCGCTAGACGATGGGGACCCGACCTTGATCGAGCCCTCACGTCGCGCTAACCCGCAGCGTTCGGATCCGTCGAGGACGTGCGAAAGCATAGGGGACGGCCGCGGCATCCCCAAACCGGCTGGGGGTGGCCGAGTCGCGCGCTCAGCTGACGACGTCGGCGACCACGCGGTGGCACTGGTGCTCGACAGCCTCGCCGTCGATGACCTTCCCGCTCCTGCGCACGTCACCTAGAACTGACGTACTACGTGGATGTAGTACGGCGCAGTGCGCTGAGGCATGGACAGTGTCCCCATTCGGCAGTTGAATCAGGACACCGCCGGTGTGCTGGCTCGGGCGAAGAAGGGGGCGGCAGTTGACATCACCGAGCGCGGTGTCGTGATCGCCCGCCTCGTGCCGAGCCGGCCGCACCCGCTGGCTGAGCTGATCGCGGCGGGCTGGGAGCCGGAGAGCGCGGCCCTGGCGGAGTGGCTGACCGGGCGGGAGGCGGAGTTGGTGTCTCCTACGATCTCCGCCTGCTCGAGGCGGTGGAGGGCCGCGGCTTGCCGGTGGCTCACCCAGGCCGTGATCAGTGACGTGTGTCCGCCCGCCCGGACTGTGTGCGAACGAGCCTGACCGGTGCGCGCGTCAGCGGTCGGGGTTCGCCCAGGCGAGGAGGCGGTCGGCATCCCAGGTGGTGATGATCCGATCGGTAGGGACGCCGAGCCGAGCGGCCCGGGCGGCGCCGTGCGCCTTCATGTCGAGCTGGCCGGGGGCGTGCGCGTCGGAGTCGACGGCGAACAGGCAGCCGATCTCGACCGCGAGCGCAATGAGTTCGTCGGGCGGGTCGCAGCGCTCGGGTCGGCTGTTGATCTCGACCGCCGTGTCGTGCTCCGCGCACGCCTCGAACACGGCGCGCGCATCGAATTTCGACGGCGGACGGGTGCCGCGCGCGCCCGTGACGAGCCGGCCGGTGCAGTGCCCGAGCACGTTCACCCGCGGGTTCGACACCGCGGCCACCATCCGCCGGGTCATCGGCTCGGCAGCCATCCGGAGCTTGCTGTGCACCGACGCGGTCACCAGATCGAGCCGGGCGAGCATCGCGTCGGTCTGGTCGAGCGAGCCGTCGTCGGTGATGTCGACCTCGATGCCGGTGAGCAGCCGCAGGTGGTCGCCGAGCGAACGGTTCACCGCCTCCACCACCCCGAGCTGGCGGGTGAGCCGCTCCGCCGAGAGCCCGTTCGCCACCCGGAGCGACGGGCTGTGGTCGGTGAGCACCATCCAGTCGTGGTCCAGTTCGGCGCCGGTGAGCACCATCTCCTCGATCGGCGAGCCGCCGTCACTCCAGTCCGAGTGCAGGTGGCAGTCGCCGCGGATCGCCGCGTACAACTCGGCGCCGTCGTTCTCCAACGGCCCGCCGGATGACGCCTGCAGGTTCGCGAGATAGGCCGGCAACTGGCCCACCACCGACTCGGTGATGACACCGCTGGTCGCCTTCCCGATGCCGGTGAGTTCCTGCAGCGTGCCGGCCTCGGCGCGCTCGCGCACCTCGTCATCCGAGAGTCCGCGCAGCACCGTGACGGCACCCCGGAACGCCTCGACCCGGTAGCTGCCGGCAAGCGAGCGTTCGAGCAGGAACGCGACCCGGCGTAGCGCGTCGACCGGGGTAACCGGCGCCACCAGCGGCGCCAGAGCGGTGACCATGGGCCGGGCTGCTCAGCAGCCGTACTGACGGCGGGCGAGGAGCGCCTCGACGGTGGCCCGGCCGATGCGGGTGGAGCAGCCGGTGACCAGCATCGGGCTGGTGCTTTCGAATGCCATTGACGCTCAACTCTTTCCGGTGGCGACGAGGTCGTCGAGCGCGGTCAGGAAGCGCTCGACGTCGGATGACGAGGTGTACGGCGCGATGCCTACCCGCACGCCGCCGGTGTCGCCGAGGCCGAGGCGTCGGGAGCACTCCAGCGCATAAAAGGTGCCGGCCGGGGCGTTGACCCCGCGGTCGGCCAGGCCCGAGTAGAGGACAGGCAGTGGGACGCCGTCGACGGTGAACAGCAGGGTGGACGTGCGCGACCGCGCGTTCGAGTAGACCCGCACCCCCGGCATGCCCCGCAGCGACGGCTCGAGCGTGGCGAGGAGGGCACGCTCGTGCTCGGCGACGAGCTCCATCCCGGCAAGCACGCGCTCGCGGCGGGTGCCTTCCTCGCCGGGGCTGCCCAGGCCGCCGTGGGCGTCGAGGTCGGACAGCGAGGCGATGACGTCGACCGCCGCGGTGGCGCCGGCCAGCACCTCGTAGGGAAGCGTGCCCACCTCGAACCGTTCGGGTACCGCGTCACTGGACGGCAGCAGCTTGTCGGGCCGAATCCGCTCGAGCAGCACCGGGTCGGCGGCCAGCACGCCGCAGTGCGGGCCCAGGAGCTTGTAGGCAGAGCACACCCAGAAGTCCGGCCGCAACGCCGGCAGGTCGACCGACGCATGCGCGGTGGCGTGCACCCCGTCGACCCAGTGCAGCGCACCGACCTGATGGGCGAGGTCGGCAACCCGGCACACCGGGGTGCGGGTGCCGATCAGGTTCGACGCGGCGGTGGTGGCGACCAATCGGGTGCGGTCGGTCAGCTCGGCGGCCACGGCATCCGCGCTCAGCTCACCGGTGGCCGGGTCGAAGTCGACCCACCGCACCGTGGCACCGACGGCCTCGGCCACCTGCACCCACGGGCGGATGTTGGCGTCGTGGTCGAGCCGGGTGACCACCACCTCGTCGCCCGGCCCCCAGTCCTTCGCCAGGGCGCGGGCGAGGTCGTAGGTGAGTGCGGTGGCGCTGCGGCCGAACACGATTCCGCGCGGGTCAGCGCCGAGCAGGTCGCCGAACGCCCGGCGGGCCTGCGCCACTACGGATTCGGCCCGGCGCTCGGAGGCGGTGACGCTGCCCCGGTTACTGATCGCGGAGGTGAGCGTGTGGGCGACGACCCGCGCCACGGCATCCGGTACTTGGGTTCCGCCTGGGCCGTCGAAGTGGGCCGCGCCCTCGGCGAGTGCCGGGAAGTGCGAGCGCACCCGCTCGACGTCGTACGTCATCCGGCCATCCTGCCCGATCAACCTCGTTGCTGCGGCTCCAGGCCGGCAGACGCCCGAACCCGCTCGACGCCATCCGCCCGAGCGCTCGACTCCGGCCCACCGCGGGGGTTCCGAGCGGCCGACCCCGCCGCGCCCGCCGCGCCTGCGCTGCCGACCTCGGGCGGGTCACCAGGAGGTGTGCAGTGGGCGGCCCTCGGCGAAGCCGGCGGTCGACTGGATGCCGACCGTGGCGCGCTCGTGAAACTCCTCGAGGGTGGACGCGCCGGCGTAGGTGCAGGCGCTGCGCAGCCCCCCGACGATCTCGTCGATCACGTCCTCGACGCTGGGCCGCACCGGGTCGACGTACATCCGCGCCGAGCTGATGCCCTCCTCGAAGATCGCCTTACGGGCCCGCTCGTACGGACTGTCGGATGCCGTGCGGCCCCGCACCGCGCGCGAACTCGCCATCCCGAACGACTCCTTGTACTGCCGGCCCTGCTCGTCGGTGTAGAGGTCGCCGGGCGACTCCAGGGTGCCGGCGAACCATGAACCGACCATGACGTTGGACGCCCCAGCGGCCAGCGCGAGCGCCACATCGCGCGGATGCCGCACACCGCCGTCAGCCCACACATGCTTGCCGAGTTCCCTTGCCGCGGCGGCGCATTCGCGCACCGCTGAGAACTGCGGGCGGCCCACCGCAGTCATCATCCGGGTCGTGCACATCGCACCAGGCCCCACGCCCACCTTGACGATGTCGGCACCGGCTGCGATCAGGTCGCGCACCCCCTCGGCCGACACCACGTTGCCCGCCACCAATGGCACCGGCAGGTCGAGTGAGCGCAACGCCTTGAGCACCTCGAGCATCTTCTCCTGATGGCCATGTGCGGTGTCGACAACGAGCACATCAACCCCGGCCTCGACCAGCGCTGCCGCCTTCGTGACGACGTCGCCGTTGATGCCCACCGCAGCGGCGATGCGCAGCCGACCTGAACTGTCGACGGCCGGCGAGTAGAGGTTGGTCCGCAGTGCTGCAGCGCGGGTGAGCACACCCACCAGGCGACCGTCGGCGGCCACCACCGGCGCCAGCCGCCGGCGCACTCGGGTCAGCCGTTCGAAGGCTTCTTCTACCGCGATGCCGTCGGGCACAGTGATCATGTCGGGCACCATCACGTCGGCGAGTTGGGTGAACCGGTCGACGCCGGTGAGGTCGGCCTCGGTGACCAGACCCACCGGCTCCTCGCCCTCGACGACCACGGCCGCACCGTGGGCCCGCTTCTGCAGCAGCACCAGCGCCTCGCCGGCGGTGCGGGTCGGCGCGAGGGCGATGGCCGTGTCGTACACCAGGTGCCGGGATTTCTGCCAGGTCACCACGTCGGTGACCACCTCGATCGGGATGTCCTGAGGGATGACGGTGAGCGCGCCACGCCGCGCGGTGGTCTCGGCCATCCGCCGGCCGGCGATCGCGGTCATATTCGCGACGACGATCGGGATGGTGGTGCCGGTGCCGTCAGCCGTGCGCAGGTCGACGTCGAGGCGGCTACTCACCCCCGACCGGCCCGGCACCATGAACACGTCGTCGTAGGTCAGGTCGAGTTGCGGCTGGAGGTCATTCAGGAAGCGCACCCGCCCAGCGTAGGCGCGGCCGCCGACATCTCGTACCCCCCACTTCGCGGTCGCACACCGGAACAGGGGTGTGCCGGAGCGCGGTCGCTGCGTGTCTTGCCCCGGGTCTCGACGGGCTGGGGGAGGATCGGCGGGTGAGTCTCATGGCCCCGTCACCTGCCGACGTACGCCGGCGCTCGGAGCTACGCCGGATGCGGGTGCTGGCCACCTCGCTGCTCGGCCTCGCCATGGTCGTCTACCTCGCCACGCTGCGGCTCGACCATGACGGCCCCTGGGGGTACGTCAACACCGCCGCTGAGGCCGCGATGGTCGGCGCGCTCGCGGACTGGTTCGCCGTCACCGCCCTGTTCAGACGGCCGCTTGGACTGCCGATCCCGCACACCGCGATCATCCCCACCCGCAAGGACGAGATCGGCCGCAACCTTGAGGACTTCGTCACCGACAACTTCTTCACCGAGGAGATCGCCCGGGAGCGGCTTCGGCAGGCGGATGCCGTGCGCCGCGTCGGAGTGTGGCTTGGCAACCCGGCCCACCGCCGCCGGGTCATGGCCGAGGCCGCGGTCGTGGCACGCACCGCCCTGGCGAACCTCGATGACGGCGAGGTGCGCACCCTCGTCGAGCAGGTGTTGCTGCCTCGCCTGATCGACGAGCCACTGGCTCCGGTGGCGGGTGCGCTGCTCGACGGTGTGGTCCGCGACCGCACCCACCACGGGTTGGTCGACCTCGTCATCCGGCAGCTGCACGACTTCCTCCGGGACAACCCGGGGGCGTACCACGAGGTGCTCGGCACTCGCGCCCCGTGGTGGACCCCGCCGTGGCTCGACGACCGGGTGATCGGCTGGAGTTACGAGCAGGTGCTCGCCTTCCTCGCTGACCTCGTGGAGCAGCCCGGGCACCCGGCGCGTCGCGCCCTCGATGACCTGCTGGAGCGGCTGGCCCGCGACCTGCAGCACGACCCCGACACGATGGCGCGCGCCGAGAACCTCGCGGCGCTGCTGCTCACCCACCCGCAGGTGCCCGAGACCGCGGTCCGTATGTGGCGCTCGGTGAGCGAGGCGTTCACCGCCGCGCTCGCCGACGAGAGTTCCTACATTTCCCGTCGCGGTGAGCAGTTGCTGGAGCAGTTCGGCCAGCACCTCGTCGAGGATGACGAGTGGCGCGCCGCGGCCGAGACCCGGCTCGCCGATGCCGTCGCGTTCTTCGTGGGTCGCTACGGCCGCGAGCTTGCCGAGGTCATCTCGGTGACCATCGACCGCTGGGACGGCCGCGAGGCCGCCCGCCGCATCGAGCTATTCGTCGGGCGCGATCTGCAGTTCATCCGGATCAACGGCACCGTCGTGGGTGCCCTGGCTGGCGTCGTCATCCACGCCGTCTCCCGCTACGCCGGATGACGCCAGCGCGGGTCGGCGGCTCGGGTCAGTGGCGCTGGTCGGCATCGACGCCGACGGCCGACCGGGCGGGCTCGTCGGCGGGCCTGTCGAGGTTCAGGGTGCCGACGTGCTCGGGGAGGCGCCGACCTCCTCGGGCGTGCTCGGTGAGTTCGGCGACGCTGGCCACGAGGTCGGCGCCGAGGTGGTGCACCTCGACCTCCTCCAGGACGCGCGGTGTCGCGCCGCGACCGGCCAACCACACCGCGTGGTCCTGACCGAGGTGGCGCAGTGCCGCAGCATGGGCCCGAAACCCGGACGGCCGACGGCAGGCGATCACCACGGCGTCGGCCTTGGAGAGTTGCGCCGCCGAGGCCACCGACGGGATCGGGGTGTCGGGGCCGAGATAGCGGATCCGCCAGCCGGCTCGACCGAGCAGCACGCCGAAGCTGAGCAGGATGATGTCGTGGAACTCGCCGGGCGGGCAGGCCAGCACGGCGAGCGGCCCAGGACCGACGCCCCAGGCAAGGGAGAGGGCGCTCAGCCGGCGGCGGACCAGGCTGCTGGCGAAGTGTTCCTGGGCGATCCCGATCCGGCCGAGTTCCCACTGCTCGCCGACTCGGACGAAAAACGGCACGAGGACGTCCACGACCGCGCTCTCGATGGAGCGTTCGTTGAACGCGACGTCGAGCACGGCGTGGGCCCGGTCTTCGTCGAGCGCCGACACCGCGTCGAGCAACTGGGTCACCAGCAGCGGCGGGTCGATGCGCAGGCCGGTGGACAGTCCGAGGTCGGCGTCATCGGATGACGCGGACGAGTCGGAAGCGTGAGCCGCGTGCGAGATGTCGCTGAGGTCGACCGCTGTGGTGCCATTGCGTTCGGCGGCGAGCACTCGACGCGAGGCCTCGACTGCGCTGACGCCTTGCTCTCGCAAGGCCACGACCTCGCGGACCCGGCGCTCGTCATCCGGCCCGTAGAGCCGATATCCTCCCGAGGACCGGCCCGGCCGCAGCAACCCGTACCGACTCTCCCACGCTCGAAGAACGTGCGTGGTGACGCCAACGCGACTGGCTAACTCGCCAATCCGCATCGTGGACGGCACGGGACTTTTCACGATCGTCACGGTAACTCGTTGGTCAGAACTTTGACAAAGCTTTGACGAAACTGCCGCGAATCGGGTTCTCGACGCCCCGACAGCATCCGTGCTCGCTTACCGTGAGCGCCTGACGTCGGCGCCGATCCCAGGTCGACGCACCGACTTTTCAGGAGGAACGGACATGGCCACCAGCACGGCCGGACGACGCCCGTCCGCAGGCTCAGGTCACCGCCAACGGCGCCGTCCTCCCCGCGTCGCGTCGACCGCGCTGGCTCCTCGCGCCGCGCCGACGGCGCGGCCGTGACGTCACCGGACTCACCCGGTGGCCGGGTCCTGGTCACCGGGGCCACCGGCTATATCGGCTCTCGTCTGGTTCCCGCGCTGCTCGAGTCGGGCCGCGAGGTGCGGGTGCTGACGCGGCGCCGTTCCCGGGTGGCCGACCGGTGGTGGCACGACCGTGCCGGGGTGGTCGAAGGCGACGCCACCTCGCCAGCGGTGCTCGCCAGAGCGCTCGACGGGGTCGAGGTTCTGTACTACCTGTTGCACTCCATGGACGGCGGCGGCGACTTCGTCGAGCGCGACCGTGCCCTCGCCCGCAGCGTCGGGAGCGCCGCCTACGACGCCGGCGTGCAACGGGTCGTCTACCTGTCCGGGCTGCATCCGGATGACGGACCGCTCAGCGCCCATCTCGCCTCGCGCGTCGAGGTGGGCGACCTACTGATGTCCAGCGGCGTGCCCACCGCGGTGCTGCAAGCGGCCGTGATCGTCGGCTCTGGCTCGGCGTCGTTCGAGATGCTCCGCCATCTGACCGAGCGGCTGCCGGTGATGGTGGCTCCCAAGTGGCTCGACAACCGCATCCAGCCGATCGCGGCCCGCGACGTGCTGCACTATCTGGTCGGCGCCGCCGGGCTGCCGGTCGAGACCAACCGCACGTTCGACATCGGCGGGCCGGACGTGCTCACCTACCGCGACATGATCACCCGGTTCGCCCGACTCGCCGGCTTGAGCCCGCGCACCGTGCTCACCGTCCCGGTGCTGACCCCACGGCTAGCGAGCGAGTGGGTGGGGTTTGTCACGCCGGTGCCGACCGGGTTGGCCAAGCCGCTCGTCCAGAGCCTGCTGCACGAGGTGGTCTGTCGCGAGCACGACATCGACGACGCGGTCGGGTCGCCGCCGGGCGGCCCACTCGGGTTCGACCGCGCGGTCACCGACGCCGTCGCGGGTGATGGCGCCGCCCCCCGGCCCGAACCAGGCACGGTCGACCCGGCCCGGGTCACTGCGGCTGACCCCGCGTGGGCGGGGGGTCGCCACCAGTCGGGGGCGTCGTGAGGCCCGCCGACCTTGACCCCGTCGCCGAGCTGCGGCGTTTCGTGCGAGCGGCGCTCGTGGAGCCGGTGCCGCGAGACCACACCGAAAGCGACCAGGCCTTTCGACGGCGGCGGGTGGTCGCGGTCATCACGCTGGCGGTCGGCGCGGGTCTGCTTGGCTGGGCGCTGCGCATCGAGCCGGGAGACGACACGTTCTATCTCGCCACGGTGGCCTTGGCCGCCGTGTGGTCGGTGGGTGCGGTGACGTCTGGCCCGTTGCATCTGGGTCGCGCACGCACCCGCGACGGCGCGCTGAGCCGGGCGGTGGTGCAATCGCTCGCGCTGGGCGCCCTGCTCCTCCTACTGTTTCTCGCCGGAGCGCTCGGAGTGGCCCAGCTGCCGGCGCTCCGCGACCCGGTGCAGCAGCTGCTCGCGCACGCTGAGGTCGGCTCCCTCGCCCTGGTCGCCGCCATCACGGTGGTCAACGGGGTCGCCGAGGAACTCTACTTCCGCGGCGCGCTCTACGCCGGCATCGGCCGACGGCATACGGTGGCGGTGACCACCGCGATCTACGGCCTGGTCACGGCGTTCTCCGGGATCCCACTCCTCGCGCTCGCTGCGGTCGTCGTCGGCCTCGTCGTCGGGCTGCAGCGGCGGGTCACCGGCGGAATCCTCGGGCCCGTCATCACCCACCTCACCTGGTCGCTCGGCATGCTGTTCCTCCTGCCCCCTGCCCTTGACCTCTTCTCGTGAGGATTTCTCCCATGCCCCTGCACCCGATGTCGGACCTCTCTCGGACCACGACCGGGGCCTTCCGGTGACCACACTGCTCTGGCTGCGCCGCGACCTGCGCCGCCGCGACCACCCGGCCCTGCTCGCCGCCCGGAACGCCGCCGGCACCGGCGACCTGGTGGTGGCATTCGTGATCGACCCTGCGCTGTGGCGTGGCGGGGGCGTGGTGCGGCGGGCCTGGCTCGCGGCCACGCTGACCGCGACCGACCAGACCTACGACGGAAGGCTCACTCTGGTGCATGGCGACCCGTGCCACGCGATTCCCGAGCTCGCTCGGCGGGTGGGGGCGTCATCCGTGCACGTCTCGCGGGAGACCACACCGGCCGGTCGGCGGCGGGATGACGCGGTGCGGGCGCGGCTGGGCGAGGCCGGGGTGGCGTGGGTCGAGACTGGTACGCCGTACGCCGTGGGCCCGGGCCTGGTCACCAGCGGGTCGGGCGAGCCGTACAAGGTGTTCACGCCGTTCTCGAAGGCCTGGCGGCGGCGGGGCTGGCCGGTGCCGGCAGCCACCCCCGACACGCTTCCGCTGCGGCATGCCGGGAACGATGCCGAGGCCAGCGCCGCCGTCCAGTCGGCGCTGGCGGCATCCGGCCTGCCGGCCATGCCGGAGGCCGGTGAGGATGCCGCGATGCGGCGGTGGCACGTGTTCCGCGACGGTGCCCTCGACGGGTATGCCGAGCGGCGCAATCTCCCTGGCGTCGATGGCACCTCGCGGCTGTCGGCGTATCTCAAGCTGGGCGTGCTGCATCCGCGCACTCTGCTTGCCGACCTGGCCGGGCGCAGCGGCCCCGACGTCGAGACCTTCATCACCGAACTGGCCTGGCGCGAGTTCTACGCCGACGTGCTCTGGCAGGCGCCGCGCAGTGCCTGGGCCGACCTGCGGCCGGCGTTGGCGGGCATGAGCTACGACGACAACAGCGCCCAC
>JBOFLG010000146.1:0-24679 GCA_051657745.1 Dermatophilaceae bacterium | reverse complement strand
CGCAGGCCCCGGTACGCCTCCGCGTAGTCGAGGCCGTAGCCGACCACGAACTCGTTGGGGATATCGAAGCCGACCCATTTCACATCGACCTCGACCTTGGCGGCGTCGGGCTTGCGCAGCAGCGTGCAGACCTCGACCGACGCGGGGTTACGCGACTCGAGGTTGGCCTTGATCCACGACAGCGTCAGCCCGGAGTCGACGATGTCCTCGACGATGAGCACGTGCCGGCCGGTGATGTCGGTGCCGAGATCCTTGAGGATGCGCACCACACCGCTGCTCTTGGTGCCGGAGCCGTACGACGAGACCGCCATCCAGTCCACCGGCACCGAGACCGGGAGGGCCCGCATGAGGTCGGCCATCACCATGACGGCGCCCTTCAGCACACCGACCAGCAGCAGGTCCCGGCCGTCGTACTCCTGCGCGATCACGCTGGCCAACTCGTCGAGTCTGGTGCGGATCTGCTCTTCGGTGACCAGCACCCGTTCGAGGTCGGCTCCCATCTGGGCGGCATCCACCGTGGCTCCTCGTGTGACGTGGGGGGTGGCGCCTATTCAACCGGAACGGCTCAGGCGATAGTCACCCGGCCGTCGGCCCGGGTCACCCGCAGGCCCCCCGGAGCGTGCACCGGTCCCTGGCCGTGCCACAGCGTGAGCAGCCGGTCGCACGCCTGTACCTGCCGGATGCCGACCGCGCCGGCGGGCGCTCCCGCGGCAGTGAGCAGGCGGCGCCAGACGCGGGTTCGAAGCGCGGTCGGGAGCCCAGCGAGATCGGCGACCGGCCAGGGCCCGACACCGAGGCGCGCCACGGCATCCGCCGCGAAGGAGTCCAGCAGGTCGGCGTCGGCGCGCAACAGGTCGGCGGTGCGGGCCAACGCACCGGTGACTCCGGGGCCAAGGTCGCGCTCGAGGTCGGCGAGGGCGCGGCGAGCGCGGACCCGGGTGTAGGCAGGGTCAGCATTCATCGGGTCATCCCACGGGGAGAGGCCCTCGGCGGTGCAGGAGGCTCGGGTCTGGTCGCGGGAGATGTCGAGCAGGGGGCGGCGGTAGCGGCCACGGGCCCGCGGCATCCCAGCCAGCGAGCGAGCGCCGGAACCGCGGACCAGGCCGAGTAGCACCTGCTCGGCCTGGTCGTCCCGGGTGTGGCCGAGCAGCACGAGGGCCGCGCCGTGCCGGTCGGCGGCGAGGTCGAGTGCGGCGTACCTTGCCTCGCGGGCGGCCGACTCGGGGCCGTCGGACGTGTGTGGCACCGTGACTGCGACAACGTCGACCGGGTCGAGGCCACCCGCGGCGAGCCGGTGCGCCACCTCGGCGGCGACCCTGGCAGAGCCCGATTGGAGCCCGTGGTCAACCACGACCGCCCCGGCCCGGATGCCGAGCCGCGGCGCCTCGAAGGCGAGGGCCGCGGCGAGGGCGAGCGAATCTGGCCCGCCGCTGCACGCCACGAGCACGAGCGAGTCGGGCCCGCCGCTGCACGCGACGTGCGTGACGTCATCCGGCCCGCCGCGGCACGCGACGTGCGTGACGTCATCCGGCCCGCGCCTGATGAGTGCGGCCCGGACCGCGCCGCGGATCGCCGCCGTCGCCGGATGGGGCCCACTCACGCTCCCACTCTCCCATCCGTGGGACGGACCGCGCCGGCTCGGCCTGCAGGACCACGAGCGGACGGGCCCCGTGACCCCAACTTTCCCGCCCGCGCCCGAGACCTTCATCTGGGCACCATTTCCGAAGGAGAGTGAACCTGAACGTTCCGGGTGCGGGCGGGAAAGTTGTGGCGCTCAGCCGTGGACGCGGCGGACCCACGCCGTCGGGTCGGTGATCTCGGCGGGCAGCGGCAGGGTCTCGGCCGAGGACCACACCGCGTTGAACCCGTCCACACCGACCTCGGCCTGCACCCCACGCACGAACACGGCGCCGTCGCGGTACTGGCGCATCTTGGCCTCCAGCCCGAGCAGCCGCCGGAGTATGCGGTCGGGGCCACCCATCCCGGTGCGGCGGGCCGAGAACCGGCGGCGAATCTCGGCCACCGTCGGGATGTGCGCCGGGCCGACGTCATCCATGACCACATCGGCGTGGCCTTCGAGCAGCGACATCACGGCAGTGAGCTGGGCCATCGTGGCGCGTTGCTCGGGGGTGGTGAACAGCTCGGCGAGCCCGGCGCTGCCCTCAGCGAACAACTCAGGCAACCCGTCGACGACCCGCCGGGTGACCTCCTGCAGCCGCTGCTGATCGGGTGCAAGGTCGATGACGAGGGCGCGGGCCTCGGCGATGAGATGCTCACGCAACCAGGGGACGGCGGTGAACTGCACGCGGTGAGTCTCCTCGTGCATACAGACCCAGCTGCGGAAGTCGGCGGCGTCGACGCCGAGCTCACGGGCGACCTGCACGATGTTCGGGGCCACCAGCAGCAACGCCGGCGTGCCACCCGGTGCGATGTCGTACTGGCCGAGCACCTTGCCGGCCATGAACGCCAGCAGGGCACCCGCCTCGGCCCCGGTGACCTTGCTACCGACCGCCTGGGCCGTCGGGCCGACCTGCTGGGTCCGCTGCTCAGCGATGGTGTCGAGCGCCGGGTCGAGCATGGCCCGCATCGAGTCGGCGTTGACTCCGATCCAGGTCGCCCGGTCCACCACCAGAGCCTCCGGCGCGTCGGCCGGGGTCTGCAGCCGAGCCGTGTCGGCGACCGGCTCGCGGGCCGCGCGGGCGGCATCCCGGATCGCCTCGACCTCGGTGCGCGCCTCATCGGCGCTGACCGTCGGCCCGGCTCCGACGAGCGCACGCCCGGTGGTCTTGGCGAACTCCCAGTCGACGTATGCCACGTGATCAGCCTCTCCTACAGGTGCGGGTTCTGGTGCGGATGCCGGTGCTGGTTCGGATGCCGGCGATCAGGGCCGGATGACGCGCGCCGCACCCAGGGTGGGCAGTCATCGGCATCCGCACCGGGTGATTGCGGCGGTGATGCGGTCTAACGCCACCCGGGCCCGGCGGGTTCCGTCGTAGGTCTGCGGGAACCCGTCGACCATCACCGCGAACACCAGCGGCCGGCCGTCGGCGGTGACCGTGGTGCCGGCGAGCGAAGAGCCAGCCCGCAGGGTCCCAGTCTTGGCCCGCGGTACGCCGGCGACATCACCGGTCGCAGCATCGTCGAAACGCGACGCGAGGGTGCCAGACAACCCGGCGACCGGGAGGCCGGCCAGCACCCGGTCGAAGCCAGGAACGTCACCGGCGGCTCCCACGGCCAGGACCCCAGAGAGGGTCGTGGCGGAGACCGCCTGACCGGGACTGAGGCCGCTGGCATCCACGACCCGGAGGCCATCGACGGCCACTCCCCGCGCGCGCAGCCGATCCACGATGAAGTCGGCATTCGCGCGCGGCTCCGCCGCCGACCGCCCGGCCGCGACCACGGCCTGGCGCACCAGATTTTCGGTGAGGGTGTTATCGCTGGTGGCGAGAGCGAGCCCGACCAAGTCTGCGTAACTGGCCGACTCCACCTGGCCGAGGATGGTCGCCCCGGCGGGCAGCGGCCCGCGCCAGGCCGATACCGGGAGCACGGAGGTGGTGATGCCCCGCTCGCGGAGTCGGGTCGCGAAGGTGGCCGCCACGATGTACTCCGGGCGGCCGGGCCCCGCTCGCCCGGCGACCGCGCGGGTGGTGGTCAGCCCGGTCATCACCACCGGGCCGCCGAAGCCGTCGCGTACGTCGGCCGGCCTCCAGGTCGCGGGTAGTCGAGGGCCTGGAGCGTAGGAGAGGTCGAGGCGCAGCCGCACCGAGGTACGCCCAGTGGCGCGGAGCCCGCCGGCGACCTGATCGGCAAGGTCAGCCAGCCCGGCTCGTCCGGCGACCTCCGTAAGATCCCCCGCACCCGGGGCCAGCAGAGTGTCGCCACGGGCCACGAGCACCACGTCATCCGACCCGGGCGCTGCCACCACGGTGGTGGGCATGGTGGCGTCGAGGTCGAGGGAGTCGGCCACGGCGAGCGCGGCCATCACCTTGGCCGTCGACGCCGGCACCCGAGGCCGGCCAGCATCGAGCTGCCACACCACCCCGCCGGTGATGCCGTCGCGGACACTGACCCCCAGACCGTCAGCCACGGCAGGGTCGGTCGACGCCGCCGCCACGGCACGCGCGAGGCCGGTCGGTGCGGGGAGCGGGGCGGCATCCGACACGGTGAGCAGGTCGGCCGACCCAGGCGGCACCGGGCTCGGCGGCCCGGCCGAGCTCAGTGTCCCGGCCGAGCTCGGTGCCGGGATGGAGGTCGAACCAGCGAGCGGGGAGGGAGCCCCGTCCGGCGCGGGCGAACCAGCCGCGCCAACGCGCGTCAACATGCCCGGGACGACGTCGAACACATCCGCGGTGAGGTAGCCCACGAGCAGGGCCAGCACCGTGGCGGCGGCGAGGGGGACGCGGGTCATCCCGGCCTCCCTTCATGCCCTCGGTACCGGATGCGCCACACTGTGGGGCGAGCCTAGGTCACCTGCGGGAGGGAACAACTGTGGAGTTCGACGTCACGATCGAGATTCCTAAGGGACATCGCAACAAGTACGAGGTCGATCACCACACCGGGCGCATCCGGCTGGACCGGCTGCTGTTCACCTCGATGTCCTACCCCAGCGACTACGGCTACGTCGAAGAAACCCTCGGCGAGGACGGCGACCCGCTCGACGCGCTCGTGCTGCTCGACGAGCCGACCTTCCCCGGGTGCCTCGTGCGGGCGCGGCCGATCGGCATGTTCCACATGCGTGACGAGGCCGGCGGCGACGACAAGATCCTGTGTGTGCCGGCCGGCGACCCGCGCAAGAACGGCATCACCGAACTGGACCATCTCAGCGAGTTCGACCGGCTCGAGATTCAGCACTTCTTTGAGACCTACAAGGATCTCGAGCCCGGCAAGTCCGTCGAGGGCGCCCACTGGGCCGCGCGCCAGGATGCCGAGCGGTGTGTCACCGAAGCGGTCGAACGGGCCACGGCCGCTGGGATGAGCACGGCCCGCTGGCGGATGCCGGCCACGGCCGAGGCGCCGGCACCCACCTCGCTCGCTCGCACGCCCGACGAACTGTCGGCGGCGGCCGAGAAGGCCCGCAGCGAGCTCGCCACGAAGGACAGGCCGCTCACCGACGACTGAGCCGCGCCCCAACTTTCCCGCCCCATGCCACCACCTGGGTCGAGACACCCCGAACTTCCCGGTGTCTCGCTCCAGGTTCGCGCAGTTCTCGCCGCACCTTCGCGCAGTTCTCGCCGCACTCCAGCGGATGACGCCCGCGCGCCTGCGCCTACCAGCCCCAGGTACCCGGCGCACCCTTGAACGGGCCGACGACGCGACTGGTGATCCAGCCTCCGTAGAAGCCACCCTCCTGCGGCGTCACGGCTTCGCCGTCGACCGTGCAGGACTGCATCTCGCCGGGCATCACGGCCACGTGCCCGGCGATCACCTCGAACCCGCGCGACGGGCGGGGGTACGCCCACGCGGAGGCCCGCGCCACGGCATCCGCACCGATCACGTCGAAGTACGCCGCCTCGCCTTTGAACTCGCACCAACTGGAGCCGGCTGTCAGATGCAGCGACTCCGGCGAGAAGTCCTCTCGCGGAACGTAGTACGACGGCGGATGACTGGTCTCAAGAATCCGCAGCGCCCGCGTGGAGCGCGCCACAACCACGCCACCGAGCCGGATCTCAATCGTCTCAGCGCTCGACTCGACCCGCGGCGGGCGCGGATACTCCCAGGCCGACTCCTGGCCTGGGCCGGGCTGATCGGGCACCGGCCTCACGCGACGCTCCGCCCGTCGAGCGCGCGTCGGAGCCGGGACTCGAATGCCTCGACCGAGCCATCCAGGCCGGTCAGCGCAGCGCGGTCGAGCAGCACGTCCAGTACGCCATCAGGCCGGCGCCCCAGCACCACCGGCAGGCCGGATGCCGCGACCGCCGCGCGCTCGCCATCCGATGTCTCGTTGCGGTGCACCACCCGCACCGGTACCGGCAGCCCCGCGACCATGGCGTCCCAGGCCGGCTTGCGACGTACCGGCGAGTGAGTGACGTCGCACAGCGCGCACTCGGTACGACCGAGCAGGTGGCCCACGACGTAGGCGACCTCGCCGCGCCATCCACCGTCCGCGTCGTACACGCCCACCACCTCGACAACCTCGCTCATGGTCGCCACAGTAGCCGCGAGCCTTCCGCTGGCCCCGAGCCGATGCCCGTCTCCTCCGAGCGCACTCTCGCGGCCGGCAGCGCGTCGCCGACGCCGTCTTGTCCGCACCCCGAGTCGAGCACCAACGATGCCGAGGTCGTCACAGTGGTGGTTCCCGTCGGCGGCGTGGTCACCGCCCAAAGGGTGGCGATGCGGACATCGTGCGGTCGCCATCACCACCGATGGCGCACACCCCAAGCCCGTCATCTGGACCAAGGCCGCCGATCAGACCCCCGCATCAATCGGACGACTTCTGACATGAACCTCAGGCGCAGCGCACTGGAGATTTCCCTGGTTGACGAAAATCGAGGTAGCGCTGGTAAAATTTAGGTCGGCACGGGCGTAAGAACTACTGTCATGATAGCGGCCTTACATTTCGTTGTGAATTATATCTGACGGCACGCTGTACGTTCAGTTTTTTGTTTCCGAAATAATTCTTTTTTGCGAGGAGTGTCGCCATGATTTCTGGTGCAGATTCAATAAAGCGTCGCCGTCGAACTCGATCCATCGGTAAAGTTGGATCGCTTTTGACGGCCGTTGCAGCAGGCGCATTGATCGTTCCGACTGCTTCTGCCGGCTTAGACACGCAGCCCGACGCATATGGAACTATTCTGGTAAATGGCCATGAGTTTAATCACCGAATAACTTATCGATGCGGCGATAAGGTTGGTAGATCTGACTTTCTCCTTAATTGGAATTCTGCGCCATGGCCTCAGCGGACACCCGATTTTGCTCGCCTGACGCTTTGGTCGAACGGGTGCACGACCGCACATCGCTAGTGAATTTTCCTCATCAGCGGCCTCGGGCAGCGTCATGACGTCGAAGCAACGCGCCCTGTTCGACTGGGCTTGGTGAAACTCGTTGCTGCGGTGTGGTGCCTGAGTGACTCGCCCGGGGTTTGATGGCACGTAAGCGGGCACCGCTGGTTCCGGTGATCGTCGTGGGTGCTTAATGTCCATAGCGATCAATCAGGGAAGCGGCCGTGCCCGCACCCGCGCCTTCTCTCATCCCGGTCGCTGACGCGCGTGCCGAGCGCGTTGCGCGCGCCGGACAAGGTCGGTCGGTCGGTCGGTCGGTCGGTCGGTCGGTCGGTCGGTCGGTCGGTCGGTCGGTCGGTCGGTCGGTCGGTCGGTCGAGCAGCATCTCGAGGGTGGCGGCGCGGTCGGGGTGGGGCACTGAGTCGATCTGCGTACAGCCGCCAGCCGCACTCGATCCTGCTCGGCTGCGCCTCGGTCGCGCCAGAGTTCCCTGCGAAGGTACGCCCGGCGGCCAGTAATCGGGTCGCGGCCAGCGCGGACCACCGCACGGAACCGGTCGCTAGGAAGCACCTCGATTGAGCCCTTGGTCATGCCTGGACGGTAGGTGATCCCTACGCCGCGTCCCACGTTCCGTCCCACACAGCTTCCCAGCGAACATGCAAATCCCCAGGCCACGACGTCTGACCTGGGGATTTGTCCGAGCCGCCTATCGGAATCGAACCGATGACCTATTCATTACGAGTGAATCGCTCTGGCCGACTGAGCTAAGGCGGCGGGTACCCGGCTAGGCCGAGCACGACGCCAAAGTATACGGATGGCGCCGAGCCGTCCGCGAATCCAACACGCCAACAAGGTCTACCACGACCAGGGTCAGCAGCGAGCCTCAGTCCTGTCACCGTGCGGGCGTGAGACCGCACACCTGACGCGGGACGCCTCGCGCGCGGCACGTCCGGGGCCGTCGTGGTGACCACGCGGACCTGGCGCCCGGATGGAATCCGGCCGTCATCCGGATGTCGCTCGGCAGCGGCGCTGACCGGTGTCCGGCATGGGATCCGGACACCGATGTCAGCAGCGCAGTCCGTTACGTGGGACGGTGCCGGCAAGGTAGAACGCATCGACGGCATCATCGACGCACTCGTTGGAGCGGGTGTACGCAGTGTGCCCATCGCCGTCGAAGGTGATCAGCGATGCGGCCGCGAGCTGGTCGCGCAGTCGCACCGACCACTCGTACGGCGTGGCCGGGTCCCGCGTGGTGCCGATCACGACGATCGGTGCCGCCCCGGCGGCCGAGATCGTCCGAGCCTTCCCGGTGGCTTTGATCGGCCACACCCCGCAGACCAGCGAGCCCCAGGTGAGGAACGGACCCCAGGTGGGTGCTTGTTGGGTCGCTCGCTGGGCGGCCGCGGCACGGTCGCCCAGATCAGCCGAGGTTGATTGGTCGAGGCAGTTCACTGCGCTGAAGACCTCAAGCAGGTTGCCCGAGTACGTCCCGCCAGGGTTGCGCTGCGCGTACTGGTTAGCCAGCTGCAGCAGCGCCTCACCGTCGCCTTCGACCGCGTCGGCCATCGCATCGACGAGGAAGCGCCACTGCCCCTGGTCGTACATCGCTTGGGCGACCCCGATGGACGCCCAGCCCTCGGTGAGCTTCGGGACGGCGGTGTCGCCGGTCCGGGCCAGCGGGGTGGTATCGACCGAGCGGAGGAAGGTCCGTAGCCCGCCCATGACCTGCTCGACCGAGTCCCCCAGCGGGCAGTCGCCCTCTTCGACGCAGTAGGCCGCCCAGGCCCGGGTGGCCCGCTCGAATCCGAGCGCCTGCCCTAACGCGATGTCGTCAGTGGTGAGGTCGGGCGCGACCGCGCCGTCGAGCACCATGCGCCCGACCTGCTTCGGGAACAGATCGGCATAGGTGGCACCGAGCAGCGTTCCGTACGACTTGCCGAGGTAGGTGAGCCGCGGCTCACCCAGGGCAGCACGCAGCACGTCCATATCGCGCGCCACCTCCACGGTGGATACGTGCCCCACGAGCGCTCCGCCGTTGGTCTTGCAGGCCTCACCGAACGCCGCGGCGGTGGCGCGGAGCTGGGCACGCTCGGCCGTGGTGTCAGGCGTGGGGTCGGCCCCGAGGTAGTCGTCGAGGCCGCTGTCGGTGACACAGTTGACCGGCGCTGACCGGCCCACCCCCCGGGGGTCGAACCCGACCACGTCGTAGGCGTCGCGCACCCCGCTGCCCACGATGAAGTCCGCCGCCTGCGCGTAGTCGACACCAGAGGCGCCAGGCCCGCCCGGGTTGACCACCAACGACCCGACGCGCTTCGACCCACGGTCGGCCGGCACCCGCGTCACCGCGATCTCGATCGTCTCACCGTCAGGAGCGTTGTAGTCGACCGGAACGGTCAGCCGGCTGCACTCCGCACCAGCGCAGTCCGCCCAGTCGAGCCGCTGAGCGTAGAAACGGGACAGCTTTTCGAGCCCAGGCGGCGGGCCTTGAGGTGTCACCGTGGTCGACGGCGCCGGCTGAACTGCCTCACGCGTGTCCTCCATCGAGCACCCTGCCAGGGCCATGGCGGCAACCAGGGCCATGGCACCACCGGCGCGGCCACCGGGCGAGCGGCGGGTCGTGCTGCGGGTCATGGTCCGAACTTTAGGCGAGCGGCCTGAAGGTCACAGTCCCGGACCGGTCACGGTTCGGCGACGGCGTCGATGGATGCACCCCTGGACAGCGTCCCACCGAGTCAATTCGACACACACCGGACGGCGGATGACGGGTCAGCGGAGCCCGAGAGGGGCAACGACATCCGCAGGCCGAGGACCGTCATCCGGCCTGCGGTAGCCGCATCTCGAGGGCCATCGCCTCCAGCGCGAGAAGCGGCGCGACGTTCGCGCCAATCCGTGTGCGGGCCGTGCCGACGGCCTCGATGGCACGCAGCAGGCCCACTGGATCGAGGGCGTCCGCGACCCGATCGACCACCGCCCGGGAGTCCTCGTTGACCAGAGCCGAGCCTGCGGCAGTCGCCACCACCAGCGCGTCGCGGTAGACGGACAGCAGGTCGACGAGCGCACGGTCGATGACGTCGCGGACCAGCCGGGTGGCGCGTGCCTTCTGCTCCTTCTCGAGTGCGGTGACCTGAGCCCGCACCGCCGGCGGGTGGGTCCGCGCCGACGGGTCGGCGCCGAGCAGCTCGAGCAGCCGAGCCCGCTCGGCGGCGTCCCGCTCGCCGGCCGCGGCCCGAGACTCCTCAGTGGCGATAGCGACCAGGTCAGCCGCGGCGGTCATCGCCTCCCCCACGCCGACCACCCGGGTGGCGATCGCCAGGACGTCACTGCGCCGGGCCCGGGCTCGTTCGTCGCGGGCCAGCCGGCGGGCCATCCCGATGTGGGACTGCGCCGCCCGGGCTGCCGACACCGCCAACCCGGGTTCGATGCCGTCGCGGCGGACCAGCAGGTCGGCGACCGCCGACACCGGGGGAGTCCGCAGCCGCACGTGGCGCGACCGTGATCGCAGCGTGATCACGACATCCTCGAGCGACGGCGCGCACAGCATCCACACGGTGCGCGGTGTCGGCTCCTCGAGCGCCTTCAGCAGCGCGTTGGCCGGCGCGTCGGAGTACGCGGTCAGCCGGTCGGCATCCTCGATGAGGATGACTCGCCACCGACCCACGGAGGGCCGGAGCGCGGCGAGCTCAACCAGCTCACGGATCTGGGCGACCTTGATCGACAGGCCCTCGGTGGCGACCACCTCGACGTCGGCATGGCTGCCCTCGATGGCGGTGCGGCATTCACGGCAGTCGCCGCACCCGCCGGCGGAACACTGCAGGGCCGCCGCAAAGGCGCGCGCCGCGACCGAGCGGCCGGAGCCTGGTGGCCCCGTGAACAACCAGGCATGCGTCATCGCGGCCGGCTCGGTGACGGCCCGCTGGAGGGTGGTGACGGTCTGCTCCTGACCGACCAGGTCTCGCCACACGCTCACTGGTGCACCCCGGCCGACTCCAGCCGGGCGAGCACGAGCGCGTGCAGGCGCTGGGGCGGCTCGGTGCCGTCCACCACCAGGAAGCGCTCGGGGTGGCGCCGCGCGACCGCGAGGAAGTGCTGCCGGATGGCGGTATGGAAACTGTCGGCTTCCGCCTCGAGGCGGTCGTGGGTCCCGCCGCGGCGCCGGCGGCCCTCCTCGGCAGAGACGTCGACGACGACGGTGAGGTCGGGAACCAGCGCTCCGACCGCCCACATCTGCAGATCGTGCACCTCGTCGGCCCCGAGGTCGCGGCCAGCGCCCTGGTAGGCCACTGCGGAGTCGGTGTACCGGTCGGTGACCACCACCTCGCCGCGAGCCAGCGCCGGGCGCACCACCTCGTCGACGTGCTGAGCCTTGTCAGCGGCGAAAAGCATCGCCTCGGCTCGGGCGGAGACATGCCCGCCATGCAGCACCAACTCGCGGACCGCGCGGCCGAGTTCGGTGCCGCCCGGCTGGCGGGTGACTGTGACGACCCGCCCCCGGGCCCGCAGTGCCTCGGCGAGCAGCGCCACCTGGGTGGACTTGCCCGCACCGTCGCCACCCTCGAACGCGATGAAGTACCCCGCCAGCGTGCTCATCCGCCGACTGTAGCCCGCCGGAGACAGGGGCCTTCGGTACCCCGGTCAGGGCGCTCTGCGTCACCCAGCGTCCGCCGAAGGATCACACCCGACGGCTACCGGATGACGCTCCGCGACCAGAACTCGCCCCCTCGCCGGCCGACGTCGCGGCGCGAACCGCGACCGTGGGTTCGCCATACACCCGGCCAAAGGGACGTGCTGGCACGACTTCGGTACACCGCGTACGGCGGTAGCCTGGACAATATGTTAAGTATCCGACGGATTGGTGCCCGGTCTGCAGAACGACGGTCGGAGCCCGGCCCGCACCATGACGAAGTCGGCCTATGCCAGACCCGTCATCATGGCAGGCGCGGATGGATGACGCCCCTCTTCGCTGTCGCAGCGGCAGCCTCCATCGCCGCCCCCCTGGGCGCCACCGCGCACGCCGCCGAGCCGGCGACCTGCGCCCCGCCGCCCGCGGGATTGCTGCTCTCCCAGGACTTCGAGGCGTTCCCTGCTGGCACGCCCGCCCTGGCTGCCAAGAACGATATCGCCCGCCTGTTCTGCCCGACGGCATCGACAATCAGCGGTTTCGGCAACGGAGCTGAACCAGCCACCAACACCCTGTCGGGCACCCGACTGTCCGACCGGCAGGGCCGCGAAGCTGCCGGGCAATTCAACGGCGCAAGTAGCACCGTGCGCTGGTCCTTCGAGAACGTCCCCGGCGCCCAGGGCCAGGCACTGCGCGTGCTCTACCCCAAGGGCGGCAACACCTCGAGCCATAGCGGTGCCCAGTTCGAGATGCCGATCCTCGGGGCGAAGGCGTACGACCGGAAGACCAAGACGGTCTCCGGGACGGCCCACGACGAGCTCTACCTGAGATACCGCGTGCGGTTCGACGAAGACTTCGACTGGGCGAACGGCGGGAAATTGCCCGGCCTGACCGCCAACGACGCGGCCGGGTTCCCCAGCGACAACAACCTGGTGTCTGCCCGTCTGATGTGGCGCGCCGAAGGAAAACTCGAGTTCTACCTGCACACCGACAGCGACCCGCGGGAACGCCTGCTGTGGAACAACGTGCCCGGCGCCGGCCACGCCCAGGTCACTCGCGGCACCTGGCACACCATCGAATTCCGAATGAAGCTGAACACACCCGGCCAAGCCGACGGCATCTGGCAGGGCTGGTTGGACGGCACACTGGCCGGCGACTATCGGGACGTGAACTTCCGCAGTTCGCCGGACGCCAACCTCAACTCGGTGTACTTCAGCACGTTCCACGGCGGGTCCAGCGGCGCAGGAAACCTGCCGACCAACATCTGGTGGCCCAGCCGAGACGTGCGCGCCTCATTCGACGACATCCAGGTGAGCGAAACACCGTTCACCGGTGTAGCCGGTGCGACCTCCACCAGCGCCGGCGTGGCCCCGGTCGCACCCGAGACCATCCCAACTCCGACCCCAACCCCGACCGCGGCCACCACCACGACCCCGGCCACCACCCGCGGGGTGATCTCGGCCGAGGCATGGCAAAGCCTGACCGACGCTGAATGCCGGGCACTCCAAGTCGGGGTCGGCGCCCGGTCCGAATGCTCCAAGCCCGCACTGCGGGAGCCGTGATCCGTCGGCATTCACCACACTGATCGATGACCAGGCGCCGCCTCGGGGTACGAGCACAGTCTCAGGCCCCGAGGCGGCGCCGTCAGGTGGGTGAGGGCGGAACCGGCGCGCGCGGTCTTCTTCGCGGCGCCGTCAGGTGGGTGGGGGCGGAACCGGCGGCGCGGGGTCTTCTTCGCGGCGCCGTCAGGTGGGTGGGGCGGAACCGGCGGCGCGCGGTCTTCTTCGCGGCGACGCCACGCTGACGTGAACCAGTCCGGCCACCTCGGAACGGGCCCGTGCGTCATCCGAGATGACGGTTCGCGTTGGCGTGCACCGCATCGTGCACGTACTGCGCCAGACCCGGTGCGAGGTCCTCGTAGGTCTTCTCGAACCGCGGGTCGGAGACGTACATGTCGGCGAGAGTCCGGTGGAACGCGTGGTCGAGGTCGTAGAACCAGCGCCCGATGTGGGCGCGGTGGGCCTCGGCGGCATCCATGGCACGCTCCGACGTGGCCGGCTCGCCCGCGACAAGCGCGGCGACGAGCGCGGCGTTCACGTTATCCGCCTCGGCCCTGATCGTGGCCCAGTCGGCCGTCGTGTAGCCCTTCGTGCGGGCCGTGGACTGGCGCCAGGCGTCGGTGTCGCCCCAGCGTTGCTCGGCGTCGGCCGCGTACTCCTCGCCGAAGCCGTCGCCGAACAGCTTCTTCAGCTCGGTGGTCGTGGCGGGTCGCTGTTCCATTACTGCCTCCAGTGCGTGATCGATGGCCGCAACGAGCTCGGTGAGCTCGCCGAGCCGGGACACGACCGTGGCGCGCTGACGGCGCAGGTGCTCCTCCGGCGTCCCATCACCACCCAGCAGGGCGCGCACCTCGGGGAGAGGCAGGCCGAGCCGGCGGTACGTGACGACGGAAGCGAGCCGGGCGAGGTCGGCCTCGGTATAGAGGCGGTACCCCGCATGGGTGCGGGCGCTCGGGACGACAAGACCGACGGCGTCGTAGTGGTGCAGCGTGCGCACCGTGACGCCGTACGTCTCGGCGACCTGCCCGACGGTCAGCTTCACCCGCGCCATTGTGGGGGGAGTCCGGGGGGCGGAGCCCCCCGGAGGTGCAGTGTGGGTGCTCGTCGCGGTCATGTCACCACTGTGGCGCCTCACGCCGCGTGAGGGTCAACGCCACGGTGGGCCAACGCCGCGTGAGGGTCAACGCCACATCGAGCACGCGCGGCGCGCGCCCCGCCTGCTGGGCCGGGGAAGCCCCCGGTTCGCCAGGGTTGTCTTCCCGTGCGAACCCGACGTTTTCCGGATGGGGCGGAAAAACCCAGGCTGGGGGTGTGGGTCAGCCGCTGGGCGTGGCGAACCAGTGCCGCAGCACCCTGGCCAGAGCGAGGTCCCCGCCTGCCGTGACCTTGCCGGTCAGGAACAGCATCACCGGGTTTGCCGTGCCGACGATCAGACCGAGGAACTCGGCCGGCCCGAGGGTCAGCGACAGGTCCGGCTTAGCGGCGGGATGCTTATCGATGGTGCAGGCGCCGTTGACCACCACGACGGCATAGGTGTCGCTGGAATCGTCCGGGCCGCCGGTGATCCGGAAATCGATCCGAGCGCTGCGGCTACCGGCCCGCTCCGGCCGGAACTGCGCCGGGAAGCGCCCGAACACCAGGTCGAGCAACGCCTCTCGATGCGCCCCAGCGAAGTCGGCACGCAACTCTCGCGGGGACGCGCTTGACACTGCGGCCACGAACTCGGCAGCCGTCAGGCTGGGCAGCGTCTGCGGATTCAGGGCCACGTGACAAACCTATGTCGTCGCGGCCTTCGTTGCCGCGGCGCTGCTCGTCGTCGCGGTCTTCGTCGTCGCGGCCTTCGTCGTCGCGGCCTTCTTTGCGGTCTTCTTCGTTGTCGTCCTGGTGGCGGCCTTCTTCGCGCCGCGCTTCGCGGTCTTCTTCACCGGGCCACGAGCGCGCTTGTCGGCAAGCAGCTCATAGCCACGCTCCGGGCTGATCGACTCCGGGTCGTCGTCGCGGCGCAGCGTGGCGTTGGTCTCGCCATCGGTGACGTACGGGCCGAAGCGGCCCTCCTTGACCACCACTGGCTTGCCCGACACCGGGTCGGCACCAAGCTCGGCGAGTGGCGGCTTGGCCGCAGCCCGACCGCGCTGCTTCGGCTGCGCATAGATGGCCAGCGCCTCCTCGAGCGTGACGTCGAACAGTTGCTGCTCGGAGGTCAGCGAGCGCGAGTCGGTGCCCTTCTTCAGGTAGGGCCCGTAGCGGCCGTTCTGCGCGGTGATCTCGTCGCCGGTCTCGGGGTCGGCACCAACCACTCGCGGCAGGGACAGCAGCCGCAGTGCGGTCTCGAGCTCGATGGTGGCCAGGTCCATGTCGGCGAACAGGGATGCCGTGCGCGGCTTCGGGCGCTTGCTCTTCCCCTTGGCGGGCGCGTCATCCGAGTCGGGGAGGACCTCCGTCACATAGGGACCGTAGCGACCGGCCTTGGCCACCACCTCATGGCCGGTGGCGGGGTCACGGCCAAGGACCCGGCCGTCATCCGCGGCCCGGTCGAGCAGTTCACGCGCCAGGGCCGGGGTCAACTCGTCGGGCGCGGTCTCGTCGGCGATCGACGCCCGCCGCGGCGCGGCCGGTGCGGCATCCGTCGAGTCGCCGTCGGTCACTTCGCCGGTCGACGGGTCGACACCGCGCGGGACCACTTCCTCCACATAGGGCCCGTAGCGACCGACCCGCACCACGACACCGTCGCCAATGTCGATGGTGGAGATGGCCCGGGCGTCGATGTCGCCCAGGTCCTCGACCAGGGCGCGCAGCCCCTGCGCCGAGGCCGCCTCCTCGCCGAAGTAGAACCGCTTGAGCCAGACCACGCGCTGCTGGTCCCCGCGGGCGATGGCGTCGAGATCCTCCTCCATCGAGGCGGTGAAGTCGTAGTCAACGAGGCGGGAAAAGTGCACTTCCATCAGCCGGGTCACCGCGAACGCGAGCCAGCTCGGCACCAGCGCCGACCCGCGGTGCGAGACGTACCCGCGGTCCTGGATCGTGCCGATGGTCGACGCATAGGTCGAGGGGCGCCCGATCCCTTTCTCCTCCATGGCTTTTACCAGAGTGGCCTCGGTGTACCGCGGTGGCGGCGAGGTTTCATGCCCGAGCGGTTCGGTGCGGATGACGGTGAGCGCGGCGCCGGTGCCGAGCCGCGGCAGGCGTCGCTCCTGCTCGGCCTCGTCCTTCCCACGGGACGCCCGGCGCTCGTCGCGGCCTTCCTCGTAGGCGGCAAGGAAACCGCGGAAGGTAATGACGGTGCCGCTCGCCGACAACTCGACATCACGGGCCGGGGCTCGCTCGGGAAGAGCGGCGCCGAGCCGGACCGTGGCGGTGGAGCCGCGGGCGTCGGCCATCTGCGAGGCAACCGTGCGCTTCCAGATCAGTTCGTACAGCGCAAACTCCTCGCCGCGCAACTCACCGGCGACCTGGGCCGGGGTGCGGAACCGGTCACCGGACGGGCGGATCGCCTCGTGCGCCTCCTGGGCGTTCTTGACCTTCTTCTCGTACCGGCGCGGGGTGTCCGGCACATAGTCGGCGCCATACAGGTCGCGGGCCTGACCCCGGGCGGCGCTGAGCGCGGCATCCGAGAGCGTGGTGCTGTCGGTCCGCATATAGGTGATGTAGCCGTTCTCGTACAGCCGTTGCGCGACCCGCATCGCGTTGCGGCTGTTCAGCCGTAGTTTGCGCGACGCTTCCTGCTGCAGCGTGCTCGTCGTGAACGGCGCGCTCGGACGGCGGGTGTACGGCTTCTCGCTGACCTCCCGCACCGTCACGGATGCCGTGCGCAGCTCCGCGGCGATACCGGTGGCCCGCACCTCGTCGAGCTGCACGGCTTTCGCGGAGGTGAGCGTGCCGTCATCCGCGAAGTCCCGGCCGGTGGCAACCCGGGAGCCATCGACGCCGGTCAGCCGGGCGGTGAACAGGTTGGCCTCGGAGTCGGGGGTGACGTCGGCCTCGACGTCCCAATACGACGCGGAGCGGAACGCCATCCGCTCGCGTTCCCGCTCCACGACGATGCGGGTCGCCACTGACTGCACGCGCCCGGCGGACAACCCGGCCCGCACCTTGCGCCAGAGCACCGGCGAGACCTCGTAGCCGTACAGGCGGTCGAGGATGCGGCGGGTCTCCTGGGCGTCGACGAGCCGGGCATCGACGTCGCGGGTGGTGTTCGCGGCGCGCTGGATCGCCTCGCGGGTGATCTCGTGGAACACCATCCGCTTGACCGGGACCTTCGGCTGGAGGGTCTCGAGCAGGTGCCAGGCGATGGCCTCGCCCTCGCGGTCCTCATCCGTGGCCAGGTAGAGCTCGTCGGCGCCCTTGAGGAGCTTCTTGAGTTCGGAGACCTTTTTCCGCTTGTCGGCATCGACGACGTAGTACGGCTCAAAGTCGGCGTCGATGTCGACCCCGAACTTGCCGAACGGTCCCTTCTTGATCTCGGTCGGCATCTCGCTGGGCGTGGGGATGTCGCGGATGTGACCCACCGAGGCCTCGACGTCCCAATCGCTGCCGAGGTAGCCGGCGATGGTCCTGGCCTTGGCCGGGGACTCGACGATGACGAGCTTGCGTCCTGCCACGAGTGCACCTATTCCGTTCCGTCCGGCCGCGTGCACCGGAATCGTCGCTGCTCGGACGCGGTAGACGCGACGAACGGTAACGCCCCGGAGCGTCGGGCGCGAAACCTTGACCGTCTCCGTCACCCCGGTCTTTCCACCGCCCTTCCCCGACCGTGCCGACCACGGCTGGCTCAGCACGCCGATCCGAGGCGTGCCGAGCGCACCCTCGGCGGCACCGTCGGGGAAACGGGGGCTCGGTCAGGCGATCTCCGCGGTCAGCACCCGCCAGGTGCCGACCCCGAGTGGCAGCCCGACCCAGACCACCGACGCGGTGCCGAGGTGTGCCCAGTCCGCCGACGTCATCGCTCCGGCCAGCAACGGCTCGATGACCGTCGAGAGGTCGAGCCACCGCGCGACCTCAGCGAACCCGGAAGCCAGCCCGCCGATGAGGCTGAAGGCGGTGGGCAGCACCAGCGAGACGACGATCGCCAGCGGGGTGTTGAGGAACAACAGCCCGAAGGCAACGCCCTGGACCAGCACCACCACCATGGCCAGGGCGACCCCACCGACGACATCGCCGGGCACCGACCAGTCGGCGGCCAGGCCGCGGGTCACCACCACGCCGAGGTAGAGCACGGCTGCCCCGGCGAACGCGGTACCGACGACGCCGAGGCCGAGCACCGCCGCCGCGGCAACCTTCGCGGCGACGACGCGGCCGCGGTGCGGCTCGAGGACGAACGTGACCATGCCGGTGCGCTGCGACCACTCGGCCGTGGCGGTCAGGATCCCGAGCACCGGCAGAAGGCTGCCGAGTGGCAGCATCGCGAGCGGGATGAGTTCGGCGAACGCGAGGTCGCTCGACTCACCCCAGATCAGCACCGCCGCGACGACCAGTACCGCGATGAGTGCGGTGACTCCCGCGAGCCAGCGGCCCGCCCGGGTATCGAGCAGTTTGCGCAACTCGACGCGGAACAGTCGCGCCAACGGCACCCCCGCCCTCCCGACTTTCCCGCCGGGGGCGGCACCCTGGCGCCTCGCCCCAGGAACGTCCTGGGATGACGCACCAGCGTCCCGCACGTCACCCGCGTCGAGTCGTCGGAGACTCGGCCCGGTCGAGGTGTTCATGCCGCCACCTCCCGCGCGTCGGCGACGGTGAGCCTGAGGAACAGGTCCTCGAGGCCCTCGGACCCGTGCGGGCGCAGGTCGTGCACCGCGATCCCGGCAGCCAGGGCGACCCGGCCGACGACAGCCGGTTCCGCCGCCACGACGAGGGCGTCGCCGGCCTGGGTGGCGGTATGCCCTGCGGAGGTGAGAGCTTCGGCGAGGGCGCGGTCGTCATCCGAGTGCACCCGGGTACCGATGCCGGAGACGAGCTCCGCCATCGTGCCGCTGGCCACGATCCGCCCGCGGCCGATGACGACGAGTTTGTCGGCGACCGCCTGCACCTCATGCAGCAGATGCGAGGAGAGCAGCACGGCACCACCGCGGTCGGCGAAGTCGCGCAGCAGCGTGCGCATCCAGCGGATGCCCTGCGGGTCCAGGCCGTTGACCGGCTCGTCGAGCACGAGCACCTCGGGCTCGCCGAGAAATGCGCTAGCCAGGCCGAGCCGCTGCCGCATGCCGAGGGAGTAGGTGCGAACCCGGCGGCCGGCCTCGTCGTCAGTGAGACCGACCAGGGCCCGCACGGTGTTGACGCGGGAACGGTCGACACCGATGGTCATCGCGCTGAGCGTCAGCACCTCGCGGCCGGTGCGGCCGGCGTGCTGGGCAGACGCGTCGAGCATGACGCCCACCCGGCTGCCTGGGTTGGGCAGGTCGCGGTAGTCGCGACCGAACACGGTAGCCCGGCCGCTGGTCGGTGGGGTGAGCCCGGTGATCATCCGCATCACGGTGGACTTGCCGGCTCCGTTCGGGCCGAGGAAGCCGGTGACCGACCCGGCTGGCACCGCGAAAGTGACGCCGTCGACCGCGGTGACCCGGCCGTAGCATTTCGTGAGGTTCTCGATCTGGATCATGGTGCCCAGTGTTGCGATCAGACCGGCGCGGCACATCCATCCGACTGCCTGGGCAGGGTGTCTTCGGTCTACATCCGGCATCGTCCAGGGTGGACTTTCGACAGCAGCCTCGAATGCCGTGCGCTCTCTACCATGGCCGGATGACGGCGGCGCGGACTTCCAGTCCCCCGCCGCCTCCGCTCGGCTGGTGGAGCCACACCTGGCGGCTGATCGTCGTCGTGCTGATCGGCGTTGCTACCTGGGCGTTCACCGCGGGGGCCGTCGATGACGACGGGATGGCATCGGACCGGGTCCTGCTCTGGCTCGCCGTGGGTGACCCGCTGGTCGGAGCGGTCAGCCTCGGCCTCACCCTCGGGCGGCGGCGTGCCCCGCTCGCCGTCGCCGTGGTCACCAGCCTGCTCTCCGGCGCTTCCGCAGTGGCGGCCGGCCCGTCGACGCTGGCGCTGTGCTCGCTGGCGACCCGGCGGCGACCGGCCGAGCTGGCGGCTGTCGTGCCGGCGACCGTCGCCGCGTCGGTGCTCTTCGAGTCGCTCTACCCGCAGGCGGACGCGTTCCCGGTGTGGGTCGACGTGGTCTTGGGAGTGGCCGGCTCCGCGGTGGCCGTCGCGCTGGGTTGGTCGGTGGGCGGCGACCGCGAGCGGCTCGCCAGCCTGCGCGACCGCGCCGAGACCGCCGAGCGCGAGCAGCAGGCCCTGGTGTCCGCGGCCCGCGCCGCCGAGCGCACCCGGATCGCCCGCGAGATGCATGACGTGCTCGCGCACCGGATCTCGCTGGTCTCGATGCACGCCGGCGCCCTCACCTTCCGCGACGACCTCCCCCGCGCGCAGCAGGTCGCGGTGGCCCGGACCATCGAGGAGAACGCGCATCTGGCGCTGCGCGACCTGCGGGACGTGCTGGGGGTGCTGCGCCCGGAGGAGGCTCCGTCATCCGAGCACCCGGAACGACCACAGCCCGACCTCGATGGCCTCCCTCGCCTGATTGCCGAGGCCCGGCAGGCGGGGATGTCGGTCACCTGCGAGAACGCTGTGGTGGGCGAGGTACCGACCACGATCGGGCGCACGGTCTACCGAGTGGTCCAGGAAGCGTTGACCAACGCGCGCAAGCACGCCCCAGACACGACGGTGACCGTGACTGTCGGCGGCGCGCCCGGCGACGGCCTCGAGGTCGTCGTCGCCAACCCGATGCCGGTGCGCCGGGTCGAGGCGCCACCGGGCGCGCGGCTCGGCATCCTCGGGCTCACCGAACGCGTCGACCTGCTCGGCGGACATCTGCGGGCGGGTCATGACAGCGGCCGGTTCGTCGTGCGGGCCTCGCTACCGTGGCCGGTATGAGCGCGGCGAGGACCGGCGAGCAGCCCGGGGATGACGCACCGCCGACGATCCGGGTGGCCCTGGTCGATGACGACCCGCTGGTGCGGGCCGGGTTGACGATGATCCTCGGTGGGGACCCGCGGCTGGAGGTGGTCGGCGAGGCTGGCGACGGTGCCGACGCCCTCGACCTGGTGCGCCGCACCGCACCCGACGTGGTGCTGATGGACATCCGGATGCCGGTGCGCGACGGCATCGCGGCCACCGCCGACGTGCTCGCCCTGCCCCGCCCACCGCGGGTGCTCGTGCTCACCACGTTCGACGCCGATGAGTTGGTGCTGCGGGCCATCCGGGTGGGCGCGCAGGGCTTTCTCCTCAAGGACACCCCGCCGGTCCGATTGGTCGAGGCCGTGCACGCCGTGGTCGCGGGCGAGCCGCGGCTCTCGCCGAGCGCGACCTCGGCGCTCATCGCCGCGGTGACCGGCGCTGCGTCATCCGGCGGTCCGGATGCCGACCGGCGCCGGTCGGCCGCGCGGGCGGCCCTGGCGGTGCTCACCGAGCGGGAGCACGACGTGGCCCGCGCGGTGGCGCGCGGTGACAGCAACTCGGAGATCGGGGCGGCGCTCTTCCTGAGCATTGGGACGGTGAAGGCGCACGTGGGCCGCATCCTCACCAAACTCGACCTGGAGAACCGCACCCAGGTGGCGATCCTCGTGCATGACGCCGGTCCCGGGTACGGTTGAAATGTTAACTTCAAGTGAGGAGGATGCCGCCGTGTCTCGACAGCCGGTGCTGTTCCTCAGCCATGGCGCGCCGCCGCTCGCCGATGATGCCCGGTGGACCGCACAGCTCGCAGCCTGGTCGGCGAACCTGCCCCGGCCGGCGTCCGTGCTGGTCGTCTCGGCGCACTGGGAGCACGCGCCGACGTCGGTGTCGGCGACCTCCGGCGACGTGCCGCTGACCTACGACTTCTGGGGGTTCCCGCAGCGCTACTACGACGTCACCTATGCCGCGCCGGGAGCGCCGGCGCTCGCCCGGTCGGTGGGCATGCTGCTCGCCGACGCGGGCGAAACGGTGCGCGAGGACTCCACCCGTGGGCTCGACCACGGGGCGTACGTGCCACTGGTCGAGATGTTCCCCGACGCCGACGTGCCAGTACTCCAGCTGTCGATGCCGACCCTGGACCCGCAGCGGCTATTCGAGCTCGGCCAGCGGCTGGCGCCGCTGCGCGACGAGGGCGTGCTGGTCATGGGGTCGGGCTTCACCACGCACAACCTGGCCTGGTTCGACCCGTCGGCGAGTGCGGACGCGCCGCCCCCCACTGCGTCCGCCGAATTCGACCACTGGGCGGCCGAGACGGTCGGCGGCGGAGACGTCGACGCGGTGCTCGACGTCATCCACCAGGCCCCGGCTCCGCACGAGGCACACCCGCGGACCGAGCACTGGGCACCGCTCTATGTGGCACTTGGCGCCGCCTCGGCATCCGGCGCGGTGGCCGGCCGAAGCGTGATCGACGGGTTCTGGTTCGGCCTCAGCAAACGCTCCTGGCAGTTCACCTGAGCGGCCGGCGATGCCGGCGACCGGCGACCGCGGCGGCACCGACCCGGCTCGGCCCCGATAACGTGGCGGGGTACATGGGCTTCGAGGAGAGCGTTGATGACCAGACTGAGCCAGTCCGTTGACCGCACCACCGCCCTACTGAACGGTGCAGACCTTGCGGCTGACGCCACGGTGCGGGAACTGCTGACCGAGACCACCCAGCGCCGCAGTCTGGACCTGTCCGACCTGGCCCCGGCCGACCAAGCCGTGCTGATCGCCGCTCGTGCGCAGGAACTTCAGCCGTCCGCCGATGCGCTGGCGGAACGGATCCTCGCGGCCGACGCGAAGAACCGCCGGTTCGTCGCCAAGTTCGGCATCGACCCGACCGGGGCCGAGGTGCACCTCGGACACGCGGTGCCCATGCTGCTGCTCAGCCGGTTCCAGCGAATGGGCCACCACGTGGTGTTCATCGTCGGGGATATGACTGCCAAGATCGGCGACCCGTCCGGGCGCTCCGACGACCGCCCCGCCCTGACCGACGAGGACATCGCCCGCAACCTCACCACCTACCGCCAGCAGGTCACGCCGTTCTTCGACTTCGACCGGGCCGAGTTTCGCCACAACGGCGACTGGCTCCGAGAGGTCACCTTGCCGAGAGTCATCGAGATCACCGCGCAGATCCCGGTGTCGATGCCGCTGCAGCGAGAGGATTTCCGCACCCGCCTCGACACCGGGCAGGGCCTCTCACTGGCCGAGCTGATGTACTCGGTGGTGATGGCGCTGGACTCCGTGGAGACCAGCTGCGACCTCGAGGTCGGTGGGATCGACCAGTTCCTCAATATGCAGATGTGCCGCAAGGTCATGGACATCTGCGGCCAGACCCCGGAACTGGTGGTCGCCACCTCGTTGATCGAGGGAACGGACGGCACCGGGGCCAAGATGAGCAAGTCCAAGGGAAACTACGTCCCGCTGACCGCGCCAGCCGGCGAGATCTTCGGCAAGATCATGTCGGCCCCGGACCGGCTCACCGAGCCCTACCTCCGGGCCCTGTCGGAATGGCTGGACTCCGAGATCGCCGTCACCACCGGTCGGGTGGCAGCCGGGACTCTTCATCCGATGGACCTGAAGAAGATCCTCGCCGGGGAGGTCACCGCCGCCATCCACGGGGTCGATGCCGCGATGAAGGCACGCGAGGAGTTCGTCGCCCGCTTCTCCACCCGCACCTTCGGGGAGATCGAGAATCTGCCCACGGTCGCCGACCCGAACCAGCCGGTCACCGAGGTCGTCAAGGCCCTCGGTTTTGCCACCAGCAACGGGGATGTCCGCCGGGTCGCGCAGCAGAACGGGCTGCGCTTGGTGGCCGAGTCAGCGGACGGCCAGGAGCAGGTGCTGCTGACCGCCGACGACACCCGCGAACCACTGGCCACCCTGGTTCAGGACAAGCTCGACGGCCAGGCCGGCACGTTCTACCTCAAGGTCGGCCGCAAGCTGGCCCGGATCACCCCGGCCGCCTGACCCGTCGCCCGCCTCGCCGCCGTACGGGAACGCCACCTTTTCCGGTTCGGTTACGCCCGAGCTCGAAGTGCTCGTCGAAGATCCAGTGGCCCTCGCGCCCCGGCCGTGGGTGACGTCGAGTGAGTTGGGCGTCGATGGTGTTCCGCAATGCAACGTCCAGGTGCGCCAGAGCCACCTGGAACGCTCCGGAGATCTCCGCGTTCCACGCGGTAGAGGGCCTCAGCTCGGCCGTGGTCACCGTCGGCGCCGCGGAGGTAGTGGCGTAGACGCGCCGGCGCGAAGTGGGTCTGCAGCAACTCCCACGAGTTTGTCTGGTCAGTCATCCCCATCTCCCCTGGTCGGGAACACCCCGGAGCACCCCGGAGCCGTCCCTGTAGACCGCGAGGTCAGAGCACACGACCGGGGTTTGCTGTGCCCAATCCAGCGACAGGCCGGCGATGGTCAAGAACAGCGCGTCGTTGGACATGGCTCTGGCCTGACTTGGCTCACCGCTCGCGGAGCGACGGCGGCTCGGGTCTGTGACCTGCGGTGATGCGTGGTGGTTGGTGCGGTTTCACGCACTAATGGGGTCCTCTACAGTCGCGGGGGTGGCGTTCATCCGGCGGGTGCGG